>DAISZP010000015.1:5545-10372 GCA_036824745.1 Luteolibacter sp.
GATAAAAGAACGGTTTGTCTGCCATGGCGTTGCAGTGGACTTGTAGGATCGGATCTCCCGGCAGGCAAACCGATTCCGGAATCCGCTCAAGCCGGGCGCGGCGAATCGCAAAATGCGCGGGGTTGCGGCCAGATCACGCGACCCCGTTTCAAACACCTCGGAGACAATCTGCATCCGCTTTCGTTGCGGCGGTTGAACCCACGTGCCCAGAATGATACTTCGTTTCATCCGCCTGAACCACAGGCCGCTCATGAAAAAGTTCCTTCTCGCGATCCTCGTCCTTTCACTTGCCGCGATCGCCGCATGGAAACTGCGGGAATTGTTCGCCGCTTCCAACGGCGAGCTGAAACTTTACGGCAACGTGGACATCCGCGGCGTGGACCTCGGGTTCCGTGTGGCTGGAAAACTCGCCGAGGTCCTCAAGGACGAGGGGGATTCCGTCAAAGCCGGCGAGGTCATCGCCCGCATCGACTCCCAACCCTATCAGCATGAACTCGCCCGGGCGGAAGCCGAGCTTGCGGCCGCGGAGGCGGATCTCGCATTGAAAACGACCGGCTACCGCAAGGAGGAAATCGAACAGGCACGGGCCGCGGTCGAGGAAAGCCATGTCATCGTCCGCGACGCGCGCAGTGTGATGGAGCGGCATGCCGCGTTGTTAGGCGGCGGAGGCACATCCCGCCAGAATCTGGAAAGCGCGCAAGCCGCGCTCGACGAGGCGGAGCAGCGCGTGAAGGTGGCGGAGGCGAAACTCAAACTGTTGGAAGCCGGATTCCGCCCGGAAGAGATCGCCGCCGCAAATGCCCGCGCCGCGCAGGCGAAGGCCGCGGTTTCCACCGCAAGGCTGCGTGTCGAGGACAGCGAACTTAAGGCGCCATCCGATGGCATCGTGCTCACCCGCGCGCTGGAGCCGGGAGCGGTCGTGCAGGCCGGAGCCACCGTGATTTCGCTTTCGTTGGAAAAACCCGTGTGGGTCCGCGCCTATGTGCATGAGACCGAACTGGGAAGTTTCCCCACCGGCCGGAAGGTCGTCCTAACAACCGACGGCCGCCCGGAGCGTCCCTATCACGGAAAAGTCGGATTCGTTTCCCCGAAAGCCGAGTTCACGCCGAAGTCCGTGGAAACTCCCGAACTCCGCACCTCGCTGGTCTATCGGCTGCGCATCGTGGTGGAGGATGCGGACAAGGAACTCCGCCAAGGCATGCCGGTCACCGTTTCACTGGATCCCAACGCGAAGTGATGTGTCGGATGTCGTCGTCAGCTTCTCCAATCTGACCAAGTCCTTCCCCGGAATGGACTCCCCCGCCCTGCGCGGAGTTTCGGGAAACATCCGCACCGGCCACATCACCGGACTCGTCGGTCCCGATGGCGCGGGAAAAACCACGTTGCTGCGGCTCATCGCGGGATTGCTGGTGAGAAGCGGCGGCGAACTGACGACACTCGGCGAGGATCCTTCCAAAGACGCTTCCTCACTTCGCCATGTACTCGGCTACATGCCACAGAAGTTCGGCCTCTACGAGGATCTGACCGTCCTGGAGAATCTAACACTCCACGCCGATCTGCGGAACGTGATCGGTGATGAGCGCGAGGCCGCGTTTGAAAAACTGCTCGCCTTCACCGATCTGAAACGCTTCACCGGCCGCTTCGCCGGAAAACTCTCCGGCGGCATGAAACAAAAACTCGGCCTTGCCTGTGCGTTGTTAGGAACGCCGAAGCTGCTGCTGTTGGATGAACCCGGCGTCGGTGTGGACCCGGTCTCGCGCCGCGAGCTCCGGGAAATGGTCGGCCAGCTCGTCAACGATGGCATGGCCGTGGTCTGGAGCACCGCTTATCTGGAGGAAGCGGAAACCTGCGGCACCACAATCGTCCTGCACGAAGGACAATTGATCTTCTCCGGCAGGCCCGCGGAGATGACCGCACCGCTCGTCGGGCGTTGCTGGCACCTCCGCAATCCGGGAGACCACAAGCGCCAGCTTCTCGCGAAAACCCTAACCCGCCCCGAGATCAGCGATGGCACGATCCAGGGTCATCACCTGCGGCTCACCTTCCACAAGGACGCGCCTGTGATGCCACCGCACTTTCCTCCAGCGTTGTTAGGAGCACCCGCCGATGCCGAATGGGCGGCGGTGGAGCCGCGTTTCGAAGACGCGTTCATCGACCGGATGGGCGGCGGACCCGGCGGCGAATCCGTGTTGGCCCGCCATATCCGCGCCATCGAGGGCAAGGACGAGGTCGTCATCGAGGCGGTGGAGCTTACACGGAAGTTCGGCGACTTCACCGCCACCGATCGGGTGAGTTTCCGCGTCCGCCGTGGCACGATCTACGGTTTGTTAGGTCCCAATGGCGCGGGCAAGTCCACCACCTTCAAGATGATGTGCGGACTCCTGAAACCCACCTCCGGCCGCGCCTCGGTCGTCGGTCTGGACCTGCGCAAAAGCGCGGGCAAGGCACGCCAGCGGCTCGGCTACATGGCGCAGAAGTTCTCGCTTTACGGCAGCCTCAGCGTGCGGGGCAACCTCGAATTCTTCTCGGGCATCTACGGCCTCCATGGCGTGCAACGGAAACGCAAGACGCAGAAGATGGCGGAGATCTTCCACCTCGGTGCGTTTCTCGATGCGCCCACCGACTCCCTGTCTCTGGGCTACAAACAACGCCTTGCCCTGGCGTGCTCGGTCATGCATGAGCCGGACATCCTGTTTCTCGACGAACCCACCTCGGGCGTCGATCCGGTCACGCGCCGCGAGTTCTGGACCCACATCAACGGCCTCGTCGAACGCGGTGTCACCGTGATGGTCACCACCCATTTCATGGACGAGGCGGAATACTGCGATCAAATCGGTCTGGTTTTCCGGGGGAAACTCATCGCCAACGGCACGCCGGACGAGTTGAAGGCGCAAACCGCCACGGCTGAAAACCCCGATCCTTCCATGGAGGACGCGTTCATCGCCCTCATCACCGGAGAGGAGGAAGCATGAGTTTTCCATCCATCCGAAGACTGCGAGCGCTGTGTTGGAAGGAAACCCTGCAGATTTTCCGCGATCCGAGCAGCATCCTCATCGCGTTCTTCATGCCGGTGTTGATGCTCTTCATCTTCGGCTACGGCATCAACCTCGATTCATCACGTCTGCGGATCGGCCTGCGTGTCGAAGACATGGGCAAGGATGCGGTATCTTTCGCGGACGCTCTAACGGGTTCGCCGTGGCTGGAGGTTCACCGCTATGAATCGCGTGCCGCACTTGAGCGCGCCATCGTCGATTCCCGGATCCGGGGATTCGTGGTGATCCCGCAGGACTTCAGCAGGAATCTCGCCCATCCGGGAGAAACCGCTCCCATCCAGTTGATCGCGGATGGTTCGGAACCTAACATCGCGCAGTTCGTCCGCTCGACCGTCGGCGGCGTGTGGCAGACCTGGATGTTCCAACGCTACGAGGACCGCGGGCAGGAACTGAAACTCGAAGTCACCTTCGAACCGCGCTATTGGTTCAACCCTTCGGCCCAAAGCCGGAACTTCATCATCCCCGGATCGATCACGGTGGTCATGACGGTGATCGGCGCGCTGCTCACCTCGCTGGTCGTCGCCCGCGAGTGGGAGCGCGGCACCATGGAGGCGCTGCTCGCATCGCCCGTCACGCGGGTGGAACTCCTGCTTTCGAAAATCCTGCCCTACTACGGTCTTGGCATGGTTTCCCTGCTCATCTGCGTGGCGGTGGCACACTGGATCCTCAAGGTTCCCTTCCGCGGCACTCTAACCGCCATCTGGGTGACGGGCTCCTTTTTCCTGCTCAGCGTGCTCGGCATCGGACTCGCAATCTCCAGCGGCATGCGCAACCAGTTCAACGCCGCCCAGGCCGCGCTCAACGCCGCGTTTCTGCCGGCGGTGATGTTGTCCGGCTTCATCTACGAGATTTCCAGCATGCCTCCCGTGCTGCGGGCGGTGACGCACATCATTCCCGCACGGTATTTCGTCTCCTCCATGCAAACGATCTTCCAGGCGGGAAGCCTCTGGCGTTTGCTCGTTCCGGACATTCTCATGCTGATGGGTACCACGGTGGTGTTCCTCGGCCTGACGGCGAAACTCACACGAAGGAGGCTCGAATGAACTTCCTCCGACGCATCCACTCGCTCGTGCTCAAGGAATTCCAATCCCTGCTGAGCACCAAGTCCGGCAAGCTTCTGTTATTCGTGCCGGTGATCCTGCAAACCGGCCTGTTTCCCTTCGCCGCCACGCTGGAAGTAAAGAACGCCTCGCTCGCCGTGTTCAACGAAGACCAAGGGCGCGTCTCGGTGGAAATGATGCAGCGCTTCGCCGCATCGGGAGCCTTCACCGAAATCATCCCGGTGTGGAGCCAGCGGGAATTGTCCGAATCCATCGGCGCGCGACAGGCGCTGCTCGCGGTCCACATCCCTCAGGATTTCTCGCGTAAAGTCGCCCAAGGCGAGAGTTCGCCCGTGCAGGTCACGCTCGACGGACGCCGGTCCAACAGCTCGCAGATCGCCTTCAGCTACCTGCAATCCGTGCTCGACGTGTATCTGAAAGACCGCGCCGCGGCCGCAGGAAAAGTGATTCCTTCGGAAGTGGTCACGCGGAACTGGTTCGTCCCGAATCTGGAATACCCGCATTTCATCCTGCCAAGCCTGGTGGCGATCATCACCACGATCGGCTCGTTGATCGTCACCGCGTTGTCCGTCGCCCGCGAGCGGGAACAGGGCACCTTCGAGCAACTCCTCGTTTCGCCGCTCTCGCCGGAAATGATCATGATGGGGAAAACCGCGCCCGCGGTGTCCATCGGCTTTTTCCAGGCGACGCTCATCCTGATCATCTCGGTGTTC
>DAISZP010000015.1:10382-25119 GCA_036824745.1 Luteolibacter sp.
GTGTGGGCTTGTTCATTTCCTCCGTCAGCAAGACCCAGCAGCAGGCCTTCCTCGGAGCCTTCGTGTTCATGGTTCCCGCCATTCTTCTATCAGGCTACACCGCGCCGGTGGAGAACATGCCGGTCTGGCTGCAACACGTGACCTGGATCAACCCCGTGAGGCACTTCGTGGAGGTGGTGAAAGGCGTTTATCTCAAGGACGCGTCGTGGGAACGCGTGCTTTCCCTCGTCTGGCCCTTGATGCTGATAGGCACCGGTACCCTCAGCGCCGCGGCGATGATGTTCCGCAGGAAGGCGACGTGACCTTTCACGCCGACTCGATGATGAGATTGCCGTAAGGCACGGCATCGCCGGTGCGGATGAGACCGATGGCGTGTGGCACGCGTTTCTTGAAGTCCACATGCGCCTCGCGGGTCACCGGGATGTCACCGAAGGATTTCTGGAATCGGGCGACGGTTTCCGGAGGATTGTTCGTCGCAAACTCCTCCGCCTGCCAGATGCGGCCAATCTGGAAATTCGGCGTGATGAGATCGAGCACGTCGAGCACCGTGGGAATGCCGTGAGTGAGCGCGAGGTCCACCGTTTCAATCTGCGGCCAGAAAGGAAAAGCCCAGTCGGAAATGACGAGCGTGTTCGTGTGGCGGATGCGGGCGAGCAGGTTGAGAACGTGGGGATTGAGAATGCCGGACTTGAGCATGGCGGTGGGAGTTGAGGCGATCTTTCCATGCGACCCAACCGGGTCAATGTCGTTCCGTTCAGATGCCGGATTTTGCCGCATGGATGGATTGGGACCGAAAGAAGGTCTTTTCCGAAATAGAGCGCCGTTCGCTGGAGTTCAGCTTCTGCTTGTTCTTCGCTGGCAACCTAAAGGTTGAACTCCTCATCTTTGAGTCTTGGCACCTGATTCGAATCTCGGTGATTCGGAAATCAGTCCAGCAATCGCCGAACTCAAAGGCGGGCAAGCGACTCCGCCACCGCCTTCGAAATCGGTTCGAGCAAGAGCGCGGGAAACAGCCCTAGGATCACAAGCGCGACCGCCGGAATCCCAACAGCGAGCGAGTGACCGAGCGGCAGCAGAACCGGAGTTTCCTCCGTGGCGTCTTTCACAAAGACCTGCTTGAGGATGGAGAGGTAGTAGTAGAGCGACACCGCGCTCATCACGGAGGCGAGGCCGACGAGCCATGCGATGCCGGAGTTTTCCCCCTTCATCGTTCCTGCGAGGGCCGAACTGAAGATGGCGAACTTGCCGATGAATCCGGCGAGCGGCGGAATGCCGGCCAGCGAGGCCATGAAGATGAACAAGGCGACCGCCTGCAACGGCGAGCGGTGCACCAATCCGGCGAAGGCTTGGGGGCTGTCGTTTCCATGCGCGCGTTCGACGGATGCGGTGACGGCGAGCGCACCGAGCGTGGCGAGGCCATAGACCACGACGTAGAACAACGACGCCCCCGCCGACGCGCTGCCATTGGCGCAGATGCCGACGAGCAGGTAGCCGGTGTTCGCCACCGCGGAATAGGCGAGCAGGCGGCGGACGCTGGTCTGCGCGAGGGCCAGGACGTTTCCGAAAATGATGGAAACCGCGGCGAGCACCGCAAGCCAGAGCGACCAACCGGCGCTCATCGCACACCACGCGGCGGAACCGCCCGCAGAGTGGAAACCCACGAGCAAGAATCTGACGAGCACCACCAAGCCAACCACTTTCGAGGCTGCCGAAACCATGGCCACGCTGGTGGCGGGAGCGCCCTGATAGACATCGGGAGCCCAGTAGTGGAATGGCGCGGCGGCGAGTTTGAAACCAAGACCCACGAGCACCATGACCAAACCGGTCATGGCGGGCGGAGACGCGCCGAATTTCAATGCGACCGCGACCTCGGAGAGCGTGGCCGCGTGGGAGAAGCCGTAGATCAGGCTGAGACCGAAGAGCAGGAAGGCGGCGGAAACACCGCCGAAGAGGAAGTATTTCAAGGACGCTTCGGCCGCACGCGCGGTCCGCGGGAAACCGGCTAACAGATAGAGCGAAAGGCTCGCGAGTTCCAACGCCACGAAGAGGAACAGCAGATGGTTCGTTCCGGTGGTCAGCAGCAGGCCGGTCAGGGCGAAAAGCATCAGCGCGAAAAACTCACCCACGTGGCGGATCTCCTTGTGAGCGGGTGGCAGCAGGACGGCGAGCAAACCGAGACCGAGCACCACGCCCTTGAAAAGCCGCGAGACCGGGTCCATCAGGATCAATCCGCCTTGCGCCGCTTCGACCGGCACGCGGGTAAGGGAGAAGGCCGCGATGAGGATGCCGGTGGCGGTGATGACGACCGCGTTTCTCACGGCAAAAGGCTGGCCGGTCCGACGTTCCGAAGCCAGGGCCACGCCAAGGAGCGCGAGAGCCGTTAGAACCAGCACGGCTTCGGGCAGGAGCTGCATCAGGAGGACTTGGTAGTTCACGGCTTGGAGAGGATCGATTGGAACAAGAGGGAACGCAGGCCTTCATCCACGAGCGTGACCCAGGGTTTCGGATAGAAGCCGATGGCGATGGAAACGACGAGCAGCAGCGTGATGGCGGAAATTTCCGGCCAGGTGAGCGGCGGAAGTTTTGGTGGAGGCGCGTCGCTTTCGCTTCTCACGGGGAAGAAGGCCTTGTGCATGGCACGCAGCGAGAAGGCCCCGGTCACCACGATGCCGAGTGCCACGAGCGGAACGAGCCATGGGTTGGATTGCCAGAGGCCGATGGCCACGGAAATTTCGGCGACGAATCCGCTGAAGCCCGGAAGACCCATCGATGCGGCGGTCGCCAGCGTGAACGCAATGGCGGCACCCGGCAGGGATTTCCAAAGTTCGAAAGCCTTCAACGCGTTGAGATCCCGAGTGTGCGTGCGCTCGTACACCACGCGTCCGGCGATGCCGAAGAGAAGTCCGGCGATGATGCCGTGCGAGATCATTTGCAGAACCGCGCCGCGCAGTCCCCATTGATTCGCGGCGGCCAGACCCAGTACGATGAAACCCATGTGGCTGACGGAGGAGTAGCCAATGACGAACTTGAGGTCCTTTTGCGAGAGGGCGGTCAGCGCGCCATAAAGAATGCCAACCACCGCCAGGCCCGCGATGAGCGGTTTCCATTGTTCGAATCCTTGCGGAAACATCGGCATCGCCACACACATCGCGCCGAACGCGCCGAGTTTCATCACCACTCCCGCGAGCAGCATCGAGGCGGCGGTGGGTGCGGCCACGTGACCGGTGGGAGCCCAGGTGTGGAAGGGCCACATGCCGGCAAGCACGGCAAAGCCGAGGAACAGGATGGGAAATGCCCAGGATTGCAGCGCCACCGGATAATGCGCGGAGGCGAGGTGGACGAGATCGAAGCTCTTCCCTCCCGCCGCGGCGTAGGCGACGGAAAGTCCTAACAGGATCAGCGCGCTCGCTCCGATCGAATACATCGTCAGCTTCATCGCGCCGTATTCGCGGTTGGTGGAACCCCAGATGGCGATGAGCATGTACTTCGGAAGGATGACGATCTCGTAGCAGACAAAGAGCAGCAGGGCATCGCGGCTCATGAACACGCCGTAAACCCCGGCGATGATCGTCATGAAAAACGCGAAGAACGCACGGGGCCGGGTTTCCACATTCCATGAGAACAGAACACCGGCAACGGCGACGATGCCCGTTAGAAACAGCAGCGTCAGGGACAAGCCGTCGGTCGCAAGATGCAACCTCGCGCCCAGGCTCGGAATCCACTCACGCTCGAAACTCCAAACGGCGGCCTCCGGGTGTGCGAGGCGATTCAGGCACGCGGCACCGGCAGCCAACGCGCCGATTAATGAGGCGATCAGGGCAACGACACGCGAGGCCCCTGCCAAGCGGGCGGGAAGGAGGAGGACGAGAAACGCGCCGGCGAAGGCGGATAGGATGGTCCAGGCGGGAGTCATGGGATCGGACGAAGGATTTCCAGCAGACGGAGGGTGTCGCTGTTAGAAAACTGGAGGAGAAGCTGCGGCCAAATGCCGGGAATCACGATCAGCGCGATGATCGGGACAAAGAGCCAGCGCTCGCCGGGAGTCAGGTCGGTCCATTTCGCGAAACGATCCGGCAGCGGACCGGTGAAGACCATGCGAAGCGCCCGAAGCAGAAACACCGCCGTCAACAGCAACCCAAGTGCGGACACCGCCGCAGACCATGGATTCAATCCGAACACTCCGTTGTAGATGAGAAACTCGCCGATGAATCCGCTCAGCCCCGGAAGCCCGAGCGAGGCGAAGAGCGCGATTCCGGTCAGGCCGCAGAACACCGGCATCCGGGAGCGAAGGCCGCCGAAGTCATGGATACCGCGCGCTCCGCCGCTTCGGGATTCAAGAATGGCGATGGAGAAGAACAAGGCGCACGCGACGATGCCGTGGTTGAAAGCTTGCAGGATCGTTCCCGAAATGGCCGAGGAAACCGCGGCGCGGTCCGTCTGTGAGGTGGCGATGGCCGCAACGGCGAGCGCGCAATAGCCGAGGTGGTTCACGGAGGAATAGGCGAGGATGCGTTTCAAATCCTTTTGCGCGAGCGCGGCAACCGCCCCTAACAAAACCGTGGCCACGGCCAGCGCCGCCAGCCAGGGAGCGAGCACTGGATAGATTTCCGGAAAGATCGGCAGGAAAACCCGCAGCAAACCATAGACGCCCAACTTCGAGAGCAAGCCGGTGAGCAGCATGGTGACCGGCGTGGGTGCCTCGGCGTAGGTATCGGGCAACCATGCGTGCAGCGGAACGATGGGGATCTTCACCGCAAGGCCGAGAAACACGGCCACCGCCACGATGAGCAGCAAGGTCTGGCCATTCGCATGCCCCCCGAAGCCTTTGGCCAGAGCGGGAGCGAGTTCCCTGTGGGCGGCCATGTTTGCCAACTGCCCGAAGTCCATGGTGCCGACCGTGAGTTGCAGCGCGAGGAATCCTAACAACATGCAAACGCCACCGGCGAGCGTCACGATGAAGAAGCGCAACGCCGCGCGATGTGAGTTTTTCCCGCCCCACAAGCGGACCAGCAGATACGCGGGGATGAGCGTCATTTCCCAGCACAGGAACCACGGGATGAAGTGCCGTGCGGTGAACACGCCGAAGAGCATCGATTCCATGACGAGGATCAGCGCGCAGTAGGCTTTGTCGCCGATGTTGAGTTTCGCGGACACCGCGAGCGAGAACAAGGTGACCAGCGAGGTGAGCAGCAGGAACAACCATGAGATTCCATCGACTTCGAATTTCAAGTTGATGCCCGCTTCCGGCATCCATGGCAGTGACAAGGGATCCACTTGTTGGAAACCGATCAGCGCAACAAGGATCACCGGCACGATCGAAAGAGTGATCGCCAGCTTGCCCGCGCACTGACGGGCCAGGCCCGGCCATGTTCCGAGAATCACGGCCGCCAGGAGCGGGAATAACAGAAGTGAGGGCAACAACATGACGTGACTAGGCGCTGAGCCAGAAATAGAGGACGAGAAGCACCGACATCCCGAGCCCGATGGACCGGAGATAGGCTTGCGGACGACCGAGCTGCGCGCTCGAAGCGGATTTCGCGCTATGCTGGAGACCGGCGCACATGCCGTCGAAGCCGTCGTTCAAGCCCACTTCGTCGGTGGCACCGGTGATTTTTCCGAGGAGCTTGATGCAGGCCTCACCCACACCCATCAGCGGCACGAGGATCATGCGCTCCACGGCATCCACGGCTCCGGCGATGAAGGCGAGCGGGCCGATGATGGTCTTCTCGTAGAGAGCGTCGAAGCCCATGGCACGTTCGAGGAAGTTCCAGAGCGGGCCGAGTTTCCCTGACATCGGATCGGGCGCGTCGCTGTCGCTGGAGACATTCCGATAGATCGCATACGATGCCCCCACCCCGATGATGACGATGGCGAGCGAGAGGATGAGCAAGCCCATCGCACCGTGTTCACCGAAGGCACCGGCATGGAATTGGGCGGCTTCTCCGTGAAGCCACTTTTCAAACCACGGCCAGAACGGCGTGCCGATCAGCGAAAGCAGAATCGCACCCGCGGCGAGCACGAAGAGGGGAATCACCATCACCGCGGAGCTTTCGTGCGGATGATGCACGCCGGGTTTGCGAGGCTCTCCGAAAAACACGAGCAAGGCCTGGCGGGTCATGTAGAAGGCGGTGAGCAGCGCGGCGGCGGCGGCTAACAGGAAGGGACCTTTACCACCCGGCCAGAACTCGGCGGAGTGAAGGATGGCCTCCTTACTCCAGAAACCGGAGAACACAAACGGGAATCCGGATAGAGCCATCATGCCAACGGCATAGGCGAGGAAGGTCTTCGGCATCGCCTTGCGCAGTCCGCCCATTTTCCGGATGTCCTGTTCCTCATGGCAACCGTGGATGACGGAACCCGCGGAGAGGAAAAGCAGGGCTTTGAAAAACGCGTGGGCGATCAGGTGGAACATCGCCGCGGCCACACCACCGGTGCCGAGGGCCACCATCATGAAGCCGAGCTGCGAAACAGTCGAGTAGGCGAGGATGCGCTTGATGTCGTATTGGGCCATCGCCGTGAGCGCGGCATACAGCGCAGTGATGGCGCCTATCCAGGCGCAGGCGGTAAGGGCAACACCCGTTTGTCCGCCAAGCGAGAAGATCGGATGAGTGCGGGCCACCATGAAGACACCGGCGGCGACCATCGTCGCGGCGTGGATGAGCGCGGAAACCGGCGTGGGACCTTCCATGGCATCGGGCAACCACGTGTGCAGAGGCACCTGGCCGGACTTGCCCATGGCCCCCACTAACAGAAGCAACGAAGCCGCGGCGGAAACCGTGAGACCACCGACCGTCGTGGTGCCGGCAAGCGAGGTGAGAGCGCCGGATTCGAGCAGTCCCCTGCCCTCGTCGAAGAAGAGCAGCGTGCCGGTCTGGCGATAGAGCCAGATCATGCCGAGGAAGAACGCCATGTCGCCGACGCGCGTGGTGATGAAGGCCTTCTGTGCGGCCGCGGCGGCGGAGGGTTTCTCGAAGAAGAAGCCGATGAGCAGATAGGACGCGAGGCCCACGAGTTCCCACGCGACGAAGAGCAGCAGCAGGCTGTTCGCATAGACCACCATCAACATCGCACCGCAGAACAGGGAGAGGAACCCGAAGAATCGGCCGAAACGCGCCTCCTTCTCCATGTAGCCGATGCTGAAGATGAAGATCCAGAGCGCGACGAAGGTCACCATCGCACCCATGCCGGCGCTCATCGGGTCCAGCAGAAGTCCGACTCTAACAGCGGAGTCGCCGAAGGTGAACCAGTCCATCACGCTCGCCACCACGGGTTTCCCCTCGTTGGGAGCCAGCGAGCAAAGAAGCGCGCCGAGTGAGATCAAGCATGAGACAAACAGCGCGCCGATGGCCAGTTTCGAGGCGATCCGGCCGCGGCGATTCGGAAGGAACGCGATGATCCCGCCTGCGATCAAGGGCAGAAGCGGAACCAACCAAAGCAGCTTGGGAAGTTGATGTGTGAGGGCTTCAACCATGGAGGGAATCCAGTTTGTTGAGATCGGTGGAGCGGGTGTGGCGGAAGACCATCAGGATGATGGCGAGGCCCACGGCGGCTTCGGCGGCGGCGATGGCGATGGAGAACAGTACGAACATCGGCCCGGTGAGTTGCGGATCGGGTGGACCGTAGCGCCAGAAGGCGATGAAGTTGATGTTCGCCGCGTTGAGCATGAGTTCGATGCCAACGAGGATGAGGATCGCATTGCGCCGGGTAAGCACTGCGAAAAGCCCGAGCGTGAAGAGCACCGAGGAAAGCGTGAGCAGCAAGGCGAGCGGTGTCATGAATCCAGCGGTGTTTGGGGTTTCTTGACCGGTTCGCGGGCGAACAAGGCGGCACCGATCATTACGGCGGTTAGAAGAACGGCCACGGCGATCACGGCAGGTGCATGGGTGGTGAAGAGGGTTTTTCCCAGCTCTTCAATCGAGATCGATGGTGCGACGTCCGTGGCTTTTGCCGCTGACATGCGGGACGCGTTGTAAACCAGCACTCCCAACACCGGCAGCGTGCAGAGCAATCCAGTGACGAACGAGCGCGGTCGGCGCGCGATTTCCTCCTCCTCATCGCGCGGACGGGTGATGAGCAGCGAGAAAACGATCAAAACCGCCACCGCGCCGACATAGACCATGAACTGGACGAGACCGATGAAGTGCGCACCGACGGAAAGATAGAGCACCGCGTTCAACGCCAAGGCCAGGGCCAGCAACAAACCCGCATGGACCGGGCGCGCCTTCCACACCGCTCCGAGGGCGGCGAGAAGTAGGAGAGGTGTGAGAACAAGAATCGGGATCATGAATCAGCGAAACGATAGGTGCGTGTGGCCGGAGCGAGACGCTTGTTGAAAATGACGGTGATGATCACCCAGGGAATCAGCAGCAACGGCACGGTGACCAACCAGGAAAGGAAACCACGGCCGGTGAAGTGCCAGATGGCGGCGGCGGGCAGCGTGATCAGAGCCATCGGGATCATGCAGAGCCATGCGAAACGCATGAGCTGGTCGATGCGCAGGCGCGGATAGGTCGCGCGGATCCAAAGGAACATGAAGATCACTGCGGCCAGTTTCCCGAAGAACCAGATCCACGAGGGAACAAAACCCAAGCCCGGAAGCGGAGCCTGCCAGCCACCGAGGAAGAGCGTGATGCCCAGCCCGGAGATCGCGAACAGCCCGAGATACTCCCCCATGAAGAAGAGCGCGTATTTGAATCCCGAGTATTCCGTCATGTGACCGGCGACGATTTCCGACTCGCCCTCCGGAAGGTCGAAGGGGCAGCGGTTCGCCTCCGCGATGGCGGCGATGAAAAACACGATGCCTCCCACAAAACCCCAGGGTGTTAGAATGTTCCATGCGGGCAGGAATCCGAGATGGAAACCGCCTTGTTTGTCCACGATGTCCGGCAATGAGAGCGATCCGGTCACCATGATCACGCCTAGCGCGGAAATGATCAGCGGAAGCTCATAGCTCACCATCTGAGAGATCGCGCGCATCGCGCCGAGCATCGGGAACTTCGAACCGCTCGCCCACCCCGCCATGAAGATGGAAACTTCGGTGAGCGCGCCGACCGAGAAGAAAAATAGCAAGCCTAGTTCGAGCGATACCGGCGTCCAATGGCGGCCATAGGGAATCACACCGAGCGCTAGAATGGACGGCATCACGATCAGGATCGGCGCGAGCAGGTGCAGCAACTTCTCCGCTTTGTTGGGCACGATGTCCTCCTTGGTGAGCATCTTGATGCCATCGGCGACCGGTTGCAGGATGCCGAACCAGCCCGCCCTGTTAGGACCGATGCGGTTCTGCGCGCGGGCGAGAGTCTTGCGCTCGATGAGGGAAAGCAGTGCGAAGGCACTAAGGAACACGCCGACCACGGTTCCGGCGGCGGCGAGGTAGCCCGCAAGGGAGATCAACCATGTGAAAGACTCGGACGCCCCCAAGCAATTGAGAAGAATCTCCACAGCTCGCTCAACGAGCCTTTGCGGGAGCCGAGGAAGCATCTCTAGGTTCCATAATGAGGGTTCGTGCATACGATCAACATTGATAAAACTGAGCGGAAGGCACTCGAACCCACCCAGAAGCCCCAATGCGGAATGGGTTGTTAACCAACTCATGCTCCCTCTCCTTTCTCTGCCGCGGCTTTGGCTTCCGCTTCGGCTTTTTCCTTCGCTTCCTTCTCGGCTTTCGCCTTGGCGGCCTTCGCGGCGGCGGCGGCCGCCTTCTTCTCTTCCTCGGCCTTGCGGCGGTTCATGACTTCGGTCGCCTGTTCGGGCCGCAGTTTCATGTGGTAGTCCGCGGATTTGGAGAGACGGTCGAGACCCAACATCAATCCGCCGAAGCGGTCATCGGTGCTCATTTCATACTCGCCGTCCATGTAGATCGAATCGAAGGGGCAGACTTCCGAGCAGATGCCGCAGTTCATGCAGACCGAGATGTCGATATCGAAAACCTTCGGGCGCTTGAGTGACTTTCCGTTCTCATCGCGGTCGAGCACGATGTAGATGCACTGCGGCGGGCATTCCTTCTCGCAGATCGAGCAGGCGGTGCAGCGCAGGCCGGCCTTCGCGTCATCGCCATCGTAGCAGAGGAACGGGAAGTTGCGGAAGTTCGGACTGATCGGCGCGCGTTCCTCCGGATACTGTACGGTGGTCATGCGCTCCTTGTTGTAGAAGCTCTGCACCATGTTCATGCCGGAAACCGCGAGGCCTTGCAGAAGGCCCAGCCCGGGCAAAGTCCAGCGCGACGGTTTGGCGGGAGTTTCCTTCTGGTCCTGGTTCATCGGTCCACCTCCCCTAACACGATGTCAATGCTGCCGAGGATGATGACCACGTCCGCGAGGTCGAGGCCGAGGCACATGTCCTCCAGCAACGTGAGATTGATGAAACTCGGCGGGCGCACACGGTAGCGGTATGGATTCGTGGTGCCGTCGCTGATGAGGTGGAAACCCAGTTCGCCTTTCGGTCCTTCGATGCGTGCGTATGCCTCGCCGACGGGCGCCTTGAACCCGCGGATCTTGGCCTTCGGGTGGATGTAGTCACCTTCCGGCAGTTGATCGAGCGCCTGGCGCAGGATCTTGAGCGACTCGCGCATTTCCAGGAATCGGATCATGATGCGGTCGTAACAATCGCCCTTCTCGCCGAGCGGAATGCGGAATTGGAAGCGGTCGTAGATGCCGTAGGGATCGGCTTTGCGGATGTCGTAGTTCACACCCGCGGCGCGGAGCATGGGGCCGGTGATGCCGCCGTTGATGAGCGTTTCCTTCGGGAGCTGGCCGACGTCCTGGCAGCGGGAAAGCAGGATCTCGTTTCCAACGAGGAATTTCTCCATCTCATCGAGGAAGGGTCCGTAGCCGTTGACGATGGCGCTCACCTTCTCCGCCCATCCGGTGGGCAGGTCGTTGCGGCAGCCGCCGAAGCGCATGAAGTTCGCCATCATACGCGCTCCGGTTAGATCCTCGAAGAGGTCGAGGATTTTTTCCCGCTCGCGGAAGGCATACATCAGGGCGGACCCCCACGCGCCCATGTCGCCGAGGATGAAACCCATGAACGCGGTGTGGTTGATCAGGCGGGTGAGTTCGGCAAGAATGACGCGCATGTATTCCGCGCGTTCCGGCATCTCGATGCCGGCGAGTTTCTCGACCGAAAGCGCATAAGCCCAGTTGTTGGTGAGCGGGCAGATGTAGTCGAGTCGGTCGGTGTAGGGCATCGAGGACAGATAAGTCGCGTTCTCGGCGATCTTCTCGTGATTGCGATGCAGGTAACCGAAGACCGGTTTCAAACTGACGACCGTTTCGCCATCGAGCACCACGTTCATGCGGAACACGCCGTGGGTGGACGGGTGCTGGGGCCCCAACGAAACGCGCAGCAGTTGATCCTCGTCCGATCCTTCCAAGGTCGGCACACTACTGAACATGGAGGGATCGGAAATCATGACTGGGCGGGATAGTGCCGTTTGGCCTTCTCCAGCACGGCATCGTGCGGAGTGGGTTCGTATTCGTAATCGTCCGGAGCGACGTAGTCCTTGCGCATCGGGTGATCGACAAACTCGTCCCACATCAGGATGCGGCGCAGGTCCGGGTGACCGGTGAAGTTGACGCCGAAGAGGTCGAATATCTCGCGCTCCTGGAACTCGGCGCTGCGATAGACCGAGACCACCGAGGGAACACGCGCGCTTTCGCGGCGATCCGCCGTGCGGCAGCGGAGAACCAGCGGGCCCACGCGCTTCGTGGTGGAGAAAAGATGATAGACCACTTCAAGAAATCCTTCCTCGGGAGAAACCGCGCCTTCGGTTTCATCCACGGCGACCTTGTCCGCCTTGGCGGGTTCCGGCCAATCGATGCCGGTGACATTCGAGAGCAGGTCGAATTCCAATTGATCGCGAAGGAAACGGCAGACGTCCACCAAACTTGAAGCCTCCACGAGCAACGAGTGTTGTCCGGAAGGACCTGGATTCTTGCGGAGCGAAATGACGACGTCCGGCAGCGCGCCACGGACTAGTTCGAGGATGGATTCGATCTCCACGTTCATGCGTCACCTCCTCCCGCTTCGCGGACGATGGTGGGTGGATTCCAGACTTCGCGGTTCACCGGAGGATTCAGATCGTGCGGTCCGTATTCGGGCACGGGAAAGGAGGCGGCTCCGTTCGGATCGGCGTGGCGGGCGCGGTTTTTCCCTAGCAGTTTTTCATTCGCGATCTTCTCGCGCAGTTTCAACAACCCTTCCAACAAAGCCTCGGGCCGTGGCGGGCAGCCTGGAATCACAATATCCACGGGGATGTATCGGTCGATGCCCTTGAGCACGTTGTAGCCGTCCTTGAAGGGACCACCGGAGATGGCGCAGGCGCCCATGGCGATCACGTATTTCGGCTCCGCCATCTGGTTGTAAAGCCTGACAACCTGCGGGGCCATCTTCTTGGTCACCGTGCCGGCGACGAGCATGAGATCCGCCTGACGCGGCGACGGGCGGAAGACCTCGGCCCCGAAGCGGGCCATGTCGTACTTCGCCATGGTCGCTGCGATCATCTCGATGGCACAACACGCGAGACCGAATTGGAGCGGCCAGAGCGAACTCGAGCGGCCCCAGTTGATGAGCTGCTCGAAGGAAGTGACGTGCACGCCCTGCGACTTCAGCTCGTCGGCCAGTTTGGGATCAATCGCCCTAGATCGTGAGGTTGGGTTTGGCGGGTCCGCGCCAGTTGAGGAGGCCCTTGCTCCAGGCCCAGAGCAGGCCCTCGGCTAACAGAAGCAGGAAAATCATCGCGACGAGAAAGGCTCCGACGGAGAGTTTCAGGAAAGCCACCGCGAAGGGCAGGAGGAACACGGTTTCCACATCGAACAAGAGGAACAAGAGGCCGAAGAGGTAGTATTGCGAGTGGAAGCGGACCTGGCGTTCGGCGAGTGGTTTCACGCCGCATTCGTAGAGTTCGCCCTTGTCCTTGCTGCGCTTGATCGGGGTGAAAAACGTCATCCAAACACGGGCCAGAGTGAGCGCGCCGATGGGCACGGCGAGGGCCACCGCAAAAAATGCGAGAACCGGGATGTAGGGATGATTCATCGGAAATCAGGATTGGGTTTCATAGGCAAGGACCTCGGCGAGAGTCATGGCCGCCAGTTTCTGACGATACTCTGTATGAAATGCCTGCCAGAAGGTGTTTGGTCGAGGAGTTTCTTCGTGTCCCGCGCAGTGGCCGACCTTGTGGCCCTCCACGGCGGCATCGATCTGTAGCAGGGAGATTTCCGAAGGCGGGCGGGATAGCCGCACGCCGCCCTTGTATCCGCGCTTGGACTCGATGATTCCGGCATCACCGAGGCGTTGGAAAATTTTTGCGAGGTAGGGCATGGGCATTTCGGTTCTTTCGGCGATCTCCCTCACCAACATCGAATCCGTGCCGTGCCTCGCCAGGCAGGCGAGCGCCTCGATCGCGTATCCGGTGGTGAGGTTGAGTGAAGTCACGCCGTGCGTTTCAGACTTTCCAGAGTTGCAACACGCGCAGATAGTTGGCGCGTTCGAAGACGGAGGGATCCGGGCAGTTTTTCAGGCTCATGCTGCCGCGCATCTGGTCCACTGATTCGTATTCATGATCCTCCATCCAGTGACGCAGGCCGTTGATGAGGCTGCCGATGTGGGAGGGTCCGTATTTCAGAAGACTGGAAACGACCTGCACCGCGTTCGCACCGCACATGATCGCCTTGACGATGTCCTCCACCGTTTGGACGCCGCCGCTGACGGCGATGTCCGACTTGAGATGGCCGTGCAGGATGGCGGCCCAGCGCAGGCGCAGGCGGAGCTCGGTCGAGTTGGACAGATCGAGGCGGTGCGTGGCTTCGAGTTCCTCGATGTCGATGTCAGGCTGATAGAAACGATTGAAGAGAATGACGCCGGACGCGCCGGCGGCGTCGAGTTGTTTCGCGAAGTGACCGGGCGAGGAAAAGAACGGCGAGAGTTTCACGGCGATTGGGATGGTCACCGCGTCCTTGACCGCTTCGAGGATGTCGAGTGTGCGTTGTTCCACGGCCACACCGGCTTCGTTCGGATCGGTGGCAATGTAATAGACGTTGAGTTCGAGCGCGTCGGCCCCGGCTTGTTCGATGAGTTTCGCATAGTCGGTCCATCCACCGAGGCTCACCCCGTTGAGCGATCCGATCACCGGGATCTCCACCATCTCCTTGATTTTCGAAATCTGGGAGAGGTAACGGTCCGGCCCAAGCGCGTAGTCTCCCATGCTCGGGAAGTAGGAAACCGCCTCGGAAAACGACTCCGCGGGATTCTCAGTGTGGGCGAACTCGGAGAGCTGGTCGTTGGTGATCTGCTCTTCGAAGAGCGAGTGCATCACGATGGCCGCGGCGCCGGCATCCTCAAGACGCCTCACATTGTCCAACTGATCGACGAGGGGCGATGCGCCGGGCATCACCGGGTTTTTCAAGGGCAGGCCGAGATAAGTGGTGGCGAGTTGCATGTCAGATCAGGCGTTGGGGATTTGGGCTTCGGCGACGGGTTCCATCGAGGCGGCCATTTGCTGATAGAGCGCGTAGCGTTCCTTGACGGATTCGGCGGCCATCTCCTGCAGCATCGCCGAGCGTTCCGGATTGATGCGTTCAAGCATCTGGAAACGGGTCTCGTTGGCGGTGAAATCGCGCAGCGATCCCTTGGGCGCGCCGGAGTCGAGCTTCATCGGGTTTTCCCCATTTTCCGCCTTGCGGGGATCGTAGCGGAAGAGCGGCCAGTATCCGCAGGCGACGGCCTTCTTCTGTTGTTCGAG
>DAISZP010000512.1:0-3811 GCA_036824745.1 Luteolibacter sp.
CGTCTGGGTGACCGCTTCCACCGCCGCGCTGGCCGAAGTCTGGTCCACCGCCCTCATGCTGCTCCCCATGGAAGAGATCGCCGGAGAGTTCGGGGATGACTCCGGCATCGTTTCCATCCACGCGGAGCGCATGGGAGAATTGGTGAAACTCCGGTGAGCGGCCGCTTCCGTCTCACTCGCGCCACCGTTTCACCAGATCCCCGTAGGCGTCGATCCTGCGGTCGCGGAAGAAGGGCCAGATGCGGCGGAAGTCCTCCACCAGTTGGAAATCCAGATCCTGATAGAGAATCTCCTCGTTCTCCGTGGACGCCTTGGCGATGAGCTCGCCGTAGGGATTCGCGACAAACGAGCGTCCCCAGAACTCAGTGCCGCCGTGGGTGCCGCTGCGGTTCACCGCCGCCAGATAACATCCGTTCGCCACCGCGTGGCCGCGTTGCACGGTTTCCCACGCGCAGTGCTGGGCGTCGCCGAGCGCGGCCTTTTCCTCGGGCAGCCAGCCGATCGCTGTCGGATAGATCAGCATCTGCGCGCCGCCGAGCGCCATGAGCCGCGCCGCTTCCGGATACCACTGGTCCCAGCAGATCAGCACGCCGAGTTTGCCGAACTTCGTATCCCATACCGGCCAGCCCGTGTCTCCGGGAGTGAAGTAGAATTTCTCCTCGAAGGCCGGATCCTGCGGGATGTGGGATTTTCGATAGAGACCCAGCAGAGTTCCATCCGCGTCATGGATCGCCGCCGTATTGTGATAGAGACCGGGCCCGCGGTGCTCGAAGAGCGAGGAAACGAGCACGATGCCCAGCTCCTCCGCGAGCCTGCCCAGGCGATCCGTCACCGGGCCGGGCAGGGGATCCGCCAGATCGAACAAGGCCGGATCCTGCACCGTGCAGAAGTAGTGCGTCAGGAAAAGCTCCTGCGTCACCACGATCTCCGCGCCACCCGCGGCGGCCTGGCGGATGAGCGTCTCATGGTGGTCGAAGGCTTCGGCTTTCGTGGCGAAGGTCTTGGACTGGAGCAGGGCGATGCGCGGCATGCCCGGAGCTTAACCCCCGCCTCCGTGGCCGCGACAAGATTTTCCCGAAACACCGCGCCCGGTTGTTCCGGCGATTCGGAAAATTTCCCGGAACCTGGCATCCGTGACAAAAGTGCGGATGCATGGAAGCTCTGAGGATTGGTGCAGGCCCGGAATCACGGGCGGATCCGGGTGAGCAAGCGATCCTGCCGGATGGTGAGGTTGCCTGATCCGGCGGACTTTTTTGTTGGGCCGGATTCCGGGACTGGTTTCCCGGGGCGTGTGATGTTAGGGCATTCGCATGTTTGGATTCATGGCTGCTCCTTGTCCGCGCTGCACCAGCGGATCGTTTCCCGCGTGGCGGGGGGTGTTTTGCGGATTGTCGCGCTGCCTCGCCCGTGAGTTCGGGCAACCCGCGCGCGTGCTTGTGAACCGGGATGCGGCTTTCATCGGGTTGTTGGGCATTTCCCTTGATCCGGAAACTCCGAGGTGGAAACAAGCGGCATGCTGCAATCCTCTGAAGCATCCGTTTCCGGTGGTGGATGATCACCCGGCGGTGCTCCATGCCGCGGCCGTCACCATTTGCGGCTTGGCCACGAAACTGAAGGACGATGCGTGTGACGAAGGTTTCTTACGAAGAGGTCTCGCTCGCACCGCCGGCTTCCTCGCCGCACCTGCGGCGGATCGCGCGGTGGCCATGCTCAACAGCACATCGTTTCCCACGGCGGAGGTGGTGGATTGCCTCGCGAGGCAGGAAGCGTTTGAAAGCGCGGAGCCATTGCGGGCGGATGTGCCCACCGCCGGCGCGTATGCGGCGATCGTTTCGCATCTTGCGATGGTGTTGGAGCTGCCGGCTCGGCGCGACGCGCTCCACCGCGCGGGATCGGCTCTGGGTTCCCTCGTCTATTGGCGCGATGCGTGGCAGGATCGCCGCGAGGACACGAGGCGCGGGCGTTTCAATCCATTCGCGTGCGTGGACCAACGCGAGATCCAACATCGCATCGGCGCCGCATGGAGTGAATTCACCACCACGATGGCCGGGATGGTGTTTCCGCGGCACGCGGAGTTGATCGGTGGCGTCAGGATTGCCACCGAGAGGAAACGGAGTTCTTTCCTCAACCTTCAATCCCATGAGTCCGCGGGGAAGAACTAGGAAACGAAGAAACGCAAAACGAAAGAAACGGATTCCGGGAGTTCGTGTTGTCAGCATTGCGATTGCTGTGATTGCGTTCCCTGCCCGTCCCCGCGGAAGGGTGGCTGCGGCGACGCGGCGTTTGACTGCGGGCCTGGTGACACGGGCTGTTGCGACTGCAATCCATGCGATGGGTGCGATTGCTGCCCTTGTCATTGAGAGTGCGGATAGAGCGGCGATCCTTGGCTGAGGCAATCGGCGAAAGAAAACATCGTGTCTTGTGGGGAATGCCATAGCCCCCCGATTGGGGCGAAAAGATTCGGGCGGCGGATGCGGTAGAGTGATTCTCCCGCGAGAGGCGGGGTGATTTGCATGAATACGAATTTTCCAGTATCCCTCGTTGTTTCCTCCCTGCTTGCGGCGGTGCTTCATGCCGAGCCGGTGACTCCGGTGGTGCGCAACCGGGCTCCCTTGCAGCCGGCCGCATTCTCCGCCCTGCCGTTGGGCAGCGTGAAACCGGCGGGCTGGCTGCGGCAGCAACTGGTGCTCCAGCGCGACGGGCTCACGGGTCACGCGCATGAATTGTTAGAGGCGGCGGGGCCGACGAGCAAATGGCTGGGCGGTGCGGGGGAAGATTGGGAAAAGGGGCCCTACTATCTGAAAGGTCTTGTGCCGCTGGCGTGGGAACTCGGTGATGCGGATCTCCAGAAACGCGCCCGCACCTGGGTGGATGCCATCCTTTCCAGCCAGCGGGCGGATGGTTTCTACGGACCAGATTCGAACGACGACTGGTGGCCGCGGATGGTGGTGAACCATCTGCTGCGGGATTTTCACGAGGCGACCGGCGACGGGCGCGTGCTTCCGTTTCTAACGAAATACTACGCGCACATGGACAAGTCCCTCGCGGGGCGTCCGCTCAAGGAATGGGGGAAGGCCCGCGCGGGAGATGAGATTGACACGGTCTTCTGGCTCTACAACCGCACGGGCGATTCGTTCCTGCTGGGCCTCGCCGATCAACTGGCGAAGCAGGCCTATCCATGGACGGACATTTTCACGAACAACCGCTTCCTGGAATTCGGCAACGACTTCCACCCGAAGCACAACGTGAACGTGCCGCAGGCGATCAAGATGCCCGCGGTTTACTGGCAGCGCTCGAAGTCCGCGGCGGACCGCATGGCCTACGCCGCCGGATTGCGGAATCTGGATCGCGATCATGGCCAGGCGGTGGGCATCAACGCGGGCAGCGAGTTTCTATCAGGTTCCTCGACCACGCAGGGCATCGAGTTCTGCTCGGTGGTGGAGCGCATGCTGAGCGATGCCACCGTGCTGCGCATCCTGGGAGATGCCACCATCGGCGACAGCCTGGAGCGCATGGCCTACAACGCGCTGCCGGGATGCGCTTCGGAAAACATCCACCAGCACGTTTACTACTGCGTGAACAACAACGCCATCGCCGTGAGGGGCGGCAAGGGCTACAATCAGGATTACGCCAACTCCACGACGCCGTCCCGCATCTCCGGGTTTCCCTGCTGTTGTTACAACTTCCACATGGGCTGGCCGAAGTTCGTGCAGAACAGTTGGGCCGCGACGCCCGATGGCGGACTCGCGGTGATCGCCTATGGACCGAACGAAGTCACCACGAACGCGGGCGGCAAACCGGTGAAGCTCGT
>DAISZP010000513.1:0-3800 GCA_036824745.1 Luteolibacter sp.
TAATGAACAATTCACGGACGCTCTCGTGGAAAACGCGATCGAGGAGCTCGGTGAATTGGTGCCGCAAGGGCGGGTGGATTTGATCCGAGTGCCCGGTGCGTTTGAAATCCCGGTGATGGTGGCTTCCGTGCTGGATCGGGATCCGCCCGCATGTGTAATCGCTCTGGGGCTGATCATCCGTGGATCCACGGAGCATGCGGATCTGGTCGGCCGGTCGGTGACGGATGCGCTGCAACGGCTGGCCATCGAATCGATGCGGCCTGTCATTCATGAAGTGCTGCTGGTGGAGGATGAGAAACAAGCCTACGCCCGCTGCATCGGATCGCAATTGAACCGCGGCCGCGAAGCCGCGCGCGCCGCCGCGGCGATGATCGATGTTTTCCAGGAACTGGATCGTTCCATGCCCCGCAACTCCATTGCCAAGAAACAACGACATGCCTAGCAGACGCCAAATCCGCGAGGCGGCCGTGCAGTTTCTCTACTGCTCGGATCTGGAAGGTGGAGCCGATCCCGCGGCCTTGCGGGATCCGTTCTGGGATTTCATCACGGAATCGGACCGCAGGAGCCTGCAGCTCGCGACTTTCCGCACGGTGCATCACCTGGCCCACGGCCGGGAGGGACGTCTGGTGGAATTCGTGGAGCGACAAGCCGCTGCCGAAAAAATTCTAGCAGGCTGGCCGGAGGCGGAGAGCTTGAAGAGCGGGCTGCAGCGGATCGCCGAGCTGGAATCCGGATGGAGCGCGGCCTTGGCGAAACTGGAGCGCCTTCCGAAAGACGACGACGATGCCTCGGTGGCCGCCAGTTTCAGCCGGGCGCTGGCCAAGCTGTTCAGCGTGGATCGTGATCTCTCTTCCGCACGCCATCGTTTCCTGAAGGATCTTGAGGATTTCCCGAATCTACGCGGACCTCTTGAGCCCGTGGCGGCGACGATCCGCAGACTTCAACGGGTTTCCGACCGCATGCGGATGGTGGAGGAACCGGAAAAATTTCCCGAACAAGCGGATTTGGCCCGTCTTCGCGATTCGAAAGCGGAAATCCTCGAACTCCGGAAACGCTCGGACGAGTTGGTGGACGAAGTGCTCGCCCACAAGGAAGCGATCGACGCAACGCTCGCCGCGGTGGTCGATAATTTCGCCCCTGAACGGATTGATCCGGTGGACCGTGCGATTCTGCGCCTAGCCACTCAGGAGATCCTGAGCGCGAAGGTTCCCGCGAAGGTGGCGATCAATGAGGCGATCGAAATCGCCAAACGATTCGGCACCACGGATTCGCGTCGCTTCGTCAATGGCGTGCTCGACCGCGTTGCCAACCAGGAGCGGATCGACTCGTAATCCGGCGGTGTTTTGTAATTGGTATCCCGGCCGGGCGCGCTCATAAGACGACGCGAATCCGCCATGAGCTACCCCACCCCTTTTCAAAAACGGACGCTTTGGAACGCCGCGACAGGTGTTTCCATCCTGATACTCGGATTGCTGCTGGTGGGCTTGGTCTGGCTGACCGGAATGGTTTTCGGATATCTCCAGCCGGTGTTGGTCCCCTTGTTGGTGGCGGGAATCGTCGCCTACGTGCTGGAGCCGGTGGTCCGTCTGATGGAAAAGCGCGGTTTCAGCCGGCTGTGGTCGGTGGTCACCGTGTTCATCATGATTCTAACAGGAGCGACACTGCTCGTCGCGGCGGTGATTCCCGGCATCCAGCGGGGCCACCATCAGTTGAAATCGCTGCTTCCCCCGGCTCAGAAAACGGTGGGGGGGGGCACATCCGCCGATGCCACGACTCCGGATGACGAGACCAAACGCCTGGAATCCTCGCTGGTGCGGGAGTTGAGGGAACTCGACAAGAACCATAAAAACAACGCGCTCGGCTGGCTGCTGGCGGAAACCAACGACCAGGGAGAACCCGTCACCGCCGACGCGGCCGCCTCCGACGAGCGCGATCTGGAATCCTTCACCCACAGCCGCGCGGGCCGAATGCTCTTCGAATACAAGGGCGCGATTTTCAAAACCGCCCGCGACTGGGTGAGCGCCGGCTCCACGCGCATCCTGGGTTTCCTCGGGCTGGTGCTGGGCATGATCATGGTGCCGGTCTATCTGTTTTTCTTCCTGAAGGATTCCGCGGCCATCCGCGACCACTGGCACGACTATGTGCCGCTCAAGGCATCTCGCTTCAAAACGGAGTTGGTGGAAACCCTGCAGGAAATCAACGGCTACCTCATCTCGTTCTTCCGCGGGCAGGTGCTCGTCGCCGCCATCGACGGCATCCTCGTGGGCATCGCGCTGACGGTTTTCGGACTGCCTTATGGATTTCTGATAGGCGTGTTCATGGCGATCCTCGGAGTGATTCCCTACATCGGAAACATCCTCTGCCTGATCCCCGCCTGCCTCATCGCGTGGCTGCATGCCAAGGACACGGCACCGTTCGGACTGGAGCCATGGGGATACGTCGCCTGCGTGGTGGCCATCTTCGTGATCGTCCAACAGATCAATTCCCTCGTCACCGCGCCGAAGATCGTGGGCGAATCCGTGGGGCTGCACCCGCTCACCGTGATCTTCTCGATGTTGTTCTGGTCGCTCGTGCTGGGGGGCTTCGTGGGGGCCCTGCTGGCGGTGCCGATGACCGCGGCGATCAAGGTGCTTTTCAGACGTTTCATCTGGGTCCGCCAGATGCAGGATGCGCAGGCCCGGAATGGCTAGACCTCGTTGATTAGCCCGCCGCGCGGGGTGGAGGGCGCCCCCCGCCCCGCGCGGCCGGAATTCTCCCCCCGGATCATCCCGGCTTGGCGCGAAACGAGAGGCAGGCGGAGGTTGTACAATCGGAAACTTGGGGGCAAGGCGATTCATCCCCGGCAGCGACTTTAACCGGAAACCATCGGTTATCGACCTCCGCGAGCCGTAATGGAACCCACGGATTTCTCAATCAACACCTTTAACTCGGGATCCGCAGAGCTTGAGGCTCCTTCAAGCACCGGCAGGCTCGCGGCACCGCCCACAATCCCTAACAAACGAACCGCCGACTGGCGCGACGCCCCTTCGGTGCCGGGAAAGGCCTCGATCAACGAGGGTTCCACCTCAGGGCCGAAATCGACGAACATCGATTCCCAACGCGACGGATCGGATTTCCACATGTCGAGCAGGATCGGAATGATGCCGGGATTCTTCTCCTTGACGACCAACGCGACGAATTCCTTCGGTACCGGCGCTTTGGATTTCAACAGATCGGTTGTCAGGCGGAGAGCGATATTGCCGGCGATGCCCGGTTGTTCGTTCCACACCATGAGGGCGGAACACACATCCGGCTTGAAGGTCACCCAGTCCGCCTTGAGCAGGCTGATCAACTTGCTGGAAATATCATTCCGATAGATCTTGGGCTCGGCTTCCGTGAGTCGTTTGACAGCTCGGTTCACCCGCTCCATGTCCACGCATTCGAGCTCGCGTTTGTTGAGATCGTAAAAGGCGGGATCGTTCTTGTTGGTGAGCTTTTCGATGGGCCCTTCGATGAACGCCTCGTTGTTGACCTTCACCTCGATCAGGTAAAGCTCTGGATGAACGGATTCCAATGTTCCGAGTTCTCCCACGATCACGCTGATTTCATCGAGCGAGCGGCTGGTGCCCGTCAGCAAGAGGAGGAAGTCACGGTCACCGCGGGGATAGAAAATCGGCTGGGATTCGGTAGCGCACCGTTGCTGGATGAAGTCACGGATCTGATAGCGGTTCGAGGTTCCCATGTCCCGCAACCAGATGCCATAGGCGTGTTTCGTGCTGCGGTTTTCCTTCAATCTCGCGAGTTCCTCCTCCAAGGGTCTC
>DAISZP010000514.1:0-3780 GCA_036824745.1 Luteolibacter sp.
AAGGCCGGTGGACCTGTGGACGCGGTGATCGAGTCGTTGATCCCGCTGCTCGACAAGGGAGACATCGTCATCGACGGCGGAAACTCGCTCTACACCGACACCGAGCGCCGCGACAAGTGGCTCGGCGATCTGGGTTTCCGCTTCATCGGAGCCGGCGTTTCCGGCGGTGAGGAAGGCGCGCGCAAGGGCCCTGCCATCATGCCCGGAGGTCCGGCCTCCACTTGGGAAGTGATGAAACCGATCTTCGAAAGCATCGCCGCGAAAGCCGAGGGCGAGCCCTGCGTCACGCACATCGGCCCCGGTGGCGCCGGCCACTACGTGAAGATGATCCACAACGGCATCGAGTATGGCGACATGCAGCTCATCTGCGAGGCCTACAACATCTTCAAGGCCGCCGGTTTCAGCGCCGACGAACTCGGCACCGTGTTCAGCGACTGGTATGCGGGCGATCTCGAAAGCTACCTCATCCAGATCACCGCGGAGATCTTCAAACAGAAGGATCCGGAAACCGGCAAGCCGATCGTCGATGTCATCCTCGACACCGCCGGTCAGAAAGGCACCGGCAAGTGGACGATCATGAACGCCGTCGAAAACACGGTGGTCATCTCCACCATCAACGCCGCCGTGGAGGCCCGCATCCTTTCCTCGATGAAGGACAAACGCGTGGCCGCCAGCAAGGAACTGCAAGGTCCGAAGGCCGAGATTTCCGCCGACAAGGCCGCACTGGTGAAAAAGGTGCACGACGCGCTCTTCGCCTCGAAAATCATCTCCTACGCCCAGGGTCTGGACCTCATCACCGCGATGAGCAAGGAGAAGAACTGGAACCTCGACCTTGGCAAGATCGCCGCCATCTGGCGCGGTGGTTGCATCATCCGCGCCCGTTTCCTCAACGACATCACGGACGCCTACCGCGCCGATCCGGCCCTCAGCAACCTGATGCTCGCCCCCTTCTTCAAGAACCTGCTCAACGAGTTCCAACAGAACTGGCGCGAGGTCATCTCGATGGCCACCCTCGCCGGCATCCCGGTGCCCGCGTTCAGCGCCTCGCTCGGCTACTACGACAGCTACCGCTCCGCCTTCCTGCCCGCGAACCTGCTGCAAGCCCAGCGCGACTTCTTCGGCGCCCACACCTACGAGCGCACCGACAAGCCGCGCGGCGAGATGTTCCACACCAACTGGCCGGATGTCATCGGCTGAGATGTCGGGAAATCCGTTCAACTTCTGAAAATCACGGCGGCCGGGAGCGATCCCGGCCGTTTTTTCGTCAATAAATCCGCCCCCAATCCACCCTTGATGCGGCATACACCACGGGTTAGTTTCGTCCATGGCCTCCGAAATGAGCCCGGAATACCTCGAAACACTCCGCCGGATGACCGGGCAGAGGAAGCTGAAAACCGCTTTCGGAATGTATCACTCCGCCAGAAAACTCAAAGCCTGCGCCTTGCGGCAGAAACACCCGGATTGGAGCGAGGAAAAGGTGCAACAAAAGGTCACAGAAATCTTCCTCCATGCCAGCCACTGAACCGTTTCTCATCTTCACGAACAAGCTCAGGGATCTGGGAATCCCGCACATGATCAGCGGAAGCGTCGCGGCGATTTTCTATGGAGAGCCGCGAATGACGAACGATGTAGACATCATCGTGTTGCTCCGGAACAGCGATCTCCGCGGAATTTCGGATGCCTTTCCCCATGATGAGTTCTACTGTCCTCCCGAGGATGTGATGAGGGTCGAAATCTCAAGGGACCAGCGCGGACATTTCAACATCATCCACCACGAATCCGGCTTCAAGGCTGACATCTACCCTTGCTGTGACGCATGGCACCGTTGGGGCTTGGCCCGGGCCAGAACCGTCGATTTCGATGGGGAAACGATCACTCTGGCCCCTCCTGAATACGTGATTGTCCGGAAACTTCAGTTTTTCCGAGAAGGGGGCTCCCAAAAGCACCTTCGGGACGTCCATCGCATGATCGCGGCTCTCGGAGAGGATTGGAAAACCGTTGATTTGGAAACCTCGATTGAATCCTTCGGACTTCAATCCGAATGGCAGCAGGCAAAAAACTTCGAGAGCTGAGGTCCTTTCCCCTCCCCTATTCCTCTTGCCCACCGGGCCGGGCTTGTTTACGGCGTCCCCGCCGGTCGGCATGATTCGTGCGGCCGGCGCTCCACCAAACCTCACCGCCATGCCCATCACCCGCGCCCTTCTCTCGGTATCCGACAAGTCCGGCCTCGCCGAGTTTGCCAAGGAACTTCACGACCTCGGGGTCGAACTCCTTTCCACCGGCGGCACTGCCAAGGCCTTGCGCGACGCCGGTCTGCCTGTGATCGATGTTTCCGAGTTCACCGGTGCTCCGGAGCTTTTCGATGGCCGCGTGAAGACCCTGCACCCGAAAGTCCACGGCGGCCTCTTGCATCGCCGCGATGACAAGGAGCACCTCGCCCAGGCGAAAAAACACGACATCCCTCCCATCGACCTCGTCGTGGTGAACCTCTATCCGTTCGAGGAAACCGTCGCCAAACCGGATGTCACGCTGGAAGAAGCCATCGAAAACATCGACATCGGCGGTCCTTCCATGCTGCGCAGCGCGGCGAAAAACCACTCGCACGTCACCGTCGTCGTCGATCCCTCGGACTACGCCCGCGTGATCGAGGAGATGAAGGAAAACAAGGGCGAAACCACCAAGGGTTTCCGCGAACAGCTCGCGGTGAAGGTTTTCCTCCGCACCTCGCAATACGACGCGGCCATCACCAACTACCTCGGCCAATGCCGCACCGGCACCGGATGCAGCTTTACCCTCAGCCTGCCGCTCGAACAAGAACTCCGCTACGGCGACAACCCGCACCAGAAGTGCTCGCTCTACGGCAAGTTCAACGAGTTCTTCACCCAAGTGCAGGGCAAGGAGCTCTCCTACACCAACATCCTCGACATCGAGGCCGCCGCCGACCTCATCCTCGATTTCGTCCGCCCGACAGTCGCCATCCTCAAGCACACCAACCCCTGCGGCGTGGGTCAGGACGACGAGAGCCTCAAGATCGCCTGGCAGAAGGCGTTTGAAACCGACCGCCAGGCCCCGTTCGGCGGCGTGATCGTCTGCAACCGCCCGCTCACACTCGAACTCGCCCGCATGATTTCGGAGATTTTCACCGATGTCATCATCGCGCCGGAATTCGAAGCCGACGCCCGCGCGCTGGTTCAGAAGAAGAAAAACCTCCGTCTCATGAAAATGAACGACGGTTATCTGGCGGAGAAAAAATCACCCGTCATCCGTTCCTGCCCGGGTGGCATCATGGTGATGGACCGCGACCACACCGCGCTCGGACTCGACAATCTCGAATCGAAAGTCGTCACCAAGCGCCCGCCGACCGAGGAGGAAATGCGCGCCATGCGCTTCGGCTGGCGCATCGTGAAACACGTCAAGTCCAACGCCATCGTTTACTCCACCACCGACCGCACGCTCGGCATCGGAGCCGGCCAGATGAGCCGCGTGGATTCCTCACGAATCGCCGTGTGGAAGGCCAAGGAAGCCGGACTGGACCTGAAGGGCAGCATCGTCGCTTCGGACGCCATGTTCCCCTTCGCCGACGGCCTGCAATCCGCCATCGACGCCGGTGCCACCGCCTGCATCCAGCCCGGCGGATCCATGCGTGACGAGGAAGTCATCGCCGCCGCCGACGCCGCCGGCATGGCCATGATCTTCACCGGGCATAGGCATTTCAGGCATTGATTTCCCCTCCTTGCCTTCGGCCGCCGAGTTGGCTATTTTTCCAGAGATGAGTGCTCA
>DAISZP010000515.1:0-3761 GCA_036824745.1 Luteolibacter sp.
TCCCGGAGCTCGAGCGACCCCTTGGTTACCGCCTATCATTTCGCGGCCACGGCCAAGTGGAACAGCGGCAAGGTCCGGCCCTCGGACATCGGCCCGCTGGTGGATGCGCTCGCCTCGCGGGACCCATCGGAGCGGGATGCGGCGATCGTCGCGCTGCTGCTGCTCGGCGAATCGCAGGTGGCGCTGCCGGTTTACATCAAGGCGGATCCACTGGCGGCGTTTGTGGATCTGGAGGCGCAGGAGAGGATTCCGGAGGCTTTGAAGGCCTTGGGTTTCGATCCGGAGAAGCCGGACTACAAACCGTGGGTGGAGAAACGCTTCCGCCAGCTCACGGATCAGGACATCGAGGATCAGCACGATATCTCGACGGACGACGGCGAACTCGTCCTCCTCGCGGGCTTTCTCGAACGCCGGGGCAAAACCAACGAGGCGATCGAGTTGTTCTCAGGTCCTGCGGCGGCGCTCGCGGAGAAGGACTCCAGCACCTTCCTCAGTCTGATCGGCAAGCTGGCCGGCACGGGGAAATCCCAAGACGGAGCGCCGGATCTCGCCCGGCGTCTCGGGACCACATGGGCCGGGGACAGCAACCTGCGCTGGGAGGAGTTGGTGGAAAACATCTTCGGGGACAACGAATTGAGCACCGGGTGGTGGGAGTGGCTCGCGAAGCTGGCGCCCGATGCCACGCGAAACGAACGGCTGGACGCGATGTTCGCTTTGTTCGATGTCGGCAAGGACACGAAGAAAACGCGGGATGCATGGCTCGAGAAGGCCTGGAAACAAATCAAGGAGGCGAAGGATGTCCCGGTGGCGGAGGTTTCTCTCATCGAATCCCTTTCGATGACCGTCGGTGACGGATGGAACTTCCAGAAAGCATGGGACATGCTGCCTGAGGAAAAACGGAGCGAGCAGAACTGGTTCCAACTCATGGTCTGTCTAACAAACGAAGACCGCTGGGGAGACGCGGCGGAGATCATTCTCAAACAAATCGCGGACATCACCGCCAACAAGCAGCCTCCCGGAGCGGATCTGCATGCCTATGCCGCCGCCACGCTGCGCAGGGCTGGCCGTGAGCAGGAAGCCGCGGAGCATGACAAGCGGGTGAACCTGCTGTCGCTCGGAGAGTCGCGTCTCGCGGTCCAGATCGGGCACGGCTACGCATTCGGCGGAGACTACGTGCGCGCGAACGAATGGTGGGAACGCGCGGCCCGCTTCGCTGATCCGGAGACCAATGAGTTTCTCGGCGCGATCACGCTGATCCTCGATCACTGGATGGAGGATGGGAAGTGGAGTGAGTCAGCCTCGATCTGCGAGGTGTTTTGCGCGATCTCAGCCTCCCGCGAATACAATTGGAGCAAGCTGCTTCCTCTGCTCCGCCAACGGATCCAGGGCGACACCGCTCGCGCGCTATCCACGCTCGGTGAGAATCGCGAGCGATCCCTCGCCACGCTGGCGAAGTGTCATCAGGTATTTCTGACGGACGGATCGCTTGCGGATTTTTTCTATCCATCGCTCCGCCGCGCGGGATTGATGAAGGAGCACGACGAGTGGTTTGACAGCACGTGGAAAACCATTTCCACGCTCGCGAGGCAGTATCCCGAGTCTGACAACACCCAGAACTCCGCCGCATGGCTCGCCGCGCGCGCGATGCGCCATCTGGACGAAGCCGAGGAGCTGCTGCGACACGCGATCGACATGCGCCCCCGTCAACCGGCCTATCTGGACACCATGGCCGAGCTGCAATTCGCCAAGGGAAACCGCCAGAAAGCCATCGAGTGGTCCAAGTCCGCGGTGAACTACGCGCCGATCGGCGACCGCGAAAGTGAATACATGATCCTGCGCCGCCAGCTTCAGAGGTTCCAATCCGATCCTTTGCCAAAACCCTGAATTGCTCGGCGATCCTTGCTATCCGGGCAGGCCCGGCTTGACACCGGAGCCCTCCTAGGGCGGGATTTCCGCCCCATGGCAAAGCTCTCCATTCGCGACCTCGATCTTTCCGGCAAGCGTGTTCTCATCCGCGTGGACTTCAATGTTCCGCAGGACAAGGCCACCGGAGCCATCACTAACAACCAACGCATCGTCGCGGCGCTTCCCACCATCAAGTTCGCCCTTGAGAAAGGCGCGTCCGTCGTGCTCATGTCCCACCTCGGCCGCCCGGATGGCGCGAAGGTGGAGAAGTTCTCTCTCAAGCCCGTCGCCGACGAACTGGCAAAGCTGCTAGATAAGCCGGTCACCTTCCTCGCCGATTGCACCGGCCCCGAAGTGGAGGCAGCCTGCGCTCCGGGCAAACTTCAGCAGGGCGATGTGGTTCTGTTGGAAAACCTCCGCTTCCACATCGAGGAGGAAGGCAAAACCAAACTGGAAGACGGCACTTCGGTGAAGGCGGATCCCGCGAACGTCGAAGCCTTCCGCGCGTCTCTAACCAAACTCGGCGATGTTTATGTGAACGACGCCTTCGGCACCGCCCACCGCGCGCACAGTTCGATGGTCGGAGTGAACCTGCCGCAGAAAGCCGCCGGGTTCCTGATGGAGGCCGAACTCAATGCCTTCAACGCGGTGCTCGACAATCCGAAGCGTCCGCTGCTCGCCATCCTCGGCGGCGCGAAGATCGCCGACAAGATCCCGCTCATCACCAACCTGCTGGACAAGGCCAACGACATCATCATCGGCGGCGGCATGGCCTTCACTTTCCGCAAGGTGCTCAATGGTTGGGAAATCGGTGACAGCCTCTTCGATGCGGAAGGCGCGAAGATCGTGGCCGAACTCGCCGAGAAGGCGAAAGCCAAGGGCGTGAACCTCCATCTGCCCGTCGATTTCGTCACTGCGGACAAATTCGCGCCGGACGCCACGGTTTCCTCCGCCACGGACCACATCCCCGCCGGTACCATGGGACTCGACGCCGGTCCGCAGACCCGCGAGTTGTTTGCCAGCGTGATCGCCGCGTCCAAGACCATTATCTGGAACGGCCCTCCGGGCGTGTTCGAGTTCGACGCCTTCTCCACCGGCACCAAGGCCATGGCCGATGCCATCGCCGCCGCCACCGAAGCCGGAGCCATCACCGTCGTCGGCGGTGGGGACACGGCCACGGCCGCCAAGAAATTCGGCGTAGCCTCCAAAGTCACCCATTGCTCCACCGGTGGTGGTGCCAGCCTTGAGTTCCTCGAAGGCAAGATTCTCCCAGGCGTGGCCGCGTTGAGCGACGCCTGATTTTCCGTCCATCCACTTCCAAAGACCTGCAACTACATGAATCGCAAACCAATCTTCGCCGCCAACTGGAAAATGAACAAGGGGCCTTCGGAAACGGAGGACTTCGTGAAAAGCTTCCTTTCCAAGCTGCAAGGCCAGGATTTCCCCTGTGAAATCGTCATCGCTCCGCCCTTCGTTTCCCTCGCGAAACTCGCGGACCTGCTGCACACCGCAACCGCCGTCCAGAACGCCCACGCCATCCAGATCGCCGCGCAAAACTGCTCGCAGTTCGATGCCGGAGCCTACACCGGCGAGGTCAGCGTGATGATGCTGCGCGAGTTCTTCGTCCACTACGTGATCCTAGGTCACAGCGAGCGCCGCTCGATCTATGGCGAGACGGACGCCGTCATCAATGCCAAGATGAAGAAAGCCCGCGAAGCGAACCTCAAGCCGATCTTCTGCATCGGTGAAACCCTCGCGGAGCGCGAAGGCGGCCTGTTGGAAACCGTGCTCCGCACCCAGATCACCGATGGTCTCAAGGACATTTCCGAGAAGGACATGCTCGAAACTGTGGTCGC
>DAISZP010000016.1:0-24546 GCA_036824745.1 Luteolibacter sp.
CGGCCCCGGCGGCGGCTCGGATTTCTTCGCCTCGTCCTTCTTCTTCACGAACGGATTCGCCTCCTCCGCGGCGAGCGGGTGGACGAGCAGGGCGGCTAACAAAATGAGTCTGGTTTTCATGATGGAGTTGGAGCGGGGTTGCGTGCTCCGGGGACCGATCATGCCCAGACTGGAAAACTCCGCGCCAAACGGCGATCAAAGTTCCGCAAAACGTTTGCAAAAATCCCGGCTCCGGGCCGCTCACTTCAGCTTCGCCAGCGCCTTCAAATCAAGCTTGCGGGCGAAGGCGACGAGATCCTTCTCGAAGAGCGTCTCATCGCCGGTGATTTCCAGATAGATTCGCTGGTCGAGCACCATCTGGAGCTTGCGTTCGCCCTCCATGATGGCGGTGTCACCGCTGATGTTGTGGGTCTTGCGGTTGCCCATGCGCAGCAGGTCCTCGTTGGTGAGCAGCGGGATGAGCTGTTTCACCAAGGGCGAATCCTTGATGACCTTCAAGGTGATCAGGCGGTTGCCGGAAACGTAAACCCGTGAGATCGAGCGGCCGCCACCGACGATCGTGAGGTCGTCGTTCTTCACGGTTTCTCCTTTCCAGCCTTCGACGGCATCCGGCAGCACGGAGCCGACCTTCGCCGCGCCGCGTTCCTCTTCGAGCTTGATGAGTTCGCGGAGTTTGGCGGTGACGGCCTCATGGTTGCCCTTTTTGTATTCGGCGAAAGCCTGGCGCATGCCTTCCTCGAAAGGATCGGGCTTGGCGGATTGGGCGGTGACCAGAGTCGAGGTGAGGAGGGCGAGGAGCAGGGATTTCATGGGTTTTCGCGAGGTTGCCATTAAAGGTGCGCCGCCCGGCAAAGAATGGTTACAAACAATTGCCGGAAAGAGCCGCGGCGCGGGCAGCGTTCGGTGAACAACGCCTCATGAAGTTGCTTTTTCCACTCATCCTCGCCGCTCTCGGCTTCGCACCGTTCCTGTCCGCCGCGGATTATCACGTGGATTCCCTCAACGGAAATGATTCGCGCGACGGCCAATCGCCTGCCAACGCATGGCGATCATTGGAGAAAATCAACGCCACAACCTTGAAACCTGGCGACAGGGTCCTGTTCAAAGCAGGAGCGTCCTGGAATGGCCAGCTCAAGCCAAGTGGCGGCGGGATCAAGGGATCACCGGTCCTCATTGGGAAATACGGCGACGGAGCGGTTCCAAGAATCGATGGCGAAGGGAAGGTCCGCGACACGCTGTTTGTTAGAAACACCCCGTTCATCGAGATTTCCGATCTCGAGATCACCAACCTCGGCGAAAAACCCGAACCCTGGAGAACCGGCGTCCATGTTTCCGCGGACGGCTGCGGCAAGCTCGAACACGTCGTGTTGAAAAACCTCCACGTCCACGATGTGAACGGCGACCTGCGCAAAAGCTACGAAGGCTGCGGCATCTTCTTCGAGGCGAAGGGCGGAAACCAAAGCCACTTCGATGGCCTGCTCATCGAAAACTGCCACGTCGTCAAAACCGACCGCAACGGCATCTGCCAGCGCGGAAACGGCCGCACTCGCAGCAAGAAGGTGATCATCCGCGGAAATTTGTTAGAAAATATCGGCGGCGACGGCATCAAGCTGTGGGGGACCGACGGCGGATTGATCGAACGCAACGTGGTGAGGAAAGCCCGCGCGCGCTGCACGGAAAACGAAGCCGCCGCGGGCATCTGGCCCTTCGCCTGTGACGACACGCTCATCCAATTCAACGAGGTTTCCGGCACGGTCGGAACCAAGGACGGCCAGGCCTATGATTCCGACTACTGGTGCCGCCGCACGGTGTTCCAATACAACTACAGCTTCGAAAACGAGGGCGGCTTCATGCTGATCTGCACGCCAGGAAACGCGGTCAACGAGGACACCATCATCCGCTACAACGTGAGCGTGCGCGATGGTATCAACTCCGCGCGCGTCTTCCACTTCGGCGGCGGCGCGAAACGCACGCACGTTTACCACAACACCATCGTCATCGGTCCCAAACAGGATCTGCCGATGCTGCTCTTCACCGAATGGGACGGCGGCAAGGCGGCGGACACGCGGTTCTCCAACAACCTGTTCGTGGTAGAAGACGGCGGCCGCGCTACCTATCAGTTCGGTTCGTCCAGCGGGAATGTGTTCGAAAACAACCTGTTCTGCGGCAGGCACGAGGGTTTGCCGGAAAACGTGAAGGTTTCACCGGCACCGGAGTTTTCAGGCACATGGAAACCGATACCGGGTTTTGAAGGCGCGAAGGTTTTCCGTCCTGCTTCTGCTAGAGATTTCCCACGCGGCAATATGATCGCCAACAACGGCGGCAGAGACTTTTTCGGGACTCCGCTTCCGAAGAATGGAGCACCAAGCATCGGTGCGATCGAGGCGGCGCGCTGAGGCAGCTCACTCCAGCATGTAAACCACTTCGTTGGTGACGATGCTGAAGCCGGAGGTGCCGGTTTTGTAAAACGTGAGCACCGCGCCGATGACTTCGGGTTCCTCGCCGACCTTGGCGACCGTGGCGGCCTCGCCATTCTTGAGCGTGCCATCGGCGTAGAGATTCACGGCGCGCTTGGCGCGTTTGAAGTCGATGGAGAAACCCGGGCCTTTGAGCTGGCCGTCGTTGCCGATGACGAACTCGATCTCGTCACCCTTCTTGAACTTCGGAAGGCTGGAGGGAATCGGCACGTTTTTCTCCACGTTGAGATTCTTCGTGCGGGTGGAGACCACCTTCTTCACGGTGAGCGTGAACGTCGTCTTCGGTTCGAAACCTCCGATCGTCTTGCTGGCAGGGCCTGCGGCAAAAACGGAGGAAGAGAGAAGTGCGAAGGAACCAGCGATGGAAAGAATGAAACGCTTCATGATGATGCGGATTCGGGTGACACCCCCGCCATCGCGCCGATTTCCCCGCGTGTCAACCCCTTGAAAGCCGGAAATCCCCTCAAATCGCGGCTTTCCGGAAGCGTTCCGGCACAAACGCGAGGTCGGTAGCTTCGGCGACGGCGAGCTGGATCTGGGATTCGATGACGGCGACCGGGACAGGCGGCTGGTAATCTTTTAGTGCCAGAGCCAAGGCATCCAAGGAGTTGGACGCGCCGGTTTTGATCGTGCGGTAGAGTTTCACGGAAAGCGCCTCCGCGGCTCCGGGTGTGAGCAGATCCGGGATCTTCGGAAGCAACTCCGCGGGCGGCGTTTCGTCTAACACAACTCCGCGGCGTTTTGCCAAGGCACGTATCAGTTTCCATCCCTCGTCCGGTGTGGCCGTGGGAAAAATCGGGATCTTCACATCCACCCGGCCGGGGCGCTTGAGGTCCACCTCGACGAGATCCGGGCGGCTGGTCGCCAGCGCCCAGAGGATGCGGCCGCGGTTGCGCGAATCGCTCATGCGTTCGGCCATCATGCCATAGACGCGGCCGGAAACTCCGGAGTCGCCGGACTCCGCGTTGCGCTTGCCGAGTGCCTGGTCCGCTTCATCGACGAAGACGATGCAGCGGCCGAGCGCATCTAACAAGCGGAAGATCTTCTCCAGATTGCTCTCGGTGGAGCCCACCCACTTGTCGCGGAAATTCTTCATCTTCACGACCGGCACACCCGCCTCGCCGGCGAGGCATTCGACCATGAAGGTTTTGCCGGTGCCGACCGGACCGCAGAACAGATAGCCCATCGGCAGCGCGGCGAGGTCGCCCGCGCGCCAGAGCGCGATGTCCTGGCGCAGCCAGTTCTTGATCGCCTCCTGGCCGTGCAGATCGTCGAGCGTGCGGTCCGGTTTCACGAACTCGATGAGCCCCTGCGCGTCCTTTTCGACGAGTTCCTTTTTCAGATCGACGAGATCCTTCGGGGTGAGCGCGAGCCCCTTGTGCTGGCGGGTTTGAAACAAAGTCTCGATGGAGCTCAAGGTGGCTCCGGCGAGCGCGGCGGCCGGTTCTGATAGATCCGCGGCGAAAGAACCCAGCGGCACCGGATAGGTTGCATGCAGGCGCTCCAGCGCGGGTGCGAGCTCCGCCTGCTGCGGCAGTGGAATGGCGATGCAGGCGGCCTGCGGGTTGCGCGCGACGAGAGGATGCAGGTCATTGAGGTTCTCGCTGATGAGAAACGTCGCGCAATGCTGCTCGGAGATCGAGTCATCGGACGCCCAATCGCGGAGCTGGCTGGCGATGGCGCTGAGCTCGTAGTTCGCACCGCCGTTCGATGGTGGAACGATCAGGCCGGCGTTTCTAACAATCACCGCCACCCGCACCGCTTTCTCCGCCTTGATGCGGGCGACGTTCGCACAGAAGCGCAGGTAGTGGGAAAGCACGATAACCGCCTCGCGCGGGGCCTTCGGCAGGGCGGCCTCCTTCGCCGCGGGCGGCCACTCGGCTAACCGATCTCCGCCTTTCTCCACGCGGATGCCGTTTCCCAGATCGTAGCGGATCACCACATCGAACTTCGCCAGCAGGCGCTCGCGGAGAAACACATCGAGCGAGACCAGCTTCGACGCGCCACCGGGATTCGGCAGCAGCATGAGGTCGTCCACGTTTCCATGGAGGATGAACTGCGAACTCGCGCCGGATTCGTAACGATCGACGATCTCGGCGGCCCACGCGGGCAGCTCGGACGATGGGGAAGCGCTCATGAATTGGGATTCTCTAACAAACCAAGGCCGGGAAGAACTTCCGGCTTCATCGCCCGCGAGCTTGAATCGCCGCCCCGAAAGGTCAAGAGCGCGTCAGACCGCCGGTCCGGCGGGATACGGGCAATTCCGGCAGCCGTTGCCGCAGCAGGTTCCCTGTTTCAGAAGAAACCAAGAGGTGAAGACCGCGTCGCCGTTCTCCACAGTGTAGTCGATGTGCTCGATCACCCTTCCGCCGGCGTGTTGCGCGGCGAGGGCGAGCGCGGCCTCGTGGCTCAATCCTGATAGAAGGTCGCCGATGCGCGCCGCCACCTCTTTGGCGAGGCACGCGGCGCACAGGCAGCGGGCGTCCGGCTTGAGCGGCATCACCCGGGGAAACGTCGAGCACCAGCATCCGCCATCCGGATGACCACATTGGAACGCGGCGCCGCATTCCGCGCAGAGCTGCGCTTTGGGTTCCATGGTCGCGTTCGACATGGTCGGAGAAAATCAGATTTTGTAGTATTCCTCCCAGCCTTTTCGCGGCGGGGGATTGAGCAGGGCGTTCGCCTCCTCGTTGTTGGTGATGCGCTTGGTCGCGGGATCAAACACAAGCTTGCCGCCGAGGCGCTGGGCGATCACACCTAACAGAAAAACCTGCGTGAGCGGCGCGCCGACCGCCATGGTGGACTTGCACTTCGTCTCGCCCCTGCAGGCCTGGAGGAAATTGACGTAGTGGTTGCGGGTTTCCTTCGACTTATAGTTCGGCAGCTTCGGCTTGAGCGCCTCGGCCTTGGCCTTGGGCACAATGGAGAGGGTTTTCTCATGAGTCTCACCGGTGAAAACGAGATCCTTCGAGTAGATGATCTTGCCGTTTTTCGGCAGGCTCATGCCTTCCATTTCGGGAGGAAGCGGCGGCGGATTCTCCACGCCATCGCGCCAGATCACCTCGCAGGCGGGCAGTCCCTCGCGCTCGGGAAACCCGAAGCGGATCGTCGAAGCCATGGGGAAGATGTCCTTGCGGCGGCCGTCGAGTTTCAAGGCGTCGATCTCGGTGGGAAGTCCGAGTTTCAGGAAACGATGGCAGGTGTCCAGGATGTGCGGACCCCAATCGCCGAACGCGCCGTTTCCGTAATCGAACCAACTGCGCCAGTTCCCCGGATGCAGGTATTGGCTGAACGGATGCTCCTTCGCGGGGCCGGTCCAGATGTCCCAATCGATGCTGTCCGGCTTCTTCTCGCCGGTCTGATAGGCATCGAACTTCCACGGATGCCAGCGCCGCGGGCTGTTCATGAACGCATCGATGCGGGTGACGTTCTTGATGATGCCGGCCTCTGTCCAGGCTTTGAACTGATAGAAATTATCACCGGAGTGGCCTTGGTTTCCCATCTGCGCGGCAATCTTGTATTTCCGCTCTGCGGCCATCAGGAGTTCGCACTCCTGGAAGGTGTGGGTCAGCGGTTTCTCGACGTAGAAATGTTTCCCGAGCGCCGCGGCGTGCATGCAGATCGGGAAGTGCGTGTGGTCCGGAGTACCGACGCAGACGGCGTCGATCTCGGCACCCATTTTCTCGAACATCACGCGGAAGTCCTGGAAGAACGGCACCTTCGGATACTCGGCGCGCAGTTTGGGGCCTTGGGCGCTGTCCACATCGCAGAAGGCGACCACGTTCACCATGCTTGTCTTGATGAAAAGACGGGCGTCATCCTCGGCACGCTGACCGATGCCGATGAAGGCGATGTTCACCCTTTCGCTGGCGGGAGCGGCTCCGGCCCGGCCGATGGAAAATCCCGCCAAGGCACTGGCGGCGAATGACTTCTTGATGAAACTGCGGCGGCTTTGCGAATCCATGACGGCGGATAAAACACCCGCCGCGGTTTCATTCTTTCATCCTGACCCGACAGGGCGCTCAGGGACGGGTGACCTCCAGGCGGAGGAACTTCGCCGCATCGCCCGGAACCCGCAGGAGCGTGGCGGTCACCTGGTAGTAGGTGCCCATGTCCGCTTCGTTCTCCGAAATCCCGGAGGCGCTCCAGCTTCCGGAAACGAGGGTGGCGCTCCATTTCACCACGCCGGTCACACCGCCGATGCCCTTGGCGCGGCGGTAGGTCATGGCGACCGTGGTGGGCGAGGTGCTCACCGAGATCGCGTTCGCGGCGTCGGGCTGGCCGGGATTGAGACCGAGGTAGTATTCCAGCAAGTTAGAGAAACCATCGGCATCCGGGTCGCCGCCGGCCGTCGTGTCGGAAAGTCCCGGATAGTTTGCCAGCCAGTTTTCAAACGTGAGCGTCGTGACGGTGAGCGCGCCATTCTGATAGTCGATGTCGTAGTTCTGCGGATCGAAGGTTCCGCCGGTGGCGGCGGAGGGCGTGAGGTCATAGACGCCGGGAGCGTCCGCCGCGGCCGTGCCACCGGAGGCGGAGATCGTCACCGAGCCGATGGTTTCCGTGCCGACGAGTCCGCTGGCCGTGAAGGTGGTCTGGCCAGCGCCGAGCGAGAGGGTGGAGCCGTAGGATTTGGTTAGATCGTCCGCGGTGACGGTGATGATCTTGGGATTCACATCGCTGATCGCGGTGGCGACATTCGCCGGAGCGGCGCCCGCGCTGGCGCAGACGATGTTTCCGGAATAGGAACCCGCGGTGGTTCCGGCGGCGAGGCGGACGTGGATGGTGGTTTCCGCGATGCTTCCGGCGGCTCCGACAAGCTGGGTGGCCGCGTAACCGGAGGAAGCGCCGGTTTGCGAAACCTCGAAACCCGCCGGCGGCGTGACGAGGATGCCTTCCGTCATGCCCGTGCCGGAAACGGTGAAGGATGTGGTGGTGGAAGACGCGCTGCCATAGATCGCAGGTGTGCTGGCCAGCGTGCCGCTGGTGGTGATGAGCGGCGAACTGCCCGAGGCAGTGCCGGAGAGCACGACATCATCAATGCGGAACTGCGGTGTCGCGCTGGTCTGGGTGAAACGGATGCGGAGATTGGCGGCGGAGGGAATCGTTCCGGTGGGATTGATCTTGAGCCAGTTCGCCGTGCCGGATCCGGTGGCGCGTGAATAGCTGAGCGGGGTGTAGGTCGCGCCATCGGAGCTGACTTCCACCACGAGTTCGTTGCTGCTTGCCGTCGTCGATTTGTGTTGTCCGAAGGAAAGCGAGAGATCCGTGTATCCGGCCGTGTTGATGCCTGAGATTTCGAAATTCCTCCCCACGCTGCTCGTGATGAACACATTGCCACCACCGGAGGCTCCGGTGTAGCCGGTGGAAACCGTCGTGTTTCTAACATCCGCCGTTCCCGTGAAGGTGATTCCGGAGTTCTGGAAGGTGTTGGAGGCGATGGAGGTGGTGCCGGAGGGAGTGCCCATGTTTTCCGAGAAGATCACCGTGCTGCCGCCGCCCGAGGCGGGGTTGATGGTGATGGCGAGGCTGGCCGTTCCGGTGCCCGCGGTGTTGGTGGCGGAGATGGTTAGATTCACGGCACCGGCCGCCGACGGAGTTCCGGAGATGAGGCCGGTACTGGGGTTCACCGACAACCAGCCCGGCAGGACGGTGGCGTCGAAGGATGTGGGCGTGTTGCTGGCGGTGATCTGATAGAAAAACGCGGCTCCCACCGTGCCGGTGGCGGTGGCGGCGCTGGTGATCACCGGAGTGGATGGCGCGCCGGTGGAGGTGTTCCGCGGAAGCGGCGCGGCGGCGGTGAAGTCCGCCGAGTTGTCACCGGTGTCCGTCGAACCGCCACCAAGACGGAAGATCGCCGTGGTGGTGGAGCCCGCGGGGGCGGGACTGGTTTCCGAGGCGTTCGCGCTGCCGTAGCCGACAAAGTCCTGAAGGCCTGCGGCTCCGGTCGGTGACGAACCCGTGAACAAGGTGGTGGAGTTTCTCAGCGCGACCTTGCCCTTGGTGGCGCTGATGTTGACCGTGCCGTTCGCATCGGGAGTGGGCAGCGCGGAACCGACCGAGCCTCCAGCGAGCGCGACCAAGTAGTATTTTCCGGGATCCAAGGTACCGGACAGGGCGGTGGACTGCCACGAGGTGCCGGTTTCCGAGGCGTATTGCACGGACCAGCCCGCTAGATTCACGGCGGACGCGCTGCGGTTATAGAGCTCGATGTAGTCCTTGTTAAACACCGCACCGCTGTTTCCTCCGGCACCGTAGATCTGGCTGACGAGCACCGGTGATTCCAGGACAGTGAAGGGCGCGGCGCTGGTGCCCGTGCCGTATCCATTCACCACCGTGATCACTCCGGAAATGGCCGCGCCGGGAACGATGGCGGTGATCTGTCCGGATGAATCAACGATGAATTCCGCGGCGACACCATTGAAGCTCACCGCGGTGACTCCGACGAAGTTCTCACCGGTCAGAACCACTGAGGAACCGGTGGGGCCGCTGGTGGGATTGAACGAAGCGATCACCGGCGAACCATCACCTGATAGAACCGTGATGCTGGCGGCGGCGGAAACCGAAACCGCGCCCTCGTTGTCCGTGGCCTTCGCGGTCAGTGAATAGACACCGGAAGCGGAAGGCGTCCAATCGACCGAATAGGGAGCCGTCGTGTCCACGCCCAGCGAGGTGGTTCCACGGAAGAACTCGACCTGCGTCACCGCGCCGGGAGCGCCGCCCACGGTGAGGTCGGTGGCGGTGGCGGAAACCGTGACGGGCGCACCTGATAGAAACGCCGCGCCGTTGGAAGGCGAGGTGAGCGTGAGGTTCGGCGGAGGATTCGCCTCCACGTCGGTGCCGCCCGTGACGATGAGCGAGTAAACCTGGCTGGCCGTGGTGAGCGTGCCGTCGAGGGAAACAGTGACGGTGTAGTTTCCGGGCTGGGTCGGGCTCGCGAGATAAACCTGCTCCACGTTGTCCACGTTGTTTTTCCCGGTGGTGGCGGGCAGGGACATGGAAGCCGTGCTCCACACGCCGACGAAGGGCATGACGTAGGGTTGGAGGACCGTCGTTCCGTCAGGAGCTGTGATTTTCACATCGAGATTGTGAATCACGTTCCGGGTGCGGCTGTCCGCCAGGGTTTGCGCTACACCCGCGGGCTCCGTCCAGCACAGCGTGGTGCGGATCGGGCTGCTGCCGTCCCAGGTGAAGGAATGGGTGGCGGTGTTGGACGCGTTTGTTAGAGAGCCCTCGATCATCTTCGGTGCGGCGAGGCTGGCCTTGTGGGCGAGGATGAGATCGGCGGCGGCTTTCACGTTCACCAATCCCCAGCCGTAGGTGTAGTCGGGGCCGGCCGCGCCGATGTCATTGGCGGTGTGGATCATCAAGCCCTTCAGGGTGCTCGCGCGCATGCGCTGGCCGGAAAACTCGCGGGCGTAGAGCTGGACAAGCAACGAGGCTGAGCCCAGTGCATTCGGCGTGGCCATGCTGGTGCCGCTGTAGGTGCCGTCGTAGGCGGTGTTGCTGGTGGCGATCGAGGAATAGAGGTCGATGCCGTTCGCCACGAGGTCGGGCTTGATGCGGCCGTCATCGCAGGGGCCGAGGCTGGAGAAATAGGCGATCACGGCCTTTGACGGATCGCGTGTGCCGGATGTCACCGCGTCGTCCGCGGCTCCGATGGTCATGAGGTTCTTTGCGAGGCCGTTGAAGGTGATGGATTGAAATCCACCCTTCGAAGTGAGGACATCCTGTTCATTTCCCGCCGCCCAGAATGGAAGGTAATAAGGCAGCGCCGCAGCTACCGCATCCACGGCGGCGGCTTCGGTTTCATAACGACCCATGTCCGCGGTGACGGCATTGTAACCGTAGGAGTGATTCGAAAGCGGAACACCCGCGGAATCCGATGCCGACACCGTTCCGGCGGCGGTCATCTCCGTGTAGTCGTTGTCCCAATCGTAGGAATCGATGTTGATCTGCGGGGCCATGCCCTTGGCGTTCGCCTGCACTCCGGATGCGCCGATGGTTCCGGCCACGTGGGTGGCGTGGTCGTCGTTGGCCGCCGAGCTGTTGCGCTTGGTGACGCGGCCGGTGAGCTCTTGGTGCGTGTTTCTAACGGATCCGCCGTCCCAGATGCCGATCTTGATGCCCGATCCATTCAGGCTGTACGGCGCGGGAATCAACAGATTAGCTCCGGTGGAAATGGCGGCGTTGGCGTTGAGCGTCGTCCGATAGAGCGGCTCGTCACCGCGGAAGTCGTGCAGGATGGAAACCTTGTGCCCCGGTCCGTCGATGCGCAGCGGCACGCCGAGCAGGCGCGCCTTTTCAATCACGGCGAGCTGCTGGGTTTCCTGAAACTCCCGCATTTCCCGCACGATGCGCTCGCGAACCACCGGATCCGTGAGATCCGCGTTCTTCAGGATCTCTGGAATCGATTTCCCACCACCTGCCAGCGCGCGGGTGGACGGCGGAAGCGCTGCCGCCGGCTCATCCTTGGAAAACGGCACGGAACTCCGCCCGTCACCGGAATCCGCGGCCGGGCTTGGGTTTCCAGCCTGCGCGTCGGGTTCCGGCGCATGCACACCTGGATCGCCGGGTTCGTTTCCGTGTTGGACTTGTGCTTGGGATTCGGTGCGATCCGAAACCGGTTTCTCTCGTCCCGGATGGTGGAAATCCGGCATCCGCCAAATGGCGAGTGCGAGAAGGACGACCAGGATGAGAGCGGCGGCGAAACGATACGTGGAGGGATGGCGGGCTTTCATTTGGAAACAATCGAACCTTGGGATGCTGAATACCCCGCCCCCGGTCCGCAACTCCGCAGATGGGGCGGGATTGTCATATTTTGCGGTTTGCCCCAAAGCCCGTTTCGTGCCGACCTCCCGAAAACCTTCTCCCGCCGCTTCCGCGAAGTCTCACTTGCCGCCGGAGCCCGATCCTTAGACAGTGCGCCGACACCCACGAACTCCGCCGTGCCCCAGACACCCGCCATCCAGAAACGCCAACCGGGCCACATCCTCGTTCCCGGCCTGACGATCGGCGGGCTATCCATCACCCTCGCCGTCGGACTCGCCGCCTTCAAGGCCATCGACCGCGCCAACCTATGGATCGCCGCCATCGTCTCCCGCGGCGGCCGCGAAACGTTTCCCAAACACCTGTCGGACGCCGTCATCTGGCTTGCCGCGATCTTCCTCGCCGTCTCCATCGCCATCGCCATCCTCGCCACTCCGGGCACTTGGCGCAGGCTCGTGATCTGGATCAGCGCCGTCGTCTTAACAGGAGCTTGGGCCCCCGTGCTCAGCCTCGCCGCGCACGCGCCGGACATCGCCGCGCCCTGGATCGCCACCATCTGGTCCGGCGTCTGCGCGCTCGTCTATGCCTCAAACCACCGCATGGATGCGGATGAAAACCCGGCGTCCACCCCATGAACCGCGCCGACTTCCCCGCCGCCGTCAAGGAACTGATCGGCCAGCTCAAGCGACTTCCCGGCATCGGCCCGCGCAGCGCCGAACGCATCGCCGTCTGGCTCCTGCAAAACCCCAAGGCCGATCCCGCAGCCCTCTCCACCTCCCTGGAAACCGCTCGCGCAACCGTCCGCCCCTGCCCCACCTGCGGCTTCTTTGCCACTGCCGAGGGCTGCGGCATCTGCGATGATCCGAAACGCGACGATCGCTCGCTCTGCGTCGTCGAGCAAGCCACCGACGTGCTTCCGTTAGAACGCTCCGGCGTTTTCAAAGGCCGCTACCACTGCCTCGGCGGCAAACTCTCGCCGCTCGACCGCGTCTCGCCCGAAGACCTGCGCATCCCGCCGCTGCTCCGCCGCATCGATGCGGCCAGCGAGGAAATCGAAGTCGTGCTCGCCCTCGGCTCCGACGTCGAAGGCGAAGCCACCGCGAACTATCTCGCCGAACTAATGCGCGGCCGGAACTGCAAACTCACCCGCATCGCCCAGGGCCTCCCCGCCGGCGGCGGTTTGGAACACGCCGACGAGCTCACCCTCATCCGTGCGATGCAGGGACGCCGGAGTGTTTGGTGAACCTCAATCTTCACATGCAGTATCGACTTCAAAAGATCGACACAGCGCCTTGGAATCCCGAAACATGCGCTCCATGGTTTTCTCCCGGCATTGGTGTTTCCTCTCTGCATTCCTCGCCGGGATTTCCGTCGCTTCATCCGCCACTCCGCTGGCTTGCGGATTCGCGGGCGCGTCGCTCACGTTGAGCCACGCGGCGGCGGTGGATTTTGAAAGCGGGCCGGGTTCGATGGCGGTTTCGGACATCGTGTTTTCCGCTCCTTTGGGCGGGCCCATCGCTCTGCATGACTCGCTGATGATGATTCCCTCGCTCGGCATCCGTTCCTCCGTGCTCGGGTTCGAGAAGATCCCCACCTCGGTGATCGATTCCACGCCGCGCGATCTCACCGTGTTTCCGATGGCCTTCCGCCTCAGCGACGCGTTGATCTATCAGCCCGGGGATTCCCGCTGGACCCACGGGTTTCTGGCCACGGGTAAACTCGCGTCTGATCTCCGCGAGATCACCTCGGAGGACTTCGGCGGCGAGTTCGGGATCTTCAGCGTCTATCAGATCAGCGACCGCCTCTCCATCGGCGGCACCTTCGGGATGTCCGTCTCGGAGAACGACAACCAGTTCCGCCCCGGCCTTTGTCTGGATTGGTCGATCCGCGACGATCTGGACCTGCATCTCGCGGGAGCCGATTGGTCCCTGCGCTACGCTCCCGACGACCGCCGCTCGCTCAGCCTGCGCGGCTACACCACCAACGAGATCTGGAGCATGCTCGATCAAGCCGGCGAAACGCTCACCCTCAAGCTCGGCTCCTACCGCATCGGTTGTTTCTACGAACAACAGCTCACCGAGAACATCTCCCTCACCCTCGGCGCGGGATGCACCCTGAACAACCGCGTCCGACTCGATGACATGTTCGGCGCCACCGTGGTCAACGCCCGCCTCGATCACGGTCCCTTCGTCGAGTGCGGCCTCACGATCACCACCTGGTGACCGTGAATCCTCTTGACGCCGCATGGCCGAGTTCATGTCATGCCATTTGAAATTTATTCGCCATGAAAACGATCACCAGCATCCTCATGACCGCGGGCATCGCCCTCCTCCCCATCACCCAAGCGGCCGCCAAAACCTTCGGCGGTTTCGCACCGGGCAAAACCTTCACCCTCACGGTGAAACAAGTGAACTCCACCCAGACGATCGGTTACAAGGCACCGAAAGTGGTTCCGATCCCTCCGGGCATTCCCAAGTTCAAGATCGGCGACAAGGTCAAGTTCGAGATCGCCAGGAACGGCCAGTTGAAAGGACCGGATTTCCTCCTGCCCTATGTTTCCAGCACGGCATCCATCAACACCTATTCCATCCAGCCCAGCCTCAACCTGCTCTCGCCGAACGGCGGCATCGTCACCAAGAACTCCAAAAACCAGGCCACCGGCTGCGCCCTGGATTTCTACAAATACCGCATCCCCGGCACCACCATCAACAGCCTCACCGTCAACCAGGTGACTTACATTCTGGAATGACATCGGGATTTCTGAATCAATCGTGTTTCAATCCATGTTCCGGGCTGCCATTCCGATCACTTTCGGATTCCTGTCATTGGGAACCTTGGTTCTCCTCGTCCTCTCGATTGAGTCCAACCTATCGCCGGAGTCGCTCCAACGGGCCGTGATTCCGGCAGCATTGGCCATGATGATCTGGTCCGCGTCGAAATTTCTGCGGACCACCCTAACGGCAAGCATCAACGAATTTCTGAAAGCCCGTGATGATTTCGACCGCCACTGGTAAGCCCCTCCCGCCACCACTCGGGGTGCTCGCTTGACAATCACCTTCAAGACTCCGTTTCTCACCCCGTGTCTTTGCTTGTGCTCACCACCGGAGGAACGATTGACAAGGTGTATTTCGACGCCTCGTCGGAGTATGAGGTCGGGGAACCGACGGTGCCGCATGTGTTCCGCGAGGCGGGAGTGGGATTGGAGTGGCGGCTGGAGTCCGTGTTCCGCAAGGACAGCTTGGAAATCACGGACGAGGACCGCGCGGTGATCCGCAGGGCCTGCGAAGAGGCACCGGAATCGCGCATCCTCATCACGCACGGCACGGACACGATGTGCGAGACGGCGGCGTTTCTAACGGGATTGCCCGGCAAGACGATCGTGCTCACCGGCGCGCTCGCCCCGGCGCGCTTCCGCGTGACGGATGCGATCTTCAACCTCGGCCTCGCGCTCGGCGCGGTGCAATCGAAGCCGCCCGGAGTTTACCTCGCGATGAACGGCACGGTGTTCAGCGCGGGCGGCGTATGGAAGAACCGCGCGGCGGGGCGTTTCGAGACTCTCCCCCGCCCGGAAACATCGCCTGATAGAAAACCCTCGCCGTGAGCGCGTTGCCGTAGTCCGCGGGGTGGCTGTTGTCTTTCTGATAGAGCTTGTCGGCGTTGCCGGCCGCGACTTCCGTTTCCCAGACGTCGCCCACGGGAACGATGGCGACGTTTCCTGCGTTCGCCGCGGCGGCACGGTATCCCTCGCGCAGGCGCTTTGTCATGGCCGCGGTGGTGTCGCCCTTGAGGCTGGCGTTTCCGCCGCGGTGGCCCCAGGTCTGATAGAGAACCGGCAGCGCGCCCTGCTTGCGTACTTCCGCGACGAGTTTGCGCAGCGGCGGAAACATCAGCGGATCCCGGCGCGAGGCGGGATAGGAGGGAATACGGCTTTGTTCCTGGATGACGACCACATCCCAGCGCCGCGAGCGGATCTTCTCCAGCGTCGCCGGATTTTCCGCGTGCTGGGCGAGCGTCCAGCCGCCATTGGTGACCTGCTCGACGTGGATCTTCCGGCCCTGGCTGGCGGCGAATTTCCCGAAGGCTTTCGGCACGAAGAAGCTGTAGCTGTTTCCAATGAAGAGCACGGAGGGTTTCTCCGCCTGCTTCATGCGTGCGGCCACCGCGGCGAGCGGGTTCGCCTCATCGGCGGAGGCGGCGGAAAAGGCTAACAGAAAAGCGGCGGCGAAGCGGAGGATCGTGTTCATGCGCGGGGATGGGCGTCGTCGTAGGCTTGTTTGAGGCGTTCCTTGGTGACGTGGGTGTAGATCTGGGTGGTGGAGAGCGAGGCGTGGCCTAACAGCGACTGCACGCTGCGCAGGTCCGCCCCGGCGTCCAGCATATGGGTGGCGAAACTGTGGCGCAGCTTGTGCGGGCTGATGGCGAAGGGGATACCGCTGTGTTTCAGGTATTTCTTCAGCAAAAGATCCACGGCCTGCTGGGTGATGCGCGTGCGGCGCTTGCTGAGAAACAGCGGCCCGGAGGTGATCGCGGCCTCCTGGCGGTAACGCTGGATCGCGTTGATCGCCGGTCCGCCGATCGGCACGATGCGTTCCTTCGCGCCTTTTCCGAAAACCTTCACGGTTTCCCCGATGAAATCGAGGTCCTTCACATCGAGCGCGAGCAGTTCGGAAATCCGCAGGCCGCAGGAGTAGAAGAGTTCGAGGATTGCCGCATCGCGCAAGGGCAGCCACGGCGGGGCTTTCTTGTCCACCTGGAGGCGCAGCGGCATTCCTAACAGTTCATCGATCTGTGAGATGGAAAGCACCACAGGCAAGCCGCGTTCGGGTTTCGGAAGCTGGACCTCGGCCACCGGGCTCTTGCCGAGGCCATGGCGCAGCACGAGGAACTTGTAGAAGGATCTCAACGCGGCGAAGCGCAGGCGGATCGTCGCGCGTTTGAGGCCTTGTTTCATCATCGCGAACAGGTAATCGCGGAAATCATCCGCCTCCGCATCACGCCACGTCGTGAAACCATCGCCGCGCCAGTTCTTGTAGGCCGCGATTGCGTCCCGATAGTTCGCCAGCGTCCGCGGAGACGCGCTTTTCTCCGTGGCCATGAACTCAAGAAACGCGTTTTCGTCCCGCTCGGTCATCGGCGCAAACCATAGTCGCCGCCGCCAGACGCACCAAGGGAAATGGACGCCACCGCCACCCGAAAGATCGAGGAAACCGGACGCGTTCCATTTCAACTCCTCATGAAACGCCGATCCCTTCTGACCATGATCCCAGCCGCCTCCGCCCTGCTTGCCCTCCGCTCGAAAGGCGCGCCGATCCCCCAACCGGCGCTCACGCCCGCGGGCTTCGCGATCTCCGTGCAGTGCTGGTCCTTCAAGGAGTTCACCTTGTTCGAAGCCATCGAAATGGCCGCCTCCGCCGGATGCAACGTCGAGATCTTCCCCGGCCAGAAAATCGGCGGCCCGCTCGGCGACACAAAACTCGGCCCGGACAACACCGACGAGCAGATCCAGCAAGTCCTCGCCCACCTCAAGAAGAACGGCATCAGCGCCGTGAACTTCGGCGTCACCGGCATTTCCAAGAAAGAGGACGAAGCCCGCAAGACCTTCGAGTTCGCCAAGAAGATGGGCCTCTACGGCATCACCACCGAGTCGCTCGACGCGCTCGACACCCTGGAAAAACTCGCCAAGGAATACGACCTCAAGGTCTGCTTCCACAACCACCCGAAACCCACCGCCCTGTGGAATCCGGACACCATCTGGAAAGCCATCGAAGGCCGCCATGAAAACATCGGCTACTGCGCGGACCTCGGCCACTGGGCATCCTCCGGACTCAACCCGCTGGACGTCATCAAGAAGATCGCCCCGCGCGTGCGCTCGTTCCACATGAAGGACCGCGCCTCGCTCGAAAAGTGGACCCACGACCAACCCTTCGGCACCGGCCTCGTCGATCTCGTCGCCATCCTCGACGAAGTGCGCAAACACGGCTTCGCCGGAAACGTCAGCATCGAATACGAACACAACTGGAAGACCAACCACCCCGAAGTCGCCCAATGCGCCGGTTTCCTGCGCGGGTATTCGAAGGTGAAAGCTTGAGGTTTCACGAAACCGTTTCCGTTGCAATCCACGCCCGCCTGGCCGCCAGGCGGGTGTTTTGTTTGCGTCCCCCAAGACGCCTGAATCCATTTGACATGATAGATATGGATACTCTTGTCTTCCTGCCATGGAAGAAGGCGGGAGTCGCCGGATTTCAAGTATCCTGTCACCGTGAAAAACATTCAGATTCCCGCGGCCCTGAGTCTTTGCGCTGCCGGCTTTCTCGTTGGCCGCGCCGCCCATCAGTTTTCCGCTCGGCAAACGGATGTGAAGGTTCCCGAAGCGATCCCTCTCGCCGCTGAACCAAGCCGCGGGCCGCAGGAAAACACCAACGCCGCAACCAAGCACCACAGACCACAAGTCAAACCGACGCCTTCGACCCTCAAGTCAACGGACACCTTGGAAACTCTGACCGCGCTCGACGACAAGTCGCTCTACGCCCGTCTCGCGCTGTGGATGGTGGACGCAAGCGAACAGGACATCGCCGCCTATTGGCAGAGCTACCGCCAGAAGAAGGACCGCGACAACGACATCAACGACCTGATCTTCATCAATTGGACCCGCCTCAACCCCGCGGGAGCCATCGCCGCCGCCACCGGCACCAAGGACGAGCACTACGCGTGGTGGGCCTGGTCCTGCCATGATCCGAAGGCCGCTCTAACAGCCGCCATCGCGAAAAACCCGGACCGCGTAAACAACGTTACCTGGGGCATCGGCGAGTTCCATCCCGAGTGGCTGCGCGAGCACTTCGACGAGATCCCGGAATCCGGCCGCGACAACGCCTTCGAAGGCCTCGGGAAATGGGATGATCACTCCGATCCTCTGGAGATCCTCAAGTTTCTCAAGGAGAAGGGGCACGGAACCAACGAAGGTCTTTTCCAAACCCTCTCCCGGCGCGATCCATGGGCCGCTTATGATTGGATTGAGGAAAACGGCACATGGCTGAGCGATCCCTTCCGCAGTTCCAGTGACTTGTTGGAAGGCTTCATCAAAACCGTCGGCGAATTCAATCCCGAGGTGCTCCAGCGCATCGCCGAACAGACGCCGTCAGGCGAGACGAGGCGCAAGTTCGAGGCTGCCGTTTTCGACAGTCTGGTGAAATCCGATCCCGAGGAAGCGATGAAACAAGCCCTCGAAACCAAAGCCCCGATCATCGCCACCGAACGCATCGCCACCGTCGGGCTGAGCCTCGTTTCCACCGATCCAGACAAGGCTTTCGAGCTCGCGAAGACTATGTTCGAGAAGAATCCGGACGCGCTCAACTTAATGACGACGATCCGCTACGAGAATGGCAGCTCGCGCTCTGGATCAAACAATGAAACCTCCAGCCGCTTGATGACCTCGCTTCTTGCCGAGGATCCGGAACGCGTCATGGCCATGGTCTTGCCAGCGAAGGCCGAAAACATTGGGCAATCGGCGTTCAAGCAACTCGCAGGCACATGGGCCGCACAGGATTTGGAAGGCTACGCTCATTGGGTCAATGGCCAGACCGACCCCGCCGTCCGTGAACCTGCAGCACGCATGCTGATCTTCCGGCTCCAGAACGAGGAGAACTACAGCGAGGCCGCCGAGTGGACGATGAGTCTGCAACAGCCGTCCAGAGACGCCCAACTGGACTACATCGTAGGGCAGTGGAGCCGGAACAACCCCGAAGAGGCCCGCCAGTGGCTGGAAGCCGCGAACCTGCCGGACGATCAAAAACAGAAACTCGGAAAATCCCTCAAATCCCCATGAGCGCTTCCCTTCCATCCAGCGGCGCGAAGGCGGGTGCCGCCGTTGGCTTTCTCGCCATGGCCATCGTCGGTTGGAAATTCGCCGAACCCGCCCGGGATGCCATCCAAGCCTCCGACTCCGACGAACCGGTAGCCACCAAGACCCTCAAACGTCACGAGTGGAGTGCCTCCCACGGCCCACCCGAATACGTCCGCGAGCGCCTGCGCGCCATCCGCGCCGCCGGTTCCAGCAGTGAGAAACTGCGCTCCACCATCGAATTGGCGAACTCTCTGCCAATCGCTGACCTCGCCGCATGGCTGGACCATCGCTGGTTCGATGTCGGCGAAGGTTTCGACGCCACCTTGTTCGAGAAAATCGCCATGCAGCGTTGGATGGAGGAAGACCCGGAAGGCCACGCCGCGTGGTGCATCAAAAACGAGACCGATCCCGAAATTTTCGACGCCTGGGCCAAAGACGATCCGCAGCGCATACTCGCCTTTTTCCAGAAAAATCCGAACCGGGAATTCGAAATGGGAGCGCTTCAAGAAATCGCAAAGAACCACCCGGATGTCGCGCTCGCCCGCATCAGGGAAATCATCGCCAAGGGCACCAACACCCATCAAGGCGGAGACAGCTACTACGTGCAGGCGGTGTTGGACGAAATCGCCAAGAAAGATCCCGCCGCACTGGAGGCTGCCATGACCTCCCTGCCCGCCAAATGGCAGAAGACGGTAGAAAGCCTCTTCGTCGGCCGGCGTTTGGAGGCGGACTTCGCTGGCGAGATCCGGAGCCTGTGGGAGCGACCGGACGGTTTCAGCCTCTTCCAAGGCGCGGATTCCTCCACGCGCACCAAACTACTCGACGAATTGGCAAACCTCCCCGCCTCGTGGAAAGCGGGCATTGCCTTAAATCCCAACAATTTCATCGATTCCAACAACGTCGAGAAATGGCTCAACGCGGATCTGACCGGCAATGGCTTCCCCGCGGATCTGGCCAATTCCATCAAAACCAACGCCCTCCAATATCTCGCAAACCGCAAACCGGAAGTTGCGATCCAACAGTTGGCCACTCTGGATCTCGATAACTCCCAGCGTAAAAACGTGATCACCACCATCTTCGGGAACTTCGGGAACTGGAAATCCGAAAAAGCCGAATCCCTGTTGGCAATGCTCGGCAGCGATGAGGATCGCCAAATCGCACGGAGCCAGATCGAAGCCAACCCTGCCACCGACCCTTTCGCCGAAAGCTCACAAGCGAAGATCGAAAAACCTGCTGACTGGCTGGCAACAGCCGCGACCATAGACCCTCAGAAAGGAGACACCTATCAACTCTTTTCCCTGCTCGGCGCGTGGGACAAGGACAAGCTCGCTGAAGTCTCCCACGGCTTCAGTTCCCTGCCCGATGAACAGAAGGCGCGGGTAGCCACAGTCCTCGCCGTCGGAAACCAGTACTCAAGCTCAAGCTCTGACATGGACCCCACGCTTCGCGGTGAAGCCATCAACTACCTGATCGCCCATCCACCCGAAGAGGCCAAGCCCGGAGCGAACGACACCACCTACCTCGCCTCCAACCACGCCGTGTTATGGTCCCAGAAAGACCCCGCGGCCGCCAGTGCCTGGGTGCAGACCCTGCCCGCCGGAGACGCCCGGCTCTGGGCCCAGAAAAACCTCGCTGCCAACTGGTCCCAATACGACCCCAACGCCGCCAGCCAATGGGTGAAATCACTCCCCGCCGACGCCCGCGGCGAAGTGGAGAAGTTCATGAAGAACTCTTCTTCAAACTGATTTTCTCCAGCACCAACCGCTTCCGTGTGACCGACACGACCCGGAAAACCGTTCCCGCGGGAAGACCCACAAGCTCCGAAGAAATCGCGAAACAGGTCACCTCGCCCTCATTTCCCTCATGCTGCCAGGCCACCACGAGTTTATCCCCCTTCCGGATCAATCCGTTCGCCGCAGCCACCCACAAATCAGCCGGCGTCGGGACTTCGATGTATCCCCGCAGCTTGTGATGGACCCAGCGGATGAGGGACGGCAGCCCGCTGGCCAGCGAAACCAAATCCACCAGCAGCAGAGCTCCCGCAATGACGAGCATGAGCCGCGTAATCATTTCCGCCATGTGCGGATTCTAGCAACCGAATCCCGGAACCTCAATTCCCGGCCTTCGGAGTGTTCTTCCATCGCGGCACGACGATGACGAGATCGTCGCCGCTAATCGTAAATCCCGCGTCCGGCATCGGCCCGAGTTCCTTCTCTCGAGGGTCGGATTTCCGATTCACACCACGACTGCGGATCGTTCTGTTTTTCACATCGACTTCCATCGGCTTGCCATCCACCGGATCGAGCAGGTCAGCAAGGCTGGTTTGATCCACGATTTTGCCATCGCGTTCGAGCTTCAACCAATGAAAACAAGCATCCAACAGCGGACTGCGGGTCAAGGTTCCCGCCCAGATGCCGTATCTCAATGTATGGTTCGTTTGCTCCCGATACAGGTCACCAAGGCCGTTCGGACGCTTGGCGTAATCCTCAATCGAATGACCGGTGACCGGGATTTCAAATCCCGGCCAACGATACATCGGCGCGCCATTCTTCAGACATTCGAGGATGCCAAGCGTTTCATCCATGTCCCTGCGGAATTCGGCTTCGGCATCGTAGGGCAGCTTGAGCAGATCCTTTACGGAGAGTTCATTGAACGGCGGTTTCAGAAACATCGTCGCCGCGCCCGCATGTTCCTGGTCCTCCAAGGTCTTGCGGAGCCCGCCTGAACGAACACACCAGAGCGCCTCGGATTTGAGCATCCCAATGAACTCCTCGCGGTCGATCCGGTTCCGCAAATGCAATGGCTCGATTTCGCCCAATCGCCTCGCCTGATCCGGATGATTCGCCCAATCCAACAAGAGCGTGTCAAACGCATGCTGCCATCCATTGCGGGAAATCGCCGCCTGAAAGAGATTCGGTTGGGCATTCCGGAGCATGCGGCTCCATTCCAGCATGTCTCCTAACATCTGGTCTGCTTTGGCATGATCTTTTTCAAACATTGCCTGCCGCGCCAGCACCCCGGTTTCCCGGAACAAGCCGAACAACACCACCGTGTGGGTCGCGTCCGTCTCTGGCGTGAACGCAAGCGGAGGCTTGAGCAATTCCTTGGCCTGCGCGTGCCGGTCGCGGAGTTTTCCAAGCAGTTCCGGATCTCCGGCATCCTTGCCCTCATTCAACCGCTCTTCGGCTTTCGTGACGGACCTCGTGAATTCAGGAACACTCCGCGGGAACGTGGCGAAAAACCGCGTGAGATGGTTCCGATCCGCCGGGATCTCCGGCGCGGTGGATTTCAACGCATCCGGCAGATCAAATGGCATCTGCGCTTCCTCTGAATACGCGAAACCCGGGATCCCGAATGCCGTGATGATCAGAAATCCCAAGCCTTTCATCGGCCGGATTGTTCACATCGAGATCGCTTTCACAAGCGCCCAACGAAAACGCCGTCCGTGAGCTGATCAAAGGTGATCATTTCCACCTCGCCGGCCTTCGCCTCGCGGAATCGCTCCGCCACTTCCTCATCGGAGACATCGTAGTCCGGGTCTGGCAGGGAATGGAGGAGAAAGCTGGCCAGAGTAGCGCGCTGCTCCACGCTAAGAGCGGCGGCTTGTTCCTTGAATTCGGCGAAGGTGGCCATGGGGGAATCATAAACCAAACCCAGACCGGGAAAAGCGAGAAATGGTTTGAGGGACGAGACGTCCCTCCTCCTCATGAAAGCTGCCGCGCCGCCTGCAGCGTGTTCTTCATGAGCATCGCGATGGTCATCGGCCCCACGCCGCCGGGGACGGGGGTGATGGCGGCGCATTTGGGGGCGACTTCGTCGTAGGCGACGTCGCCGGTGAGGCGGTAGCCGGATTTTTTGTTAGGGTCTTCGACGCGGTTGATGCCGACGTCGATGACGACGGCGCCTTCCTTGACCCAATCGGCCTTGACCATTTCCGGGCGACCGACGGCGGCGACGAGGATGTCCGCGCGGCGGCAGATGGCGGGAAGATCCTTGGAGCGCGAGTGGGCGATGGTGACGGTGGCGTTGGAGTTCTTCGAGACTAACAGAAGCGCCATCGGCTTGCCGACGATCATGCTGCGGCCGATGACGACGGCTTCGGCGCCGTTGGTGTTGATGCCGGAGATTTCCAACAGCTTCATGCAGCCGGCTGGCGTGCAGGGGACGAAGCCGCTGGGATCCTCGAGCGCGAGTTTGGCGACGTTTTCCGGATGGAAGCCATCGACATCCTTGCGGGGATCGATGGCGCGGATGATGGCCTCCTCATCGATGTGCTTGGGCGGCGGGGATTGCACGAGGATGCCGTGGATGGCGGGATCGGCGTTGAGTTCGCGCACGACGGCTAACAGCTCGTCCTGCGTCGTTTCCGCGGGCAGCTCGATCTTGCGCGAGTGGAAGCCGAGTTCGCCGCAGGTGCGGGCTTTGGAGCCGACATAAACTTTCGAGGCGGGGTCCTCGCCCACGAGCACGACGGCGAGACCGGGGGTGACGCCTTTGGCAATGAGCGCGGCGGCTTCGGCCTTGCATTCGTCGAGCACGGCGGCGGCGACGGCTTTTCCATCGATGATGCGGGGTGTGGTCATGGGAGATCGTGGATTGGGGGATGGTGGATGGAAGATGAGGATCAGGCGTCGTCGGTGCCTTGGACGAGCAGGGATTCGATCTCCAGTCGTTTGGCCTCGAAGGCCGCCTCGTCCAGTCCGCGGGGGATGTGGATGGCTTCGGCGAAGGTGACCTGGACACGGCTGAAGGGCTTGGGAATGACGAAGCGGTCCCAGGTTTTCAAGCGCCATGCGTTGGAAAACTTCAGGTGTACAGGCACGATCGGCGCGCCGCTGGACTCGGCGAGCTTGAGAAACCCGGGCTGGACCTTGTAGCGCGGGCCTTTGGGGCCGTCGGGCGTGAGGCAGATGTCGAAGCCTTCCGCGAGCGCGCGTTTCAGCCCGATCAATGCCGCCACGCCGCGGCGCGAGGACGAACCACGGATGGCGCCCATGTCGAAGACGTTCATCGCGGCGGCGACCATCGCGCCGTCCTTGCTGGCGCTGGTGAGCGTCACGGCCCGGCGCAGGCCGCGGCAGATGCGGTTCCATGCGGGAGGCACGACGAAGAAACGGTTGTGCCAGAGAATGTAGATGACGGGATCCACGGTGACGGGCTTGTGGCTGATGCCGCAGTGGTCCCGGACTTCCATGCGCAGGGTGGCGGCTAACAGCCTCATGACCCAGCCGGCGAGGGTGCCGAGCAGGGCATTCTTGCGATCGCCGCGGATTTCACTGCCTTTCTTGCTCATCGGATCGGGAAGGCCATCACAGGAAACCCGCGGGGTGCAGGGTATCGACGAGGTATTGCTGGCGGGAAATCATTTCCTGATAGAGATCGTGGCGCTCCGCATCCGGTTCACAACGCGAGGCGGCGTCGCCAACGACGAGGTCGCTGGCGATTTCCTCGAAGTTGAGCGAC
>DAISZP010000516.1:0-3732 GCA_036824745.1 Luteolibacter sp.
TGAAAGTCCGCCAATGTCACCCGTCGGTCGGTGCTGCGGTAGAACGCGCCCACATCGACCTTGGTGCCGACATTGATCCACACCGGCATGTCCGCGCCGACGCCATAGATCGTCTGATCCACCGTCGTACGGTCGGCCTTGTAGGTTCGGATGAACGACTGGGTGTTCAGCAAATTGGATGTGAGCCCGCTGTTCTTGGCATCGAATCGATAACGCACCTGTCCCGCCCATCGCCACTTCAGACGGATCGGCGAAGTCATGGTGAGGGGATTCGAAGAAACGTAGGCGCCCGCGGTCACCGGAACCTCCGTGCCGACCTGGCCGCCGGTCTTGTCGAACAACGAATAGGCTTGGACGATCAAGCGCATGCCCGCGGCATCCGAGAGTCCGTCGAGCGGGCTATCGATCACGGCTGTGAATTGCTCGCCTGGTTTGAGCCACTTGCGGCCGCCCTCGTTGACGGCACCGCCATTGGGTTTCCCCGCCTCGATGATGGCGGCGTATTCAAGTCGCCACCTCCAGACGACCGTCACGTCATGATCCAGCGTGGTGGAGAAAAACGCATGCGTTCCCTGAACCACCTGCCCGTCGATCGCGTAGCCATCGTTCACGAGCCGGTACCACGCGAGCTTGTCGGCGGGGCCCGTCAACTCGCCGGGGGAATCGAGTTTGCCGAAATTCCGGTCCAGATAGATGACCTCCGGGGCCTCGAACCGCTGGTTGGTTCCGATGGGAGTCTTGTAGTGGGTCTTCGCGGTCGGAAGCACGCTGAGATCCCCTGGTCCTGTTAGAGGTGTGGGCACGGTGGTGGTGACCGTCGGATCCGCCGTGGTCGGCTGTTGATAGTTGCTCTCGACGGAAAACACCACGGGGCGGGTGTAACGGATCGCGTAGGGGAAGGACTTGATGGCCTTCCCGTCGATGTCCTTGTTGGCCGAGTCCACAAGTCCGTGGGCGGCCTTGAGGCCGATCACGTTGGACGCCGGCTGAGGCTGGGTGGAGCCGTAGTTGCGGCTCTCCAGTCCCATGCCCACATAGGTGCGCGTGTCGCCAAACCCTGCGGTGATGTCCTTGTACTGCACCTCGATGCTGTTGGTGCTTTCGTGAAGCGTGAGCTGGAAGGTGACCTTTCTCGTAGGAACGTAGTATTCAGGAACGTCCTCCCACTTGATGATGAAGGTGCGGTTCGGCGCCGTTCCGCGGGTCGCGTAGAGAATCGCGCCACCATCGGGGCCCGGTTTCAGGTCGCTCCAGAACGGCGCGATGTAGTTGTCCGGCGATGAGGTATTGGGGATCGCGGTCGGCGACCATGCGGTGACACCCTCATCGAAGCTGATGAGTCCATTGGTCGAGATGAAGCACTTGGTGTAGGTCTTGTCGTAAAACTTGAAGCTGAATCCGATATCGGCGAGCAAGGCGGCGTCATCGACCAACAGGCCTCCCGGCACCAACACATCGGGGTCGGTGGATTTCAGGAACGAAGCGGCGGTTGCAGGAGCCGCGACGTCCATCGAGTAGCCGAAATCATCGGTGTTTGCCACCGCAGCCGTACCCGTTCCAGTAAACGAGATCACATAGGGATTCTTTCCCGTCACGTTCGTGGGAATGGAAACGCTTCCGGTGAAAGTGCCGGTCGTGGTCGGGCTGAACTGCAATGTGAATTGGGCGGAGCCGCCCGCGGCGACCGTGGTGGACGTGATGTTCGACTTGATGGTGATTGCCGGCGATGTCCCGGAACCCAGCGAGACATTCGACAGAACGAGATTGGTGTTGCCAGGGTTGGTGATGTTGAACGTGACCGAAGACACCTTGTTCACGGTGACGGAGCCCAAATTCGCGCCGCCCGGGGTGGTTGGCGTAACCGGAGTGCCCAGTGGAACTTCCACCGCGATGTCAGGAGCCAAACCCGTGCCGGTGAGGTTGATGTCGAAGGGACTCTCGTCGGAGTCGTTGCTTGCGATGTGGAGGGCCGCGCTGCGGTTGCCCATCGCCGAGGGCGCGAACTGAACGGTGAAGGTCGTGGAACCGGTCGGCCCCGAAACCGGAGCGGTGGGGTTGGTGGTGACGGTGAAATCGCCGGCATTGGTGCCATCCTTGGTGATGGTGAGGCCGGTGAGGTTCGCATTTCCCGTGTTCTTGATGGTGAAGGTGAGCGAGCTGTTGGATCCGACGTTCACGGATCCGAATGACTTGCTGCCACCGGATGCGATGTTGGAGCTGGCGGGTTGCTCAACGACAATTTCCGGAGCGGTGCCGGTGCCCGAGAGGCTGATGTTGAACGGGTTTTCGTCGGAATCATTGCTGGCGATCTGGATCGCCGCATTCCGGGTGCCGCTCGCCGAAGTGGAGAACTGCACGGTGAATGTGGTGGAGCCGCTGGGTCCCGTCACCGAGGTTGCGGGACTGGTGGTGACGGTGAAATCCGCTTGGTTCGCTCCGGATTTGGTAACCGCGATTCCGGTTAGATCCGCGTCACCGGTGTTCTTGATGGTGAAGGTGAGCGAGCCGCTGGACCCCACGTTGACCGAGCCGAACGAAGCGGAGCCGCCATCGGCGATGTTGGTTCCCGCCGGTTGTTCCACTACGATCTCGGGTGCGGCGGCCGCGGCGGAGCCGATGGACGCGCCTAGCAGGACTGCGGCGGCGAAACCCTTCAGAAGCTGGAGCAGGGAGTGGTTTTTCATCGAAGTTGGGAAAATCATGAAATTCGGTGAAGGATCAGTTGAGGGTGTCCGCGGTGGAGAGACGGCTGAACTCGACGCGCCCGGTGAGGGTGAGGTTGGTTTTGATCAATCCGTTGATCGTTTCGGTGCAGGTGCCACGCAGACGACCGGCCACCGGTTGGTCCGCGTCGAACGAGACGCTGAGCGTCCGCTTGATCTGGGGGCCCTTGGCGAGGTCGTGGTGATAGGCGTGGCGGAAGGGATTGCTGCGATGGAAGGGATCGAGCGTGAGATTTACCGAAACTGTCTGGCCGGCTCCCACCGCGCCGGACATCGATGCTGTCAGGTCGTAGGACTCCACCAGTTTCGGCGGCCGTCCGGTGCTGGAGAGCAGGTAATTCGGCAGGAGGTTCGCGATGGTGAGCTTTGCGGCGGCGATGGCGCTGGCGCTGGAATTGATCAAGTCCTTCTGAGCCTGGGTGCGGGTGGACGCGTCCTGACCGAGAGCCGCCTGAAGCGCGGGGCTCAGCGTCGTGAGCGTGAGGAACTTGGGATCTTCTATCAGGTTGGCCTGGCTCACACCATCGAGCTTGCGCGGCATGTCGTAGGCAACTGCCTCGATGCGAACGCCGGCGCGCTTTCCATTGCGCTCCTTGATGCCTTCGAAGAACGGGATTTTCGCAGGATCGACGACAAGGACCGGAGCTGCCGCGATGCTGGCATCCGCGGTCTTGGTTTGCATGAGGGTGACCTGTGAGAGCAGCCTGACCGTGCCTCCTCCATCCGAGTGGAGGATCATGCGCATCGGAGAAGTTCCGGCGGAAGGTCGCACGGGCGATCCGTCCTCCACGATGCTGGTGGCGGAATCGAAAATCACCTCACCCACCCACAAGCCGGTGACCTCGCTGGCAGGCGTGCCGGGGACGGTCGGCTGTGCGATCTCGCTGCGGACCGCGGAGACTGGCAGCCAGAACGACGCGCTGTTCGCGCCGGTCTTGAGGCGATAGACATTGGTGCGTGAAAGCAGGTCGTTCCAATTGCGCTTGGCACCCAGCGTCAGGACGCCGGT
>DAISZP010000517.1:0-3715 GCA_036824745.1 Luteolibacter sp.
TCATCCGTGGCCTGCGGAATCCTCAGCCTTTCCATCAGGGCGGAAGAACTCACCTCAACGCCGCGATCCGCGAGTAGAATCGCTGAATCGATCACATCCCCGGAATCCTCATGCACCGGCTTCACCAGTTGCACCCTGGCAAGAGGCTCCACGCCGGTTCCGAAATGCCACTCGACCACCACGCGGGAAACCTCTTCCAACGCATCCGTGATCATTCCCGCATCGTCCCGCAACAATAGATCCGATTCCTTGCCCTGGATCGACGCTCCGGTTCCCTTGCCGCCAGCTCCGCTGCTCATCGTGCTGAGATCCGCCCCCCGATAGAGCGCGGCCATGCGGCGATCCACCCGCTCGATCACGGCGGGCATCGGCATCCCTACGGGACTGCCCTCGGCCTGCACGATCTTGATCGGCTCGTCATGTGTGCCATCGTCGCCGGTGATCACCGCGCACCAGTCGTGGCCGAATGCCTTCACCGCATCCGCCATCGCGTTGGCCTCGGCGGTTCCGGATGCCGCGCTCGTGCGGCCTAACACACCGGGAACCGAGAACTTCTCGCTGAAGATCAGCCAATCGTTGAACGCGGATCGTTTGGCAAGATAGCCAATGCTGCATGCGATCATCAAGCCATCGCCGGATGTCACCATCCATTCCCCCTCCGCCAGTTCCTTGCCAGTGAAGGTCGAAGGGCGTTCACAATAGCGCAGACTGCCAATCGTGTTCTCGAACATCCAAAGGGGAACAAACTCGAAAGTTGCCTTGAGATCACCGGCCGGACTTGTTTCCCAGATGATGTGGTGTGCCGCGTAGCGGAAGGACACCGCCGTCATCATCTGTTTGACCAGGCGGCGGAATCCACCGCGCTCGTTGCGGTCGTAGGCGTTCACCGCACGGCAGGTTTTCCAGAACCGTTCCAACACCTCCTTGTGATCTTCTCCTGCAGATCCGCTGCCGGAGTCGGCGACAACCTGCATGTCGAGTTGGGAAACGGCCTTTTCCCGCTTGGGTTTGACGCTTGCGATCACGTCGTCGCGCTCCGAAATCTTCTCCCACAAGGTGACGGCCTCGAAAATGTGACCGCGCTCGAACGCTTCAAGCGCCCTGGTCAGCATTTCGGGTTTCAGATAGGGAAGCGGATTGTGTTTGTTCTGGCGGAGGATTCTCAAGCCTTCAGCCGATGCGTTCAGAGGTCCGCTGGCAGCGGTGGTGATTCTTCTTTTCATGACTCTATCAGGAATGCGGTGGGTCTGTGATCGGCTCAGTTCCGAAGGGAAGATGGAACAAGAATGAGATTGAGGAATTCCGGTTTCATGGCAGACTCCCTGTGCCGGGAGCCATCGTCTGGACGTAAGCCGAGGGGGAGTGATCCCATGAGGCTTGGCTTTCCGGCTTTTTCATTTCGTGCGAGTTTGGAAAACCGCGAGCGGCGCGATGGCATCGCAACGGTCGCACTTCACGGCATCGCCGTTGTATTCGGTTCCGTCCGGCCGTTCGTGCGTCCAGTCGATCATGACGAGCTTGTCCCGCCTGCCGCAGAACGGGCAGGGTTTGAGTTTCTCCGGATCTTCCCCGTCCTTGTGCGCCTTAACGGCGGCGGCGTATGTATCAAATGCCGTCACGTTCAATCCGGCCGGAGTGATTTGCACCAGGGCGAAGCGGTTCGGAGCATGGTCGAATGGGTCCTTGCTCCAATTCTTCGTAAGAAGATCCGCCATCAACTCGCCCGGAGTCAGGAAACCAAAACTGCAGATTCCTTCGTGGGGAAATTCCGGGGTATCCCGTGGCGGCATTCCATAAGCGGTTCGGGCCGCCGCATCGTCGCCACGCCAAAGCGTCCAATAACGGTTTTGCGGGGTGGATTTTTCCGGTTTGGTCGAAAATCCCGTTTTCGGCGCTTTTGAAGCGCCCTCAAATCGGCCGATGCAGCGCCGTGCAGAGGTCTGTGGCGCGTCGGATGCCGAGTCGCGGCCAATGACAGCCATCCGGGAGGTTTCAGGGCGTTTCTGGGGCGTTTTCATCAGGCGGCGGGTTTGATGGTTTCGGCCGTTTGAACGGTGGCGGGTTTGACCACGCTGCGGAATGCTTCCGTGAACCGTTTTCCAACCTCATCCGAGACAGCGTCGGTGAGATCATGGATGCCGGAAACATCCCATTCGTTTGGATTAACCGGATCACCGGCCGATTGCAGGGCGCGGCTCAATAGGAAGGATAGCCCCCGGCTCTTGCGGATCGCCTCCTCAAGCCGGGACATGTTCTCGAATTGCTGGGTGTCGTTTTGCATGGGTCTTGTGGGTGGTGGCTGCTTCACTTTTTGGCGTATTGGATTTCGCCCATCATCTGGCGACGGGTGGCGATGGCGGTTTGAATGCTTTCCGCGCTGATTTCCTTCCTTTGCTTGCTGGCGATCCGGCTCGCGAACTTCAGCGTTTCGCACAGGATGCCGAGGCGGCCCGGATCGTTGGAAATCCTCACCAGCTCATTGCGGAGCGGAGCGGGGATGCCTTTGGCGTATTGGGAAACAATCGGCTCGATGTCCTGCCAGCCGAATTCACGCGGGAGTTGCACCGGCATTCCGATCCGGCCGAGGACTTGCTCGTATTGATATTCCATCCGCTTCACGCCTTCGTCGAAACGGCAGGTTGTTAGAAGTGCCAGCCCGCAGCGCGTGCGGTCGTGGATGTCGCGGAGGATTTCCAACAGAACCGGCTCGCCGCGCTTGTCCTTCGGAAGCAGGCGATGCGCCTCGTCAACGATCAGCATACGGTTTTCGTTGAACGCCCGCAGAATCGCCTCGTGCATGTTCGTCAATCCGGTGTTGCGGTTGATCCCCAGGCATTGGGCGATTTCCTTCAGCAGGGCGCGGGCCGCGCCATAGGCGGGTGCGGTGATGAAAGCCGTCCGCCCGTGATTGTTCTGATCGCGCCACCACTTCGCGGCGACGGTTTTTCCCTGGCGGGACTCCCCGGTGATCTTCGTGATGGAGTTATTGGCCATCGCGTAGCTCAAAGCGCCGGTCACCAGTTTGGTGAAACGTGTCTCGCGGAAATTCGCGTGAAGGATCGCACAGCGTTCTGCGACAATGGCGCGGTAACTGCGGATGCTTTTGACCACGCTTGACCAATCGCCTTCGTAGGTGCCCTTGAGGGCGCGGAAGATGGTGGATTGCGAATAGTTCAGCGCGGTCTCGCATTGCTTCCAGTTCAGCCCCACTTCAAGGGCGTGCTGGTGGAACCAGGCGAGCTGCTCGGCGGTGTCCTCGTCCAGATCCCGCCAGTTGCCGAGATTGAGGGGAACATTGATCCTGGCATGAGCCACGCTCGCAAGCGCGGTGTCTGACTTCGTGGCGGGAACGGCGCGGGTCGCGTCGTCGGTGGTGGTTGGCAGGGTTTCCATGATGGGTGTTGGTTCGGTTGGAGATCAATCGTTGAGCCATTCGGCGATTTGATCGCTTGGAATGGCCGGGACATCGGTCGTGCAATCGGGTTGCAATAGGTCTTCCGGCATGCCTTCCGGAAGTTCGTCGATCCATTCGTTCACGCGGCGCGTTGATGCTCCGCGCTTCGCGGACTCGCAGCGGGCATCGGCTATTTCCTCGTCGGTGACGGGCTGGCCGTTCTCAAGGCGTTCGTTCACGCGCTTCATTTCGGCCCGTTCGTTCATCAGCGGCTCAAGGTGCGTCCGAACCTCGGAATCGAGATCCGCCTTCACCTCGGCG
>DAISZP010000518.1:0-3714 GCA_036824745.1 Luteolibacter sp.
CAGCGCTCCGGTGATCGCGGGAGGCTCCGCTTTCCAGAAATGGCAGAAGAACGGCGTGGATCTATCGACCAGCGCGGCCACGAATGTGACCATCGACGCGGATGTGACGCTCACCGCGGTCTATGGAACCAACACCGCTCCAGTGGCGGTTGCGGATTCCTACTCCACTCCGCTGAACACCGTGCTCGCGGTTCCCGCTTCCGGAGTTCTTTCCAACGATTCGGATCCCGATCTGAACCCGATCACCGCCATTCTCAGCACCGGACCTTCCAATGGCACGCTGACTCTCAACCCGAACGGCGGATTCAGCTACACACCGACGACCGGTTTCACCGGCACCGATTCCTTCACCTACCGCGCCAACGATGGCACGCTCGATTCGAACGTGGTCACCGTCAGCATCAATGTCATCGGCGGCGGCTCGAACTCGCTGGACAACGGCGGCTTTGAAAGCGGGGAAACCGGATGGACCATCACTGGAAACCGTTTCGTCATCGACTCCACTCCGCCCTACATCCCCTACGAGGGGAACAAGCTCGCGGTGCTCAACGGCGGAAACCAGTCTCCAAACGCCGTTTTCTCACAAACCTTCGCCACCACTCCCGGCAATACCTACGTGCTGGCTTTCGAGATGGGTGTCATCGGACTCAACACCAATGAACAAAAGCTGGGCGTCAGCCTGGTTGGCTCAAGCTCCCTGCTCTCCACGACCGAATCCGTATTCGGCAACGGCCTGAACAACTCGGTGTGGACCTCGAAATCCTATGTCTTCACCGCAAACAGCAGCAACACCACGGTGAGCTTCACCGACCTGTCGGCGAGCACCAGCGGTATCGACCTCTTGCTGGACAACGTCCGAGTGAACAGCTCCGGAGCCGCCGCGACGCAGGCCCTCACCGTCAACTCCACACCGGCGGCCGGAGTAGGCATCACGGTGAGCCCGGCTGACAACAGCAGCAACGGCAACGGCAGCACCCAGTTCACCCGCACTTACAACACGAACGCCGTGGTCACCCTCACCGCACCGGCCACGTTCGGCACGGACACCTTCGCCAAATGGCAGAAGAACGGCGTGGACCTCACCACGAGCGCAATTGCGAACGTGACCATGGACGCTCCTTACACTCTGACGGCGGTCTACCAATCCGGCCCGGTGATCCCGCCGTTCACGAATGGTGGATTTGAAGATGGAGAAAATGGCTGGACCATGACTGGGAACCGCGTGGTCATCGACACCACTCCGCCTTACCTCGCCTCGGAAGGCGCGAAACTGCTTGTCTTCAACGGTGGCAACACCACGCCGAACGCGACCGTAGTTCAAACCTTCGCCACCACACCCGGCCAGGTTTACGACCTCAAGTTTGATGTCGGCATTCTTTCAGGAGCCGCCGTCCAACAGAAACTCAAGGTTGACGTGAACGGCAGCGCCGCATTGCTCACCCAAACCGAAACGCTCACCGGCAACGCCCTCGGAAACACGGTTTGGTCCTCCAAGTCCTACAGCTTCACCGCCGACAGCGCGGCCACGACGCTCACCTTCACCGACATCTCGACAGTCACCAACGGTGCGGACCTCCTGCTGGACAAGGTCTCCGTGGCTCCGTTCGTGCCGAACTCCGCTCCGGTCGCCGTGGCGGATAGTTACAACACCAACAAGAACACCCAGCTCATTGTTTCCGCCTCCGGCGTGCTCTCCAACGACACGGATGCGAATTCCAATCCGCTGACCGCCGTCCTCGTTTCCACCACCACCAACGGCACGCTCTCGTTGAATGCGAACGGTGGTTTCACCTACACGCCAAACACCGACTACGTCGGTGCCGACTCCTTCACCTACAAGGCGAACGATGGTTCCGCGGATTCGAACGTGGTCACCGTGACCCTCAACGTGACTCCCTCGGTCATCCTCGCGAACGGAAGCTTCGAGTTTGGTGAAACCGGCTGGACCATGACGGGCAACCGCTTGGTTTACACCGCCGATGCCAGCTATCCCGCCTCGGATGGAACGAAACTGCTGGTGCTGAACGGCGGTCCCGCCACTCCGGACGCGACGGTTTCCCAAACCTTCCCGACCATCGCCGGACAAGCCTATGTGCTCAGCTTCGACGTCGGTTCGGTAGCCATCAACAGCAGTACCCAGAAGCTCAAGATCGAACTCGCGGGCAGCTCCCCGATCGTGTCCGACTTCGCGAATCTGACCGGAAACACGCCGTATCTCCACGCGGCGATTCCCTTCACGGCCAACAGCTCCTCCACCACGCTGACCTTCACCGACATGTCCGCCAGCACCAATGGCATCGACATGATCCTCGACAACGTGGTGGTGACCCTCGGCACGAGCGCTCCCAACGTCGCCCCCGTCGCCAACGGAAATTCCTACACTACCGATGCGAACGTCGCCCTCGTGGTCCCCGCAGCCGGCGTCCTGGCCAATGACACCGACGGTGACAGCGATCCGCTGACCGCCGTGCTTGTCGCCGGCCCCACCAACGGCACGCTCACCCTCAATCCGAATGGTGGCTTCACCTACACGCCGACGACCGGTTTCAGCGGCAGCGATTCCTTCACCTACAAGGCGAACGACGGTGAGGCTGACTCCAACGTGGCCACGGTTTCCATCACCGTGAACGCACCGGTGGTGGTCAACGGATTCGTCAACGGATCGTTCGAGTCCAATTTCACGGGTTGGACGACCACTGGTAACGTGGCAATCCAAAGCGCCTCACCCTACGCGCCGACCAATGGCACGAAGCTGGCCGCCTTCAATAGTGGCAACACCGCGCCGAACGGTGTGCTTTCCCAAACCTTTGCCACCACTCCGGGAATCACCTACTCGCTGACCTTCGATGCCGGTGTGCTTTCCTACACCAACGTCGCGCAGAAACTGCAACTCAATGTCGCCGGCGGCGCCACACTGTTGTCGCAGTCGATCACGATCACCCGCACGAGCGGCAGCAACAACCTGTGGCTGCCCCAGTCCTTCTCGTTCGTGGCGGACAGCGCGACCACGACCCTGAGCTTCACCGACACCTCGGCCACCACCAATCTTCTGGACCTGGTTTTGGACAACATCGTCGTCACCGCCAACACCGCGGTCACCACCCGCACCCTGACGGTTACGTCCACCCCGGCCACCGGCGCGACCATCACCGTCAGCCCTGCGGACAACGGCAGCAACGCGGACGGAGCCACGCAGTTCACCCGCACCTACAACAGCGGAGCCGCCGTGACTCTCACCGCGCCCGCCACCTTCAGCGGCAACACCTTCTCCAAGTGGCAGAAGAACGGCGTGGATCTGACTACCAACGCCACGGCCAACGTAACCATGGACGCGGACCAAACGCTGACCGCGGTTTACACCCCACCCTCCGGTGGCGGCACCAACCTGCTCACCAATGGCAGCTTCGAGTCCAACTTCACCGGATGGACGAACACAGGCAACGTTGAGATCCAGTCGTCCTCGCCCTACACTGCCACGGACGGCACCAAGATCGCCGGATTCAATGGCGCGAACGCCACCCCGAACGGAGTCGTCTCCCAATCTTTCGCCACCACTCCGGGCGCGACCTACACCCTGGCCTTCGATGCCGGCGTGCTCTCCTACAACACCGCGTCGCAGAAGATGCAGGTCAACGTCAACGGCACAGCCTCCTTGTTGAACCAGACGGTCACCATCACCCGCTCGTCCGGCAGCAACAACCTCTGGCTTCCACA
>DAISZP010000017.1:0-24290 GCA_036824745.1 Luteolibacter sp.
CGAGGTGATCCGCCAGGTGATACAGATGGTTTCCAGCGGGGAAACGAAGCGGGTTCCTGTGGACATGGCTGAGGTGGTGAGCGGTGTTCTCGCGATGGTCCGGCATGATTGCAAACGGCGCGGCGTTCATCTGGTCTGCGATTTGCCAGATGATGTTCCGCGGGTTTCCGGCGAACGCGTGCAGTTGGAGCAGGTGCTGCTCAACCTGCTGCTCAATGCAATGGACGCGGTGGCCGCTCCGGGAATCCAGAACCGTGAAATCCGCGTGTCGCTGGAGTCGCTGCCGCCGGACGAAGTTTCCATCACGGTATCGGACAGCGGCACCGGCATTCCGCAAACGCTGCGGAAACAGGTGTTCGAGAGTTTCTTCACCACCAAACCGGATGGCATGGGCCTGGGCCTCGCGCTTTCGCGGACCATCGCCGAGGCCCATGGCGGCAGTCTTTCCGCGGAGGATTCGGCTTCCTCCGGCGCGGCGATCCGTCTGATACTTCCGGCCTTGCATGAAACCTGAATCCCAAAGCACGGCATGCGTGCATCTGGTGGACGATGACGACTCCCTGCGCACCGCGTTGGAGCGCCTGCTGCGCGCCGCGGGACATGAGGTCCGCGGTTATGGATCGGTGGCGGATTTTCTGTTAGCCGGCGAATCCCGTTTGGAAGGGTGCCTGCTGCTGGATGTGAGGATGCCCGGCGGCCCCTCGGGGCTGGAGCTCCATCAGGCACTGCTCCGCCGGGGTGAAACCCTGCCCGTCATATTCCTAACAGGTCACGGCGACATCCCGATGGGCGTGCGGGCCATCAAGGACGGAGCTTTTGATTTCCTCACCAAACCGGTGAAGAGCGAGGACCTGCTGCGCGCCGTCGGCCAAGCGTTGGAATCCTCACGGACTCTCCGAGCGCGGCGGTCCGAGCAGGACCGAATCCGCAAACTCCACGATTCCCTCACGCTGGCCGAGAAGGTGGTCTGCGGGAAAGTCGTCGCCGGCCTGCCCAACAAACAAATCGCGGATGAAATCGGATGCTCGGAGCGCACGGTGAAGGCGCATCGCTCGCAGGTGATGCTCAAGATGGGCGCGTCATCTCTTCCGGATCTTGTCAGGCTGGTTCAAGGGTTAATTTGAGACCGTAGATCACCCGAACACCTCACCATCGGGCAAAAACTTTTCCCTCAAGCCCAATGGCCCCCGCCCGCCGGAACCATCAGCCTGATGGGGATGGGAAAAGCTGGCGGCACGATCGCGATCATCGATGACGACCCGGGAATGGGTCGCGCGATCGAACGTCTCTGCCATGCCGCGGACCTGCCATCGAGGTATTACACCTCCGCGGAAGACTATCTGGAATCCGGCGATCTCTCCCTAACAGCCGGGCTGGTGCTCGACATCCATCTGCCGGGCATGTCCGGGTTCCAGTTGGATGAATGGCTGAAGCAACACGACATCAGCATCCCCACGGTTTTCATCACCGGCCACGACCAGGCCCACCTCCACGAAACCGCGCTGCGGGCCGGAGCCGTCGCGGTTTTCCACAAGCCGTTCCAGGGCGGCGAGTTGTTAGGGGTCGTCCGGAGATTTTTCGACGGGCCCTGAAGCCACCCATCCATTTCCCAAATCTCCATCCCACACACCTATGAAAACAACCAACACTCGCAGCGGGCTCTTCCTCGCGCTGGGCCTGGCCATGGCGGCCACCGCCTCCGCGCAGACGAAGAAACCCAACATCCTCGTCATCTGGGGTGACGACATCGGCACCTGGAACATCAGCCACAACAACCGCGGCATGATGGGATACAAGACGCCAAACATCGACCGCATCGCCAAGGAAGGCGTCGGCTTCACCGACTACTACGCGCAACAAAGCTGCACCGCCGGTCGCGCGGCGTTCATCAGCGGATCCGCGCCGGTACGGTCCGGCATGACCAAGGTCGGCATGCCCGGCGCGAAGGAAGGCTGGCAGAAAACCGACGTGACCATGGCCACCATCCTGAAAAGCCAGGGATACATGACCGGCCAGTTCGGCAAGAACCACCAGGGCGACCGCGACGAGCACCTGCCGACGATGCACGGCTTCGACGAGTTCCTCGGCAGCCTCTATCATCTCAATGCCGAGGAAGAGCCCGAGAACCGCGACTACCCGCGCGACATGAAACTCGCCAACGGCAAGACCTTCCTCGAAACCTTCGGTCCGCGCGGCGTGCTGAAATGCAAGGCCGACGGCAAGGGCGGCCAGACCATCGAAAACCTCGGCCCGCTCACCAAGAAGCGGATGGAAACCATCGACGACGAATCCGTCGCCGCGGCCAAGGATTTCATCACCCGCATGCACAAGGAGGGCAAACCGTTCTTCTGCTGGTGGAACGGCACCCGCATGCACTTCCGCACCCACGTGAAGCCCGAGCACATCGGCATTTCCGGACAAGACGAATACAGCGACGGCATGGTCGAGCACGACATGCACGTCGGCGAGCTGCTCAAGCTCATCGATGAACTCGGCATCGCCGACAACACCATCGTCCAATACTCCACCGACAACGGCCCGCACTACAACACCTGGCCGGACGCGGGCACCACGCCCTTCCGCGGCGAGAAGAACTCGAACTGGGAAGGCGCTTTCCGCGTGCCCTGTTTCATCAAATGGCCTGGCCATTTCCCCGCGGGGACCACGCTCAACGGCATCGTTTCCCACGAAGACTGGCTGCCGACCTTCGCCGCCGCCGCGGGTGCGCCGGACATCAAGGAGAAACTCCTTGCCGGCGTGGAACTCAACGGCCGCAGCTACAAGAACCACATCGACGGCTATGATCTCACCGACTACCTCAGCGGCAAAGCCAAGGAATCCCCACGCAAGGAGTTCATCTATCTGAACGACGGCGCCGAAGTCGTCGCCATCCGCGTGGGGGACTGGAAAGCGACCTATCTGGAAAACCGCGCCGAGCAACTCCAGGTCTGGCGCGAGCCTTTCGTCCACCTGCGTCTGCCTCTGCTCTTCAACCTGCGCCGTGATCCGTTCGAGAAATCCCAGCACAACTCGAACACCTACCACGACTGGATGATCGACCGCGCCTTCGTGCTCGTGCCGCTGCAGGCCGTGGCCAGCAAGTTCCTCATGACGCTGAAGGACTTCCCGCCCAGCCAGAAACCGGGCGACTGGAGCCTTGATTCGCTCGAAAAGCAGATCAAAGGCATGACCACCGCCGGCGAGTAAACCCCACCTCACACCCGCGGGGCGCCCATGACCGGGCGCCCCGCCTTTTCGTACGACCCCATGAAGACCATCATCACTTTCCTGGCATTCACCTCCGCGCTACTGGCCGCCGATCCATTGCCATCGTGGAATGACTCCGCGCCGAAAAAGGCCATCACCGGCTTCGTGGAAAAAGTGACGAAGGAAGGCTCCCCGGATTTCGTTCCCGCGCCGGAACGCATCGCCGTGTTCGACAACGACGGCACCCTTTGGGCCGAGCAACCGATGTATTTCCAGGCATTCTTCATCTTCGACCGCATCAAGGCTCTCGCCCCACAGCATCCGGAATGGAAGGAGAAGGAGCCATTCGCTTCAGTGCTCAAGGGCGATGTGAAAGCCGCGCTCGCCGGTGGGGAGAAAGCCTTGCTCGAAATGGCCATGGCCACCCACGCGGGCATGACCACGGAGGAATTCGAGAAAATCATCAGCGACTGGATCAACACCGCGAAACATCCGAAGACCGGCAAGCTTTACACCGAAATGGTCTATCAGCCGATGCTCGAACTGCTGGCCTACCTTCGCGCCAACGGCTTCAAGACCTTCATCGTTTCCGGCGGCGGCATCGAGTTCATGCGCCCTTGGACGGAGAAGGTTTACGGCATCCCGCCCGAGCAGGTGATCGGAAGCAGCATCAAGACAAAGTATGAAATCCGCGACGGGAAGCCCGTCATCGCCCGTTTGCCGGAACTCAATTTCATCGACGACAAGGAGGGCAAGCCCGTGGCCATCCAACAACACATCGGCCGCCGGCCGATCATGGCTTTCGGAAATTCCGACGGCGATTTCCAGATGCTCGAATGGACGACCTCGGGCAAGGGTGCGCGTTTCGCCCTGATTGTTCATCACGACGACCCGGATCGCGAGTGGGCCTACGACCGGGAGAGCCACATCGGCAAACTCGCCAGAGGACTCGACGATGGCCCGGAACGCGGATGGGCCATCGTCAGCATGAAAAACGATTGGAAGGCGATTCATCCGGTGCGTTGAACCCCTCCGGATCTCCCTGGAACCGGGTTCGGAATGCGTGAGTTCCGGGAGTTGGTTCGCGGCCCAAATATTACTGATTGCACATATGGGCATTTCGTGGTTTCTTGCCCAGTCCGCTTAAAATCCGCGGGAAATCCCGGACTGCGCATTTTTTGCCGTGGGATCTGCACAATTTGACGCAGATCATGCGGAGCGCGGCGGAGGAAATCCGATTTAAATTCCAACCGATCCCACGATGTCCGCCCCCAAAAAGCCGAACTTAGTCTCCGTGACCACCATCAATGACGATGGCTCGCGGTATTTCCTGCATCCTTCGGACGTGAGCGGGAAGTGGACTCTCTGCCGACGCCTGGTGGGCCTCGCGCTCATAGCGATCTACGTGCTGCTGCCGTGGATTCCGATCAACGGAAACCCGGCCGTGTTTCTCGATGTGGAAAACCGGATGTTCCACCTCTTCGGGTTGACGCTGGTGCCGCAGGACTTATGGGTGATGTTTTTCGCGGTGAGCGGGCTGGGTTTCGGCCTGTTTTTCGTGACCGCGTTGTTAGGCCGGATCTGGTGCGGCTGGGCCTGCCCCTACACCGTGTTTCTGGATCACGTCTATCGCCGCATCGAGCGCTGGATCGAGGGCGACGCCCAAGCGAGGCGGGCGCTCGACAACGCGCCGTGGACCGCAGGGAAAGCGTTCAAGAGAATCTTCAAGCATCTGCTCTACGTGGCCGTGGCCGCGTTGATCGCGCACGTGTTCCTTTCCTACTTCGTTTCGCTGAAACGCCTCTATGATTTCATGCAGGCGGGTCCGCTGGAGCACGCCACCGCCTTCGGCATTGTCGCGTTCCTCACCGCCGTGCTTTGGTTCTGCTTCGGGTATTTCCGCGAACAGTTCTGCATCATCATGTGCCCCTACGGCCGCTTGCAGAGCGCGCTGACGGACGATGACACCATCAACGTCGGCTACGACCACAAGCGCGGCGAACCCCGCGGCGCGAAGGGCAAGGCGGAAGGTGACTGCATCGATTGCCGCCGCTGCATCCAGGTCTGCCCGACCGGCATCGACATCCGCAACGGCCTGCAGCTCGAATGCATCGGCTGCACCGCGTGCATCGATGCCTGCGACGACATCATGGAGAAGGTCGGCAGGCCGAAGGGCTTGATCCGCTATGACTCGTTCAAGGGCTTCGCCGGAGCCACGAGACGCCTGTTGCGCCCGCGGATCTACGCGTATTGCGCGCTCGCGGCGCTCGGTCTCGGAGCGCTCACGCTGGTGGCGTCGAAGAAAGCCAGCCCGTTCAACGCGATCATCTCCCGCAACACCGGCGTGCCGTTCACCAATGACGCCACCTCCGTGCAGAACATTTACAAGGTGCGCTTCATGAACAAACGCAACCAACCCGCCAGCGTGACCATCCGCCTCGGGAAAAACAGCCCGAAGGGATACGAGCTGAGCGGCGAAACCCAGACCTTCACCGTGCCTCCGCTCGACGAGGTGAACCGCACCTGCGTGGTCGTCGCGCCGCTGCAGCACTACGTCGGCGTTTCCACCGTCTCCATCGAAGTCCACGCCGATCCCGGCGACGTGGTGATTGAGAAGTCCATTCCCTTCCTCGGCCCCAATCCCGAATCCGTTAGATCCAACCCAACCCCAACCCGATGAACTCCGTCTCCTCATTCCTCTGCCGCCATCCGTGGCTTTTCGTTGTCTTCGCCTTCATGCTGCTGATCGGCGCTTGGTCCACCTTGATCTCGCTCGCCGTGAAATTCGGCCCGCAACAGATCGAGGTTTCCACAGGCTCCAACCACTGACTCCGTCCGCCACATGACCGCCCACAGCGATCTTCCTCTCACCACCATCGGCATGCTGGTATTCGGCCTGACGACCAGCCTGCATTGCGCCGGCATGTGCGGCCCGATCGCCTGCGGACTCGGCACCTTGGCGAAGTCGGAAGGAGAGAGGCTCACCGCGGCCTCGCTCTATCATGGATCGCGGCTTTTCTCCTACGCGCTGATTGGCGCCGCCTTCGGAGCTCTCGGACAGAAGGCGTTCTCGTGGTTCAAGGGCTACTTCGAATCACCGGCGGTGCTGCTGCCATGGGTGCTGGTGCTCGTGCTGCTCGTCATGGCCTTCGGCTTGGACAAGAAGATCCCGCGACCAGCGATACTCAACCGTTTCACCGCGAGAGCCCGCTTGAGTGCGTGCAAACTCTCCGCCTTCAAGGGAGCCACGGTGATGGGTTTGCTCACACCGTTCCTGCCCTGCGGACCGCTCTATCTGGTCTTCGTCGCCGCTCTATCAGCCGGGTCCGCCGCGAAGGGCGCGGAGGCCTTGCTGGCATTCGGCCTGGGTACTGTGCCGCTGCTCTGGCTGGCCCAACACCAGTTCCACCGCATCCGTGCGAAACTCTCGCCCATGGCCATGAACCGCCTGCGCCGCGGCCTCGCGTTTGTCACCGCCGTGATGCTCGCATGGAGGCTGCATGCGACGGTTCCACTCGATTTCGGCAAGGAAACCAAGGAATCCAAGCCCGCGACCGAGGAACTTCCGTCTTGCTGCCATTGAGGACAATCGTCACGCTTCTATCATGATTTTCCGCTTGGCCGCCCTGTTTCTCGCAGTGCTGCCGTGGTGCGGACGGGCGAAAGCCCAGGAGTCCGCGGTCACCGAGCCGCGCGGGATCTACACCGTGAAAATCCCCGGCGCGCCATCAGCCGGGACCACCGCACGCACGTATCTCGGTGTCCAACTGCTGCCAGATCGTCGTTTCGTGGGGCTGGTCCAGAGTGTGAATGGCGCGACTCTACGGCTGCAGTATTTCGGCGATCACCATCTCGTCGCGGATCCCGCCAGACTCTGCTACCTGCACGTGCTCACTGGAGACGGTCGAGGTTTCGTGACGGACATCACCGAATACCGGACCACGGAGCTCGTCTGCGCGGAAAACCTGACGCCGTGGGTCACTCCAGGCACACAGATCTTGATCCGCCCCCACCCGCTCCTGTCCGATCTGTTAGGCACCGCCAACACCTACGGCCTGGGAGAGGGGACGGACGCGGACTCCGCGGACAACGTGGTGATCTGGGATCCGGACACTCAACAGGAACGGGTGTTCTACTTCCATTCCACCCGCGCCCGCTGGGAGGAGAAGGGCATCGTGGAGGACGCAGGCGGCGCGACCCTGCGCTATCCCCACGGATTCTACATCGTGAGGCGTACGCCGGGCACGCTGCGGATCAAGATTTCCGGCGAGATCGGGGCCAACGCGATCCTGCTGCCCGCGCGCCCGGGAGCCTGCGTGTTCTCCCTGCCCGTGAACCTCACCGGATCGCTCGACGCGATGGTGCGCGCAACCGGTGATCATGCCGTGGTTTCCGGTCCCAACGCCCGCAAGGCGGACCTGCTCACCTTCGAGGAAACCTCCACCGGCATGCAGCGCGGGCCGTTCTATCACCTCTCGCGCGGCAAGTTTTCCGGTTGGCGCGAAGTGGGTGTGAACGACAGCACGGCTGCGATCCAGCCGATGGATTTCCTCTCCACCCTGATCCTGCGGCGCGAGTCCGGAAACGGACGCGTGCTCGTGGAGGGCAGCCTCGAGCCACCCGCCACGCCGCGGCCGCCGCTCCCACCGGACCCGGAGCCAGGCGAGGTTCCGCTCAAAGGCGAATTTGCCATGCCGCCGACACCGCCGGTCGGCGTGTCATTTCTGATCGAAACCAGCACGGACCTGCAAACGTGGACGACCTATGCCAGTCCGGTGCAGGAAAACGGCAAGTTGGTTTTCGACCTGCCGTCCGGCCAGGGCAGAGCGTTCTATCGACTTAGGGTCACCATATTCTAACCATCGTGTCGCCAGTTCTCCCTTCACTGATTTTCTGTGCCTTGGCTTGCAGCCCGCTACCGGCGGGCACGGTGGTGATCACCTCCGTCGCGGACCCGCAGCATTCGGGAACCCCGCTGACGGCGCTCGACGGCATTCCCTTGGCAGCAGGAACCTTGATCCGGGTGGGCGCTTTCCCCGGAATGGACGACGACGAGGTGCTCGATCTCGCCGCTCAAGGCGGGCTCGCCGGAATCCACGGCGCGTTCACTCCCTTCGGAAGTACCTTCGCCATCGGACAGGGTGTGGACGGAGCGGCCGGTGGTTTTGAAATCGCCGCGAAGGAAACGAGCGCCAACGCGCCATGGTTGGGCGAAGTGGTCTCGCTGTGCGTCGAGACGGCGAGCGGGGAATTCCTCGTCGCCCGCTTCCCGGGAGCCACCTTCGCAGCCACCTCCGACACAGGGCTGGAACCACTGCTCGCGCTTCATCTCGCCGACGCCCGGATCATCGTAGGCAGCCGGGCAGCAGCAAACCGGATCGCCACCTCCACCGTACCGCAAGCGGGGAGTTTCGGCACCTGGCTGGCCGGCCACCCGGGCATCACCGATCCGCTCATGAAACTCCCTTCCGCGGATGCGGACGGGGACGGACGCAGCAATTTCCTCGAATACGCCACCGGCGGGAACCCAGCCTCCGGCGACGATCCGCCGCCGTGCTGGATCCAAGCCGACGGCAGCGGCGGCTGGTGGGTCCGCTTCCGCCACGTTCCCGGCTTGGGAAGCGTGCGTTACACGCTGCAAGCGTCGGCCAATCCTGCCCAGTCGTGGACGGACGCCGGCGGCGCGCTCACACCGGACCCGGAGAGTCCCGCGACGATGCGCCTGCGGGTCCCGCCGCCGCTCGACCCCTCCGGGTTTTTCCGGCTGGTGGTAGAGTCCGCTCCCTGAGCTTGCCTCGCGGACATCGACAATCCCAGGATCGGATCCCACGTCACAAGGACGGCTCACCACGATGGGTTAGCCATGATTCGTTTATTTATGATTCCATTGCCCGCCACCGAGGAACTTCCGTCTTGCTTCCATTGAAACGGCGGCCAATCCGGCGGCTTCCCGCTTGATGCCCGGCCCGCGGCGGTCAACTCTGCCGCCATGCGTTTTCGATTCCCCGCCAAGCTCCGCGCGATCACCGCGGCGGTCATGGGTTGTTCCGGTTTCCTGTTGGCCATCATCCCTGAGGTCAGGGCTCAGGTTCCATCCCTTCAGAAGGCGCTGACCGGATCTAGCGGCTCAAAAGCCGAGGCCGAGAAACCCGACGATGTCCGCAAGCGCATCGAAGGCTGGCAGCAAGAGGCCCGCGAGCAACTCAACCGCCTCGAGTCCGGCGGTGCGACCGTCGCCCTGCCCGATGGCATCACCGCCTCGGATCTCGATACCCGCCGCAGGGACCTTGAACAAATGGTAGTGATCTGCCGCGCCTGGCTCAAGGACTTCGACAATCCGAAGGAAGCCCGCGAGAACGGGGAAAAGGCGCGCGTCGAAGACGCGGCGTGGACCGGTTTCAAGGAAGCGCCTCCTTATTCGATCCTGATGCTGGACGACCTTCTCAACGAGAGGGACGCCATCAAGGCCAAGCTCACATCGAACGAATCCTCGCTCGCCAACCTCGAGCGCATCCTTGCCAGCATCGTCACGGAAACCAAGGCCAACGAAGAACAAGTGAGCCAGGCGATGCTCGCGGTGCAGAAGCCCGCCAATGGCAAGGTGGAAGCCGCGAAATGGAAACTCGAAGCCGCCAAAGCCACCTCGCGCATCCTCGCAGCCCGAGCCGGATACCTGCAGGACGGATGCGACACCTATCGCGAACGCGTCGCCGCCACCAAAGCCGAACTGTCCCTTGTGGAGCGAAAAATCAAGACCGCCTCTCCCCATGCCCGCATGACCGATGCGGATCTTGAGAAGGTCGAAAAAGCCTCCAACGAGCGCAAGGCAGTCCTTGAGAAGGAAACCGCCGCGGCTTCCAAGCGCATGAAGTCAGCGCTCGCCACACGCACGCAGGCGCAGACCGCAATCGACGCCTTGCTCGCGGAAACCAAGGATGGCAAGGAACCGGATGGCGCGGAACTCGCGAGGTTCCGCATGGAAGTCGCGGAAAACCGGGTGGAATCCCTGCAATCGATCACCGAGGGATTGCAGAGCCTCTCCCAGTTGGAGAACATTTATGTCAACGCGTTCAAGGACCGGGCTCTCCTGCTTCAGTCGAAGGACACCGAGCAACGCGTGAAGGCGCTGGCCGGACTCAACACGATCTCCGACCGCTTGAAGGCATGGCTCAACGTCGTGGAAAACGACATGACCACCTGCGGCGCGGAACTGAGCAAACTGGAATCACGCGCCGCCTCCGTCACTTCCGACGATCCGAAGTTCGCGCTCTTCAATGAACAACGCGCGGCGCGCAGCGAGATGCTCGCCAACCTCCAGCGCACCTCCCAGGCCGTGGAAACCCAGCGCAAGATCATACGCCGCTGGATCGCGGATCACACCCCGAAGGTGGACGACCGGAGCATCACCACCCGCTTCATGTTGTTAGGCACGAAAACCTGGACCGCCGTGAACAAGATCTGGTCTTTCGAAATCATGAGCTTCGAGGACCGCATCGTCGTCGACGGCCAAACCATCACCGGCAAGATCCCCCTCACGCTCGGCATGCTGCTGCGCGCCCTTCTCTTCTTCTGCATCGGATACTGGGTCGCCTCACGCATCGCCAACCGCATCCAGAACACCATCATCAGCCGCGGCCACATCGCCGAACACCAGGCGCGCACGTTGCGGAATTGGGCGATGATCGCCGTCAGCATCGTCCTCGTCCTCGGCACGCTCTCGTTCCTGAAGATCCCTCTAACGGTTTTTGCCTTCTTCGGCGGCGCGCTCGCCATCGGCATCGGTTTCGGCACCCAGACGCTCATCAAGAACTTCATCAGTGGACTCATCGTTCTCGCCGAGCGCAAGATCCGCGTCGGCGACACGCTAGACGTGGACGGCATCGTCGGCACCGTCGTGGAGGTCAACACCCGCTCCTCGATCATCCGCGGCGCGGACGACGTGGAAACGATGATTCCCAACTCGCTCTTCCTCGAAAACCGCGTCACCAACTGGACGCTCAGCTCGCGCAAGGTCCGCCGCAGCATGCGCGTCGGCGTGGCCTATGGCACCGATCCCAAGACCGTGATGGAGATTCTAACCGAATCCGCCGGCCGCCACGGGCTCATCTGCAAGGATCCCTCCCCCATCGCGATCTTCGAGGACTTCGGCGACAACGCGCTGATCTTCACGCTCTACTTCTGGGTGGAACTCGGCCCCACAGTCAGCGCCATGGTCGTCACCAGCGACCTGCGCCTGATGGTGGACAAGCGCTTCAACGAGGTCGGCATCGGCATTCCCTATCCGCAGCGCGACATGCACCTCACCACTTCCGAACCGATCTCGGTGAGGATCGCCGGCGAACCCGAATGAACGACGAACACTGGATGCGCCTGGCTCTCGACGAAGCCCGTAGGGGCATCGGCAGAACCGCGCCCAATCCTCCCGTCGGCGCGGTCATCGTGAAGGACGACGTCTTGTTAGGAAACGGCTGGCACCGCGCCGCCGGTCGGCCGCACGCCGAACGCGAGGCACTCGCCGATGTTTTCTCCAAACACGGTCCGGACGGAGCGCGCGGTTCCACGGTTTACATCACGCTGGAACCATGCTCCACCCACGGCCGCACCCCGCCCTGCACCCAGGGACTCATCGACGCCGGCGTGAAACGCGTCGTTTACGCATGCGTGGACCGCAACCCGTCCCACGCCGGCCGAGCTGATGAGATTCTAACAAGCCATGGCATCAAGGTGACCTCCGGCGTGCTTGCGGATGAAGCGGAAACAATCCTCCGCCCCTTCTTCAAGGTCCGCGAGACCGGCCTGCCCTGGGTGATCTGGAAAACCGCGATGTCACTCGACGGCCGCCTCACCCGCCCGCCCGGCGAAGGCCAGTGGCTCACCGGAGAAGAAGCCCGCGCCGATGTCCAGCAACTCCGCGCCTCCGTGGACGCAATCCTCACCACCGGCGAAACCGTTAGACGGGACAATCCCGCCCTCAACATCCGCGACGCCACATTGTTGGAAGGACGGCAGCAACCCTGGCGCGTCGTCTTCACCGATCGTCCGGACACCCTGCCCGCCGACGCGCCGCTCTTCACCGATTCCAGCAAGGACCGCACCCTCATCCGCCCGCGCCATGGCATCGAGGCCACCCTGCGGAAACTCGCCGCCGAGCAAGGCGTGCTCGCCTGCATGACCGAATGCGGTGGTGTCTTCTCCGCCGCCCTCTTCGAAGCCGGACTCGTCGATGAAGTCGTCATCTACTACGCCCCCCTCCTCTGCGGCGGCCCCGTTCCCGCGCTCGCAGGTCCGGGCCTCGCGGATTCCATCAAGCTAACAGAAACCGGATTCACCCGCCTCGGAGATGACCTCCGTTTCCACGGGGTGGTCCAACACAAGCGTTCGTAGTCCCCGCTTCAGCGGGATACTTCAATGCGAGTGAGGATGGTGAAGCCCGTTCCAGCCGTGCCACGCCATGATTGCGGCGATGACGATCATGACCGCGCAGGAAACATAGGGAGCCTTGCGCATGAACTCGCCGAGGCCTTTGAAGCGTCGTTCCGCATGTCTGAGGCTCCATGCCGCGAGCACGCCCACGGCCACCATGGTGATGGCGAGACCGAGGCTGAAGGCCGCCACCATGAAGAAACCGAGCGTCACTTTCTTGAGCTGGAGGCAAACCAACAGCACACTGAACGCAGCCGGACAAGGCATCAATCCGCCCGTGATGCCGAACCAAGCGATCTGCGCGGTGGTCACATGGCGTCCCTCGAATCTCCGCCGGATGTCCTCGGCATGGGCGCGTTCGTGCGCGTCCTGATAGTCCCCGTCTGCGTCATCCGTCACGGCATGCGGGGCATCGCCTTCGGCAAACCTCGCCCGGAGCGTGTGGGCGTGGTTTCCATGCGAAAGCGTCACCACCGCCGTGAATTCGTGGGGTTCTGGAATCGACTCCACCGATTCCAGAAATCCTCCGCGATCTTCAAACGCAAACTCCTCAAAGGCCCCATCCGCACGTTCGGTGGCCACACGCACATCGGCGGCGTGCGGCAGCTTCGATCCACGCGGAACCTCGATGCGGAACACCGGCGGAACACCATCCTCGAAGATCGAGAGTCCGATGTGACCGTGACCGGTGTCCAGCCGAACGGTTTCATCATGCCCGTGATGATGGTGGTCATGTCCATGCCCGTGATGGTCATGCCCGTGGTGATGGTGGTGAGCCGCCTCCACCTCCGCCTTGGTCCGGCGGAACATCCACACGGCCAACAGAAGAATCGCGGCCGCGGAGAACAACTGGAGCCAAGGTTCCGCGGTTTCCGCGTTCCAATGGCTTCCGAATCGCAGCGCCATCGCCGCCAGCGCCCAGATGATCAGCGAATGCGACAAAGCCGCGCAAACACCTAACAACACCGCCTGGGAAATGGTGCCGCGGATGGCGATGATGAACGAGGCCATCATCGTCTTGGAATGCCCCGGCTCCAGCCCGTGAAGAGCCCCGAGCACGATGGCGGTGGGAATGAACAACCAGGAGATTTGCTCGGGATTCATGGGTGGACGAGTTCATATGGGCGTCAACCGGAAATACAATCCGAATCAGCCCGTGCCACCAGCACGGAAAGATTCATTGTCACCGCGCCAAGAACCATCCGCCGTCACCCTCCGGCCGCAGACGCGGTTGAATTGTTAACAGGGGCGACCTCCTATTAAAATCCTCAAACTCCAATTCCATCATTGCAGCGTGTAAATTTGTCAGATATTGGAATTTTGTCTTTCGGGGATTCAATCCATGCCCGGAAGGCATGAGTATACCAACCTGAATCCGCAACGAAATATGACATCGCAGAACATCTCATCCGCCCTGACAGCCGAACAACTCGCCGCCATCCTCGACAAGCTCGACGAGGTGCAGGCATCGCTCTCCTTCCTCATCTCCCTCAGCAATGAGGACCGCAAGCGCCTGTTCAAGGCCGGGGCCAGCCGGGCGGGGTCCATTCCCATCGCCCACCAAATCGCCACCGGGTTTCCCGACATTTTCCCCGGCACTTTCCAGAAAGCGGAGATGGACAAGGATGTGCTCTTGATGGCTCCGCTCCAGACCATCCGCTCGGAACTCGCCGCCATGACATCCGCCGTGGATGACACGTTGCTCAAACTCAGCAGCGAGTGCATGTCCCATGTGCTGGAAACCTACAAATATGCCAAAGCGGCGCAAAACGGAGTGCCCGGCATCAAGCCGCTGGTCGAACAACTCGCCGTCTATTTCGAGCGTTCCAGCCGACCCATTCAGGGTGACAATCCTAATCCCGCATCCTGATCCGTCAGCGCCGGAACACGAAACGCCACCCCCCGAGGGTGGCGTTTCCATTTCCGGGCATGACCGATGAAGTCGTGCAACGTGGCCGCTCATCCTCCGGATATGAATCGCCATGAATCCGGGGTGACGGGAGATGCTCCGGGCATCGTGCTTCATGCCTGCTGCTTCATCCGTCATGCCCAAGGCATGACCGATCATGCCCGGAACATCAACGGACATCGGCGGACCACCCGCGCCGATCTCATTACCTATTGTAATTCAACAAGTCGTGAAAACACCGGCGTTCAGCGGGATTCATGCCCTCGGAGCAAGCGCAGCGAATTCAGAATCACCAACAAGGTGGCTCCTGTATCAGCGAGAATGGCTAGCCAAAGGCCGGCTAGACCCGCAAAGGCGAGAATCAGGAACAGCGCTTTGATCGTGAGGGCGAAGGTAACGTTGAAGCGGATGATTCCGAGTGTGCGGCGACCGGTCATGATGGCATCCGCGATTTTGGTGAGATCGTCCTTCATCAGGGCGATGTCCGCGGTCTCGATGGCGGTATCGCTGCCGATGGCTCCCATGGCGAAACCGACGCTGGCGACGGCAAGCGCGGGAGCATCGTTCACACCATCACCGATCATGCCGACGTGGGTGTATTCGCTGACGAGCTTGCGGACGTGATCGACCTTCTGCTCCGGCATGAGATCGCCGGCGGCCTGATCAATGCCCGCTTGTTTGGCAATGAAGGATGCCGTGCGTTGGTTGTCGCCACTGAGCATCACGACTTGTTCCACACCGGCGGCGTGGATCAGACGGAGGGCTTCGTTGACCTCCTTGCGCAGGGTGTCCGCGACCACGATGATGCCGAGCATCCTGCCCCTGCAATCTTCATGGGGTTTGTGTCCGAGGATTGCAACCGATTGACCTTGTTCTTCGATTGAAGCAAGGATGGCCTCGATTTGCGGTGAGCAAAGACCCGTTTCATGGGCCAAGCGGTGATTGCCGATGAAATGCGGGTGCCCCTCGATTATTGCCTGAGCCCCTTGACCGGTTATGGACACATAACCGCTCGCAGGTTCAAATTGGATATTTTGCGACCGGGCGGCTTCGACGATGGCTAATGCCAGGGGATGTTCCGAGTGGCAGTTGATTGCGGACGCGCGTCCCAGGATTTGCGCCTCCGTCAACTCGGCGAGTGGATAAATCCGGACCACCCGTGGTTTGCCTTCGGTGATGGTGCCGGTTTTATCAACGGCGAGAGCGCGGAGTTTTCCAACAGCTTCCAAATAGATGCCGCCTTTGACGAGAACGCCGCGCCTCGCGAGGGCCGTGAGGCCCGAAACGATGCTGACCGGAGTGGCGATCACCAAGGCACAGGGGCAGGCGATGACCAGCAGGACCAAGGCCCGGTAGATCCATGGGTTCCACTCCTGCCCGAGCAGGAGCGACGGGATGATGGCGACCAGAATGGCAACCACGAACACCATGGGCGTGTAAATGGCCGCGAAACGGTCCACGAAACGCTGGGATGGCGGCTTCAGGTGCTCCGCATCGCCTACGAGCTTGATGATGCGCGCCAGAGTGGATTCGTCGGCGGACTTGGTCACGCGGACTTGAAGCGAGCCCTCGCCGTTGACGGTGCCGGCGAAAACAGAATCACCTTCGTTTTTTCCGACTGGCATGGATTCGCCCGTGATGGGCGCTTGATTGACGCTGGAGGACCCCGCCACCACCTCGCCATCAAGCGGAATGCGACTGCCGCTTCTGACCCGGATCGAGCTTCCAATGGCAACGTCCGAAACCGGCTTTTCCCTCTCGGTGCCATCCGGCTCCATCACGATGGCGGTGGCGGGAGAAAGTTCCAGCAAGGTATCGACCGCACGCCTGGCACGGGTCGCTGCCCAGGATTCCAATAATTCCGATAGAGCGAAAAGGAACACGACGGCTGCGGCTTCCGCGTGTTCGCCGATGAGCCATGCGCCAGCGACGGCAACGGTCATCAGGACGTTCATGTCGAGACGCCGTGCCAGCATGGCCTTCCACCCGGCTGGAAAGACGAGCAATCCGCCGGAAAGCGTGGCGAGTGCGAACGTGATGGTTTTCAGCCAAGCCGGGCCAATATCCGTCCAGTCAACGGCCAGGCCTGTGGCGAGAAGAATGCCGGCTGCCGCAACGAGTGCGCCTTGGGGCAAGGAGCTTCCGTCGTGGCCGTGTTCGCAGCCGCAGCAGGGTTTCTTGTCATTTCCGCAATACTCGGACATGGTTTTGGATGGGTTTGTGGTGCCCGGCGGCCTTCGCCACCGGGCACGTTGCCTGACGAATGTTTTCTATCCAGCCGACTGACCGGACAAGCGAACCGTTCCTTTTCCCGGAGGGCCGGTTCGTTTGAGGATCTTGTGCTGTGCGGATGACGTGGTGCCACCACCTTGCGCGGTGGGCCGATGCGGCCGGTCACCGCCCGGATGTTTGCCCGGAGGGGCTGCGGACAAGGTCCCGGCGAAGATCATTGAGAATGCTGACACAATCACGGTCACTATCTTTGTTGTTTTCATGGATTTTGTTCTTTCTTGTTTTTCGGGTTGTCCGCCCCCGCCGGAGAGCCTCCAACGGAACCAAGGGCGGACGAGAGGGTTGCAGGCGGCCTCACTCGTCACAGGTGCAGGCATACTCCGGGTTGCTGCATCCGGCGCAGGTGCTGAGGTCGAGCTTGATCCGGAAGTTCTTGGGCTTGGCGTCGGCACCGGCCTTCACCTGGACGACGACGGTGTAGTGCTCGCCCGCGGGAAGCGGGGTTTTTGAAACGAGACGATCACCCTTTTTTTCAAACTCCAGCTTCACCTTGCCGCTCGGTGCTTCGGCGGTGGCGGTGATGGATTGATCAGCGGCGGGCTGGGCTTTCATTTCCGCATCATAGAAGGCGATGCTGATGGTCCGGTCCTTCTCGACGAAGAACTCGGCTTTCTGTTTCTCCACTTCCAGCAGGCGTCCTTTGCGGGGACCTGCCTTGGTGGTGGCATCGGCGAGGGCGCTTCCGGTGAGGGCAAGCAACAGGGTGGCGGTTAGAATACGGCGGATGGTTTTCATGGTTCGGTTCTTGGTTTGGTTTTTCTTTCAAGCCACTCGTAGAGCAACGGCACGACGAGCAGAGTGAGGAAAGTGGAAGTGACGATGCCGCCGATCACGACGGTAGCGATGGGGCGCTGGACTTCGGCTCCGGCTCCCGTGGCGATGGCCATGGGCAGGAAACCCAGCGAAGCGACAAGTGCGGTCATCAGTTTGGGGCGCAGGCGGGTCAAGGTGCCCTCGACCACGGCATCGCGGAGTGATCTGCCTTCCTCGCGGAGTTGGTTGATGAAGGAAATGAGCATGATGCCATTGAGCACCGCGATGCCGCTGAGGGCGATAAAGCCGACAGCGGCGGAGATGGTGAACGGCATGGAGCGCAACCAGAGCGCGAAGATGCCGCCGGTGACGGCGAGTGGCACACAGAGGAAGATCAGCGCGGCCTGGCGGAGTGAATTGAAGCTGAGGAAAATCAGCACGAAGATGAGCGCCAATGCCAGAGGCACCACAATCGTGAGTCGTTGCTTGGCTTCCATCAGATTCTTGAACTGACCGCCGAACTCAAAGTAGTAGCCGTTCGGGAATTTGACCTTTTCATGGAGGGCTTTGGTGGCCTCGGCGACGAATCCCGCCGTATCCCTGTCCCGCACGTTGATCAGCACCGAGACACGGCGCTGGGTATCCTCCCGGGCGATTTGGTTCACCTGATCCACCAGTTTCACTTTGGCGATTTGGCCAAGCGCGAGCATCATGCCATCCTCAGTGCCGAGCGGCAGGCGTTCCATCGCGGCGAGATCCGCCCGCCGGTCTTCGGAGAGGCGCACGATGATGGGAGTGCGCTGGTTGCCTTCGATCATGATGCCTGCTTCACCACCGGCCAGCGCGGTTTCGATCAGGCGGTTGAGGTCGTCCGCCTGGACATTGAACTTCTGCATCGCCTCGCGGTCGGGCTGGATCTCGATCATGGGCACCTTGCCGATGGAATCGAACTCGGTTTCCTCGCCTCCGCGGATGCCATTGAGCACGGTCCGCACTTCACCGGCGAGGCGTTCGAGTTCGTCGTAGTTCTCACCATAGACCTTGCACAGAAGATCGGCGCGGGCACCGGCCATGATTTCATTGAAACGCATCTGGATGGGTTGGGAGAGCAGGACGTTTTGTCCGGGCACTTGTTCCAGCAGGCGGCGGCGCATGAGGTTGCCGAGCTCTTCCTTGCTGATGGTCCGGCCATCGACCTTCCGCCATTTCTCCTTCGGATGAAGTAAAAGGTAGGTGTCGGAAACATTCGGCCCCATGGGATCGGAGGCAATTTCCGCAGTACCGATGCGCGAGAAGATGTCGCGGATCTCGGGGAAATCACGCCTCAGGATCTCCTCCGAGTGTTTTTGCAAATCCACGGAAGCGGTGAGGCCCGCGCTGCTGCTGCGGATGAGCTGGACGGTGAAGTCACCCTCGTCCAACTGGGGGATGAACTCGGAACCCAGTCTTGAGAAAACCACGAGCGATAGACCGAAGAGGCCGAACATCGGCAGGACGACCACCCAGCGGAAACGCAGGCCGAAGTTGAGTAATGGCGAATAGACGCGCTTGGTGAGGGTGATGAGCCAGTTGTCCTTCTCGCGGATGTTTCCACCCAGCAGATAGGAGCACAGCACCGGCATCAGCGTGAGGGCGAGAATGAGCGAACCGCCAAGGGCGAGCATGACCACCACGGCCATCGGCTTGAACATTTTGCCTTCGATACCCTGGAGTGCGAGAATGGGCAGATAGACAACGGTGATGATGAGCACGCCGAAAAACATCGGATTGGCAACCTCCTTGGCGGAGCGCAGGACTTCCCGCGTGCGTTCTTCGCGGGTGAGTCGCCGGCCCAGGGCATGCTGTCGTTCACCCAAGTGGCGGACGATGTTTTCCACCATCACCACCGCGCCGTCGATGATCAGGCCGAAGTCCACGGCACCGAGGCTCATCAGATTTCCTGATAGACCCAGTTCGACCATGCCGGTCATGGCGAAAAGCATGGAAAATGGAATGACCATGGCGACGATGAATGCGGCGCGGATATTCCCAAGCAGGAGGAAGAGCACCACGACCACAAGGATCGCGCCCTCGAAGAGGTTTTTCTCCACGGTATGAATGGTGCGGTTGACGAGGTCGCTCCGGTCGTAGAGCGCCTTGATGCTGATGCCTGCGGGCAGCTTCTCCTGAATCTGCTCAAGTTTCGCGCGGACGGATTGGGCGACAAGCCGGGTGTTGTCCCCGGCAAGCATGATGGACGCCCCTATGAGTGCTTCATTGCCTTCGTGAGTGCTCGCGCCGGTTCGGTAGGACGATCCGATGGCAACGGTGGCCACCTCGCTCACCAGAATGGGGCGGACACCTGCTCCGAACTTCAGTGGAAGGCGGGCAATCTCATCCGCGGTCGTCACGCGGGTTGGGGCGCGAACGATGAGTTGTTCTCCGCCGATCTCGACGTAGCCACCACCGGCATTGAGGGTGTTCTGGCTGATGATCTCGGCGAGCTTGTCGAGTGAGAGGCCAGCCGCAGCGAGCTTGGAGGGCTCCGGCTGGATGACGAGCTGGCGCTCGTAGCCGCCGCTGGTATTCACCTCGGCGACACCCGGAGTGCCACGGAGCAAGGGTTTCACCGTGTATTCCTGGATCTGGCGGAGTGCCATGAGCTGTTGCTCGCGGGTGGCGGGCTTGTCCTTGGCGTCCGGCGTGTAATCGAGGCTGTAGTAGAAAATTTCACCCAGACCTGTGGCGATGGGAGCGAGTTTCGGTGAGAGTCCTTCCGGAAGATCATCGAGCACGCCCTGCAAGCGTTCCGTGACCAACTGGCGGGTCCGATACAAGTCCACGCCGTCCTTGAACGTCATGGTGACCTGGGAGAGGCCGAACTTGGAAAGCGAACGCAGCTCCACCATCTCCGGCAGTCCGGCCATTTCGCTTTCGATCGGGAATGTGACCAGTTTTTCGACTTCCTCCGGAGCAAGCGCCGGGACAGCGGTGTTGATCTGGACCTGGGGGTTGGTGATGTCTGGAACCGCATCGATGGGCAGGCGCAGCATCGCCCAGATTCCCACTCCCACGAGAACGAGGGTGGCGAGCAGCACCGCCACGCGTTGACGCATGGCGAAATTCAATAGGTAATTCAACATGATCCGTTAGTGTCCACAGGTGCAGGCTTTTCCTCCGCGGAGCACTTGCAGCTCCGCCATCCACAGCGACATGACGGGCGTCGTCACGATCTGGTCGCCCGCGTAGAGGCCGTCGGTGATTTCCACGAACTTATCATCCGAGGCTCCGGTTTTGACCGGGGTTCGGACGTAAAAATCACCGTTCACGGCGTAAACAAACGCGCCCTCCGCCGTCTTGAGCAACGCGGCCGCTGGAACGACCGCCACGGCATCGCCCGCTGGCAGGCGAAGCACGGCCTTGAGCGGCTCGCCCGCCGTAAGTTTCTCCGCGGTGGTGATGGTGATCTCGGAGTCACCCATGACACCGAGCGGGTTGGCTTCGAGTTTTTCGACCGTGCCTTTGAACGTGGTTTCGCAGTGAAACTCCACCTCCATGCCCGGGCGAACGGCTTTGGCCTGTTCGGGCGTAACCCAGCCGGTCGCGGTGTTTTGTGTGACCGCGGAAACATTCAGGCTAACAACCGGGGTGATTTTCTCCTCCCCGACGTCCTCGGTTTTCAGACCGATGGCCTTGCTCATTTCCTCGGTGAGCGAGAGGCCCTGGCCTTCCTTGAATTGGGCTCCGTTTTCCGGGGGCGGCGCAGTTGCTTTTTCGGCTGCGCCTTTTGATTCGAGGCACGACGTGTTGAGTGTGCCGATGGTGATCGCTCCGAGGAGCGGGATGAATGTTGAAAATTTCATGGTGGAAAACATCTACGGGTTATTTGTTCGCGGGGGCGGAAGCGCCCACGAGTTGTTCGAGATCAAGCGAAGCTCGGAGCACTTCAAGGCGGGTGGCGTTGATGGCCTCCGTGGCTTCGAGGTATTTATCCTGCATTTCCAGATAGGTGCTCAGCGGAACGGCACCGAGCCGGTAGTGGCGGTCGGCGAGTTTGGCGGCATCCGCGAACGAAGCGAGAGCATCGGCCTTCCATGAATCGAGACGTTTCTGTTGAGTGCCGAGCAACAGCCATGATTCGGTGATCTCACGCTCCACTTCACGCATGGTCGCCTGCAAGGAGGCTTCGGCCTGCATGCGGCGGGCGAGACCGGCATCCACCGCCGCACGACCGTTGTCCCATAAGGGCAGAGGAACCGAGAGGGATAGCCCGATGACCGTCTCGCGATCTCCCGCCCGCTCCTGGGATACGCTCGGGCCGACGGTGAAGGTGGGATAGCGTTCGTTTTCCGCGAGCGAAACCTTAAGTCCCTGTTGTTCCAACTCGGCGCGGCGGACCCGCAGGTCATAGTTATTCGCCGCGGCCTTGTTGAGCAGCGACACGAGTGTGGGAAGTTTCGGAGCGGGAAACTCGGTGCGTTGAACCTGCAAGGGTGAATCCGCCCGGCGTCCCATCAGTTGGTTGAGTTCCAGCAGGGCTTTCTGCATTTCCACCGCGGCCTCGCCCGCTTCGCGCTGGATAGTGACTTCGGCGGCTTCGATGATTTTTGCCTCCAGCATGGGAGCCACGCCGCCCGGTTCGCGTTGCACGATCACCTCCCTCACGGCGGTGAAGCGGTCAGCGACTTCCGCCGCGGCGGCCGCGTTTTCCTGCTGGGTGGCCAGCGCGTAGGCGAGCACCTTCACGCGTGCCGCAAGATAAGCGCGGAAACGCTTCAGGCCGAGCTCGGCGAGCGCGATGTCTCGGTCGGCGATGGCCTTGCGAAGGCCGATGCGTCCCCGCCACTCGATCGGTTGGGCGAGAGTGACCGAATAGGCGACCCCCTCCGCTTTGGCGTCGCCACCGCTCACGCGCTTGTGCCCGAGATCGAGATCGAGCTGTGGGTTGGCGAATTTTCCGGCGGTGCTGCGTCCCGCCTTGGCCACCGCGATTTCCGCCTCATAGAGTTTAATCTCGGGATTGCGGGCCAAGGTCTGGGTCACGAGGCCATCAATGGAAAGCGGAACTGGTTCGGGTTCGGCGTGGATCGCTGAAATGCCAAGAAAAGTGATAACGAGAGCCCTGCGGCAAAAAAGAAAACTGGTTGATGGTTTGGATGAAATCATGGAACAAGCGGTGTTGAGGAACAGGAAGGGTGGAAAACCCGTATGCGATCCCGATCCAAGTGACCGGGCATGATGCGCCCCGCAAAAAGAGCGCAAATGGCCATCCGCAAATGGACGGCCGGATCAGGGTCAACTTGCCCTGATCAAATGTTCCAGATCGCCAACAAGGCCCGCCTTGAACCGGGAGAATCCGGCCCACGGATCGGAGTGGACGGCATGCGAACCGCCTCCGTCCACATCACCGGACACGGCGGCACGACGATGCCAATCTCAAGTCCGCAGCAAACGAGGGGAGGTAAAACCAATGGACCTCCCGGATGTTCGGCATCCGGGAGTTCTTTCAAATCAAGGCAGCATGAATCGCCTTGATCCGTATCTCCGCAGTCCGGACAGCATTTGTCCTTGTGCGTGGGGCTTTCCCCAAAAGTGGCATATCCCGGAAGAAGCACCGAACCGTCAAGGAAGCAAACCCGCATCGGCGACGCCACCGCCGGGATGAGAATCCCGAGGCAAATCGTGACAAAGGCTGCAATCACCCGGCGCATCGTTCTGTCTAAACCGCTAGGTCTGTGCGAGCGCTCGGTCAAGGATTTATTCCCGGCATGTGAAATGCGCATCGCAACATGCTGGCAGCCCGCAAGAAGGCTTTCTGGCTGTTTCGAGATCGATCATGGCCTCAATGCAGATGAAGTTCGAAGCGCTCGGTGACGGCCTTGGCTTCGGGGGAGGTTTTGATCGTGAGGATCATCGGCACGTGCGTGCCGGCGGGAAGTGGCTTGTCGGAAATGAGGACATCGGCATCCTTGTCCTTGCCCTTCGCAAAGCTCAGCTTGGTGGGGGCGGAGCGTTCGCCGGCGATGCCGCTGACGGATTGTCCTGTTAGAGCGACGGCCTTGTTGTCCTTGTCGAGGAAGACGATGCGGGCCTTGCGCTCCTTGTCCGCGGTGATCTCGAAGGAGAATCCCGCCTTGGAGGTGACGACGTGGCCGCCGTTCGGTCCTTTGGTGGCGCTTTCATCGTGTTCATGGTGTTCTTCCGCGGATTCCTTGGAGTGGTCGTGCTCGTCAGCGGCGAAGGCCAGCGGGCTGGCGAACAGGGCGAGGAGGATGGCGGCGGTCGTGAGCATGACGATCCGGGCCGTGGTGATAGTGGTGGCGGGCGGGCAAGTTCATATGGGCGTCAACCGGAAATACAATCCGAATCAGTCCGCGCCTCCAGAACGGAAAGATTCATTGTCACCGAGCCAAGAACCATTCGCCGTCATCCACCGGCTGCAGACGCGGATGAACTGCCAACGGGGCGACCTCCAATTGAAATCCTCAAACTCCAATTCCATTATTGCAGCCTGCGAATTTGTCAGATATGGGATTTTTGTCTTTCGGAACTTCAATCCATTCCGGAAGCAATGAGTAAACCAACTTGAATTCACAACCAAATATGACATCGCAGAACGTCTCCGCCGCCCTGACAGCCGAACAACTCGCCACCATTCTCGACAAGCTCGATGAGGTGCAGGCATCGCTCTCCTTCCTCATCTCCCTCAGCAATGAGGACCGCAAGC
>DAISZP010000018.1:0-24233 GCA_036824745.1 Luteolibacter sp.
CGATGGACTTACTTCGTGAGTGGCAGGAGAACGCGAGGCAGATATTGCCAAGATCCTCGTGAAACGAATTGTCATCCAACCGCGCGCTTTGTTTCTCCTGTCTCTTCTCGGTGGACTCCGCGGGAATGCAGAGGGAGCGGAACCCGTCGAGGTGAGTTGTGGCGTGGTTTTTTCGATCTCCGCCGTTCAAACGTATGCGAATTGGATAGGCACCATCCAGAACAGGATGGGAGGAGCCGAATGGAACCGGATGATGTATCTCCACTACTCGCCATTCGTAGTCCTGAGAAACACCACAAACCGCCCCGTCGTCCTTTCCACCAACCCGACCGTCACGTTCAGCCAACCGCCGATGGGCTTCAAATTCAAACGCATCGCCTCCACGTGGGCTGGAGACATCACTTCCGTCACCGTGGCAGCGGATCAAATGTATGTGTCGTCCGGGCACCGCGGAAACAAGTCGTATTCCATGACGCTGTTCAACGAGGCGTCCAATGGTACTGGCAGCGGCAAGGTGAGCCTTCAGGCGGGTCAAACCAGAATCCTGACTCCGGTTTTCAGCAATTCTGTCATGCTCGGTGATCGGCACGATTGGGAAAACAACCTGACATCCGCATTGAACGCGATACCTGGTTGGGCAGGGTGCGCGAACGGATTCGGAGTGAATTTCCTGACGGGCGGAAACCCCGAAGCACTGAATACTAATCTCGGAGTGATCGCATCCCGCTCCACGGATTCGTGGGATGTGGAGTTCGGATTCACCAGTTCGCAAGAAAGTTGGCGGGTGTTCAGACTTCAACCGGATGGAAGCCCGCCCCCGACACCAGTCTCCGCCTTGGAGATCACGAGCTTTCCCCTCACCCTCAGCAGTCTTCATGGAACCGTATCCGCGGCATCGATGAGTTCAAACATGAACCTTCCCGCATACAACCAACCGATCCATGCGATGTTCTCCGTCTTGGGAACGCCAAGCAGCGCGACAACGCTCAGCGTACTATCAGACTCGGATTCGAACAGGTTCCCGGACGAATGGGAGATGCGGTATTTCAACCAACTCGGCGTTTCACCCATGGAGGATGCGGATGGGGACGGTCTGAGCAATCGCTTCGAGTATGTCTCCGGGCACTCGCCGGTGGATGGGAATGACCGCTTCGTGCAGCAGCTTGCCACCATAGGGAACGGAGATCTGACTTTGAATTGGTCGAGCATTCCGGGTCGGAGTTATGTGATCGAACAATCCGGTGATCTGGAAGCGTGGGCTCCAATCGCCACAGTGCCTGCCGCGGCATCACCTGCCACAAGCACCTCGTTGGACCTCGGACCGGCGGAAACAGGCCGCTCTTACTTTCGGATCCGATTGACCGCTACTCCCTGAACCAGAACGTTCCGCGTTTCATGGCTCACCAAGTCCGTAACCGTTCGGCTCGAAAGTGCCTCGCCAGACACCCGTCAAAGAGCAAGGTTCCGGCATGCCCGCGCTGAAGTTCAAGCTCACCATCGCCTATGACGGCACTGCCTGGCAGGGTTGGCAGTCGCAGAGGTCGGGACTTGGCGTGCAGGATCAGATCGAGAAGGCGCTCGCGCGTTTGTTTGGAGAAACTCCGAAACTCGAAAGCTCCAGCCGCACGGATGCCGGCGTCCACGCGCGCGGATTGGTGGCGCATTTCGAGATACCGAAGGAGAACTTCCGCATGCCGGTCCGGCATCTGGCGCTGGCCATCAACGCGCTGCTGCCCGCTGACATCCGGATTGTTTCCGCTGTTAGAGCGCGCGCCTCGTTTCACGCGCGCTTCGACGCGACCGGGAAACAATACCGCTACCACCTCTGGAATGATCCAGTGATGAACCCGCTGCGCCGTCACGACGCCTGGCACGTGCCGCCTCCGCTGGACATGGGTCTCATGAAACAAGCGGCTGTCCATTTCATCGGCCGCAAGGACTTCCGCGCTTTCACCTCGAACCGCGGCGGCGAACTGCTCGATCCCACACGCACGGTCACGCGCTGCGAGGTGCGGAAACAAGGGCCGCTCGTCACCGTCGTCATCGAGGGCGAGGGCTTCCTCTACAAGATGTGCCGCGGCATCGTGGGGACAATCATCCAAGCGGGTGAGGGCCGGTTTCCTCCCGGAGAAATCGGGCGCATGCTGGCGGGCAAGGACCGCAAGGCCTCCGGCATGAACGCCCCGGCCCACGGACTGGTGCTGTGGAAGGTCCGCTATCCGCGGTGAATCCCCGTCTTGACTCCCGATGATCGGGAGCGATGGTGTGTCATGCCCTCGGAAAGTCATCTCCGGGATCCGTGGCTGCTGGCTGTCTGGCCGGGCATGGGTGGCGTCGCACTCAGCGCGGGCTATTACCTGATGGCCAAGCTCGGCATGCACCTGCTCACCGAGTTTCCCGCGGTGGATTATTTCGAACTCGAACAAGTGGAGGTGAAGGACGGGTTGATCCTCAACAAACGCCTGCCGCGCAGCCGCCTGTTCCTGTGGGAGGATCCGGATCGGAAACACGATCTCGTCGTTTTCATCGGCGAGGCCCAGCCCGCCACGCGCGGGACGGATTTCTGCCGCACGCTGATCCGCAAGGCTTCCGGCTTCGGCATCTCGAAGGTCTTCACCTTCGCCGCGATGGCCACGGCGATGCGGCCGAAACACGAGTCCCGGGTCTTCGGCGCGGCGATCGACCGTGATACGTTGGCGCGCTTCAAGGAACTCGGCGCGCAGGTCCTCGAATCCGGACACATCAGCGGATTGAACGGCGTGATGCTCGGCATGTCCGCGGTGAACGGCATGCCCGGCGGATGTCTGTTAGGAGAAATCCCGCACGTGTTCTCGCAGATCCCGTTTCCCAAGGCCTCGCTCGCGGTGCTGGAGATCTTCACCGCCATGACCGGCATCCGCATCGATCTCGAAGAACTGCGCGATCACGCGAAAACCGTGGAGGAAACCCTCGAAGGCTTCCTCGTCCGCATGGAAGGCGGCGACGAATCCGAAGAACAGGCGGAGGATACTCCGGGCGAAGGCGAACGCCCAAAACCTAACAGGGAGCGGCGGCGCATCGAGCGTTTGTTCGAAGAAGCGCGGAACGACCGGTCGCGCGCCTACGAGCTGAAACAGGAACTCGACCGCCTCGGATGCTTCGCGGAATACGAGGACCGTTTCCTCGATCTCTTCAAATGAGGATCAGTCCGGCTTGCCGCGGCGCAGCGTGACCGCCTGGAGGAAACCACCGGTGGAACCGTCCGCGGACTTGAAGAAGGCGTTGTTGCTGCGCAGCACGATCATCTGGGTTTGCTCATCGGGACGCACCGGGATGATGTTGTGCTCCTGGAATTTCCACTCCTCGCCGTCCTTGTAGGCGATCTCATAAGTCAGCGCTCCATCGGCCGCGGGGATGGTCAGGACCTCGCGCGTCTTCATCTCCTTGGGCGCGGTGCCATTGCAGCGCATCGCGATTTCGAAGGGGCACAGGTTGTGGATGCGGATCTGGCCGAGTGGAAGTTTCGCCGGATCGTCATCGATCACATAGGAAAGGTAAGTCCCGTCCGTGCCCGGAGCGAGCAGCAGCGTGGCGCGGCGGCAACCGGAAGGAAGCCTGGCGAGCGAAACCAGATTCGGTGCCTTCTGGCGGCGTTTCTCCAATTCGAGGGCGAGGCCGGTCTTCGCCGCCGCACCGCCATCGGCGGCTTTGGGTTCCTCCACGACGAGGGGTTTCATCTCATGTTCAAGATCCTCCTTCGAAGGCGGGGGCACGGGCTTTACCTTGCCGTTTCCGTTTTTGTAGATCTCCACCACCGCGGGACCGGAATAGGAAACCGGCTCGGAGTAGCGGAAGGACAGCGCGGTGATGTCCGCCGACTTGTCACCGGCCTTGAGCGAGAGGCCGCCGATTTCATCACCCCAGGCGACCACGTCGATCTTGAGCGAAACCTCGGCCTGCTGGGCGGATGCCGGGATGGCGAGCGCGCCCAGGCAAAGCCCGGCGAGCAGGCGGCGCATGTTAGATCTCCTGATCGGAGAGCCAGCGGAAGGAGACGAAGGCGAATTTACGGCCATAGGTTTTGTTCAGGTTGCTGAGGGAGTTGCCGCGTTCGGAAGCGGCGTTCGCGGTATCGACGTAATCCGGCATGCGCTGGACGATCGCTTCACAATACGCTTTTGCCACGGTATTGCCGGATTTGTCGAGAGACTCGCCATATCCGCGGACGCGGAAGGTGTCCGAGCGGACGCTGAGCGAAGGACCGATCACTTGAAGCACGTCCGCCTGAGTGAGCCAGCCGGGAATGCCGGTGGAACGATAGCCTTGTTCGTTTTTCGCGGTGTTCAGCAAGGTGCGCTCCGCGATGATGCTTGCGACGGCTCCGAAGTTGTTGTCCGTGGATGTCCTCGCCCAGTCCGGCGTGGAGGGGTCGGCGTCGGGCGGGCGGCCATCCGTATCCGTGCCATCCATGTCCGCACGAGGAGCACTCTGCTTTTCTGATAGATTGACCCGGTCCGTGGAAACGTTGACGCCGGCGAGGGCTTTCCGGTTTCCGGCGAAGTTGATGGTGAGCCCGCTTTCATCAATGGCGTATTGCAACGGGCCGCAGCGGGTTTGGGTGGGTTGCCGGCGGAGATCGCCCAGGGATCGGTTGACGAATTGCGCCAAACTGACAAACGGTCCGCGCAGACGCACTTGCTTCACGATCTCGGTGGCGAGTTGATCAAGCTCGCTGTCCGTCAGACGGCGGAAGCCGGAAAACGAATCGTCCCCCGTGCCGGTCGGCGGATTCGCGGACGGGCTGGTCTGCTCCAAAGTGCGGGGAAACGCGGCACCGGCGGAACCTCCGGCATCCGCCCGGTGGGAGAAGTGCTTGGAGCTGGCAAGGAAGGCCTTCCACGCGTTCTTGTCCGTGCAGTTCACGTTGAACGCTCCATCGATCATGGTTTTGGTGGCGCACTCGACTGGATCCCTGAGATCGGAGGGCCGGACTTTGCCATTCACCGCAATCATGGATGGATTTTCAAAAAGCCTGGATCCCGAGGAAACGGTGGAAAGGAAATAGCTGTCCCAGATCGCCGCGTTGAGGAGGTAGGCGATGTCATAATAGTTGCGCTGCGTTTGATTGGCGCCCGACTGATTGGGTGAACCGATGATTTCGTAATCCACACGCGGCTGGATGGTGAGCGTGCGCTTCACGAACGGGGTGGCGTAGGAGTTTCCGAAGGCATTGCCCGGTTGATGACCGAGCGATGCGGCCACGTCATCTCCTGTTAGATCGGCATGTTGGAACTGGGCCAATGAATCCACACGGTCCGGCACGGAGAAGAGAATGGTGCTCTTCGCTCCGGTGAAAGATCTCCCCCACGGCATCACGGTGCTGAGGTTCTTGGTGAACGTGGTCCCCGTATCGCCTCCCGGCGCGGTGTCCGGCAGCTGGGCGAATCCATTGTTGCTCTCCATGAAATACGGCGGCGGATTGTAACTCGCGATCGGTTTGCTGAAACGCGTTCCCTGCAAGTTGAAATCCATGAAGGTTCTCATGGTGGAGGCACGCTGGCCGAGCTCATATCCGGATGGCATCAGGTTCAGGTAATCCGCACCCGGCTGGCTGAGCTGGAAGCTGAAACTCATGAGCGGCACGGGTTTCGTGCGCTTCTTGCATTCGTCGATCGTGTAGTTGCGGGTGTTCGCGCCGAAATATCCGTTGTCCATTTCGAAACGTTCGACGCGCCGCAAGGGCTGGGCGCTTGAAGAGCTGCCCGCGATCTTCATCTCGGCAGTGACTAGGGTGGTCTGCCAGCTTTCACGAACATCCAGCGAAGGCATCGACGTCCAAACCGTGGCGGAGTCCAGCTCCACACAGCGGGAGAAATCAAACGGTGATGAACTGCTGAACGCGGCAAGATCCACAGCCGTCCGGGCGACTGATCCAGCCGGTCTCAAGGTGTAGCCGGAAACGGTGAACGCCCTTGCCTCCCCCGGCGCGAGCTCGCCCGCACGGATGCGGAAGAAGAGGTTGTTGAAGAGCGATGGGAGGTTCCGGTCGAAGAAGGGAGCATTGTCACCGAGATTGTAAATTCTCGCCGGCCGGTTTCCGGTCGGTGTGACGTCGCGGAGTTCGAGTTCCAGATCGTTTTTCCACTTGAGCGGACGCGAGTAGGGATTGGCGATGGCGACGGCGATCTTGCCACAGGCGGTGGCCTTGACGCCGGCACCGGAGGTCGCGGCGGTGAACTTGACTCCTAACAAAACTCTCAGATCCGTGATCAGCGGAGCAATGGATCCACCATTGACGTTGGTAGCCGCCTTGACGACCAGCGCGCCGGATTCCAGGGTGCTCGCCCGGTCATAGTATTCCTTCACCGCATCCCATTTCGGAGCGACCATTCTGGCGCCACCGGCGCGCGGAACGATGTTCGTGCCCCGCACCGGGTAGTTGACGATGGCCGGGATGGGATTCGTCGAAGGCAGTCCGCCGTTGAGGATGCTGGTGAGGTCGATCTTGGTGCCGCCGTTGTAGGCATCCACGATGAGGCCGCGGCTGTCCGCGGTGGCGGAATGGAAGGCGGCCTGCAGGGCGGTGGCGCCTCCGGAGGCCGACCCGCCGGTTCCTAACAAGGCCGTCTGGGCCAGGCTGGTGACCTTGGGCAGGCTGCCGTGGGTGGCCGAATCGGGAGTCGGGTAATCGGAGAAACCGCTGACCGTTTCCCAGCCGCGGCGCTGGGCTGCTAGAGAAGCGTAACTCCCGCTGTCGGTCACGGTTTTCGGCATGTTGATCTTGGCCTTCACGCCTTCGTCGCCGATCCACCAGCCATAGCGGCCGGTTTCGCGGGTGGAGCCACCATCCGGCTTCTGGATGGTGACCAATGGCGCGGCCACGTAGCGGGCGCTCACATCTCCGCCGCCGGAGCCGGTGGTGTTCTCGCCCACGAGGACCACGGCTTTTTTCGGATCGGAGACCTTGCCACCGCCACCCACCGAACAAAGCGGGGAGGCCGGACTGTGGACGGCGGTCTCGGAGGTTTCATTGCCGCTGATGAGCCATTGGACAAACTTGGGCGAGGGCGTCTTGGTGTAAATCTCGGTGCCAGCCGTGCTGCTGGTGTTGTTGTTCCGCCAGACACCGGTCCAGTAACGGGTGCCGTCCTGAACGGAGGTCAGGCCTTTGTTCACGCTGTTGATCGAGAGGTTGTTAGCCGGAGCCGCGCCGGCACCCAGCGTGTCTCCCGAGGAAGTGCCCGCCAAATCCGCCACGGCGGTGCTGCGTTGATCCGGACCGGCGTGTTTCTGAAGCTCCCCGATGGCCAGCATGAGGGCCATGCGTGCGTTCTGGCGTGCCTCCGACATCGCCGCGGCCTGGGTGGCACCCCGCATCGATATGGATGAAATTGACAGAAGACCAACTGCTAGAATCGTCAGCAGCATCATCAACGACAAAGTGACAACCAAAGCGAAACCATGCTGCCGTTTGACGAAATATTTGGCTTTTGTTGGATTTTTCATGATGCCCGCAATTCAAAGTAAATACAGTTTCACCTCGGATTGCGTCGCGCAACAAGAAAAGCCCAGCCCCTTCAAACTTGCATCGTCATGAACATTCTTAAACAGATTGCTTCATGGATTTTTCTGGCGATGAGACGCGGGGTTATGGATGCCGGTCGGGTTTCAAACGATTCCCCGGAGCCGCGAGTGCCTCCGGCTGCTGGCTGAGGATGGCGCGGAGTTTTCGGACGACCTCCGGATTCCGGTCCGCAAGGTTCTCCGCCTCGGGGTCCTTCAGCGAGTAATCATAGAGCTCCAGATCCGCGGTTTCGGGGGCGGCTCCGGGTTTTTTCCACTCCACAAGACGATAGCGCTCGGTGCGGATGGCGCGGCCGAGACGATCCTCGCCGCGGGGAAAACAATGGGTGGCGTGATCGCGGATGCGCGCGGAAGGCTCCTTCAGCACGGGCACCAGGCTGAGGCCGTCCAAGGGCTGGGGAACGACCGGCTTCGGCAGGCCCGCAAGCTCGGCGAGGGTCGGGTAAACATCGGCCGATTCAGCGAGTTGGCGGGTGGCTCCGGGTTTGGCGATGCCGGGAGCGATGATCAGCAGCGGGATGCGGTTCGCCTGTTCGTAGTTCGTGTGCTTGGTCCACATGCCGTGGTCGCCGAGGTGCCAGCCGTGGTCGCCCCAGAGCACGATGATCGTGTCTTCGGAGAGCCCGAGACTGTCCAGTTCATCGATCAGGCGGCCGAGCTGCGCGTCCATGAAACTGGTGGCCGCGTAGTAGGCGTGGATGAGCTTGCGGGCGGTGGCATCATCCACCATGCCGTCTCCGGGGATGCCATCGTAATTGCTGATCTCGCCGCCGCGTTTCCCGGCGTATTTGGGCGCGCCGGCGGGCAGCTTCTTGTTAGACGGAAGTTGGAACTTCGAGGGGTCGTGCATGTCCCAGTATTTCTTCGGCGCGGTGAGCGGCAGGTGGGGTTTCACGAATCCGATCGCGAGGAAAAACGGCGTGCCCTTGCGCTCCTTCGCCGCGCGCAGGAGCTTGATGCCGTTGTCCGCGATGCGCCCGTCCGCGTAGGCGTTGTCCGCCACATCCGCCTCCTCCCATGCGGCTCCACGCGGGAGCTGGTTGATGCGGTTCAGCTCCTTGTTAGAAAAATACGCCTCCTCGCGCGTCATGCCCCTGGCCTGGTTTTCCGGATCCACGTATTCCACCACCTTGTCCGGGATTTCCGGCACGCTCCAGGATGCGGCGTCGTTGGTGTTGCCGTGGCCGGTGTGATAGATTTTCCCCACCGCCTCGGTGCGGTATCCGTGTTTCATGAAATACTGCGGCAGCGTGACCGCATCGGGCACGGCCTTGCGGAAATTCTTCGAGAGGTCGTAGATGCCGATGGAGGTGCAGTGCGAGCCGAGCATCAGGCTGTTTCGCGAAGCGGCGCAGACTGCCTGGTTGCAATACGCGAGGTCGAACCGCATGCCGCGCGAGGCCAAGCGGTCGATGTTCGGGGTTTTCGCGAGGGCGTCGCCGTAGCAGCCGAGCACGGGTTTCAGATCGTCCACGCAGATCAGGAGGACGTTTGGACTTTTACCGATTCCGGCGGAGGCGAATGACGACAAAACAACGCTGCAAAGGGCGAGAAACCGGGTTTTCATGGATTTTCGGGTGACTGAGAATCGCATAGGCGGGAAGCACCCACACGCCCCCCGTTTGAGTCGGGAACACCGGGGCTCCGCCGGAAAATGACGGGCACACGCTGGGATTTTTTCTGTCCACCCGCACGAATCCTGCTTGGCTCCCCGCCGATGACGCGCGAGAGCGAACGACTTGCGGAGGACCGGACCGGTGAAGGAAACTGGCGGCGTTGGGGGCCCTACCTCAGCGAACGCCAATGGGGAACCGTGCGCGAGGACGACTCGGACCACGGCAACAGCTGGGCCGCGTTCCCCCACGATCACGCACGCCGCCGCGCCTACCGCTGGGGCGAGGACGGCTTGCAGGGATGGACGGACCGCAAGTGCCGCCTGTGTTTCGCGCCGGCGGTGTGGAACGGCCGCGACACGATTCTCAAGGAACGGCTCTTCGGCCTCGGTGGAAACGAGGGCAACCACGGCGAGGACGTGAAGGAGTGTTACTACTACCTCGATTCCACGCCCACCCACTCCTACACCAAGGCGCTCTACAAGTATCCGCAGGGGAAATACCCCTACACCGAGTTGCGCGAGGAAAACCAGCGCCTCGGCCGCAGCGGACCGGAGCTCGAACTCGCGGACATGGGCATGTTCAAGGACGGCCGTTATTTCGATGTCCTGCAGGAAGTCGCGAAACGCACGCCCGAGGATCTGTTATGGCGCATCACCATCACCAACCACGGCCCCGTCGCAGCGCCGGTCCACGTGATGCCCACGCTCTGGTTCCGCAACGTCTGGAGCTGGTCGAACCACCGCGAAGCCACGCCGAAGAAACCTGTCATCAGGGGAAACGGCGAACATCTAACCGCCTGGGACGAGACGCTCGGCGAATATCGTTTCATCGCGGAATGCTCGGACCGCCGCCACAAGGCGAAGTGGCTTTTCACCGAAAACGACACCAATACCGAGAGCTTCGACGGCAAGCCTAACAGCCAACCCCACGTCAAGGACGCGTTTCACCGCCACCTGATCCACGACGAGAAGAAGGCTGTGAACCCGAAGCCCGAAGGCACCAAGGCCGCCGCCCATTTCCGTTTCCTCATTCCTCCCGGGAAATCGGTCGTCATCCGCTGCCGCCTCCACGCGATCGGAGAAAACAACGGCTTCGAGGCATTCGAGGAGTTCGATGAAACGATCGCCGCGCGCATCGAGGAGAGCGACGCGTTCTATCAACACGTGATCCCCCACGGCATTCCGGAGAACGAGCGGCTCATCTCCCGCCAGGGATACGCCGGGCTGCTGTGGACGAAACAATACTTCGGATACGTCGTGGAGGATTGGTTGAACTCCGGCTCCACCCAGCCCCCTTCCACGGCCCGTCTATCAGGCAGAAACTCGGACTGGCGGCACTTCTTCGCGCGCGACATCCTCTCGATGCCGGACAAGTGGGAATACCCGTGGTTCGCCGCGTGGGACACCGCGTTCCACATGATCCCCTTCGCCAGCGTCGATCCGGATTTCGCGAAGAACCAACTGCTGCTCCTGCTGCGCGAGTGGTACATGCACCCGAACGGCCAACTTCCGGCCTACGAATGGAACTTCTCCGACGTGAACCCGCCCGTGCACGCGTGGGCCGTCTGGCGCGTTTACAAGATCGCCGACCCCAAGGGCAAACGCGACCTGCTCTTCCTCGAACGCGCCTTCCAGAAACTCCTGCTCAACTTCACCTGGTGGGTGAACCGCAAGGACACCGAAGGCCGCCATGTTTTCGGCGGCGGCTTCCTCGGGCTGGACAACATCGGGGTCTTCGACCGGTCGCAGGCCCTGCCCGGCGGCGGACGGCTCAACCAGGCAGACGGCACCGCCTGGATGGCTTCGTTCTGCCAGGTCATGCTGGTGATGGCGTTGGAGCTCGCATTGGAAAAACCGGCCTACGAGGACATCGCGTCGAAGTTCTTCGAACACTACGTGAACATCTGCGATGCGATCAACTCGCTCGGCGGCAGCGGACTCTGGGATGATCACGACGGGTTCTACTACGACCAGCTCATCATCAACCACGAGCAGCCCATCCCGCTGCGCATCCGCTCGCTCGTCGGCCTGCTGCCGCTCTGTGCGGTCACCGTGCTGCGCCAGAGCACCATCGACGCCCTGCCCGGTTTCCGCAAGCGCATGGACTGGTTCCTCGTCAACCGGCCGGATTTGTTGAAATACATCACCGTGCGCCGCGCCAACGGCGAGAAACATCCCGGCCGCTGCCTGCTCGCCATTCCTTCCGAGGCCCGGCTGCGCAAGTGCCTCGCCTACATGTTCGATCCCAAGGAGTTTCTATCAGACTTCGGCGTGCGCTCGCTCAGCAAGGCGCATGGCGAGACGCCCTTCGTCTTCGAACACCACGGACAACGCCACGAGGTCTGTTACACGCCCGGCGAATCCACCAGCGACATGTTCGGCGGCAACTCGAACTGGCGCGGACCCATCTGGTTCCCCACCAACTTCCTCATCATCGAAGCGCTCGAACGCTACCACTACTTCTACGGCGACTCGTTCAAGATCGAATACCCCACCGGCTCCGGCAAGATGCTCACGCTGCGCCAGATCGCCATCGACCTCTGCAACCGCCTCATCTCCCTGCTCGTTCCCGACAAAAACGGATACCGCCCCTGCTTCGGCACCGCCCACCGCTACACCGACTCGCCGGACTGGAACCACCTGCTTCTCTTCCACGAATACTTCCACGCCGAAACCGGCGAAGGCCTAGGCGCATCGCATCAAACGGGATGGACATCGTTGATTGTGAGGCTCGTCCGCGAGCGCCACGCCAAACTCGCCACGGGTGGGGCGTGATTACTGATCCCCGTAACGGAATTTGCATCTGGATTCTCAGGCCACACCTGCGTTATCTGTTTGTTCGTGAAAACTCTCTTGTTTGTCTCGTTGATGATGACCGGAGCATTGCCCGCGGCTGACCATGATGAGCGGCGTGTTCCCTTGGACGAGACGACCATCAAGTCCAACAAGTATGGAGCGGATGCAACGCTTTCTTTGAAAGGAGACGGTGGCCTGAAGCTGAAGATCCAAATGAACGGAAAGCCGGTCGTGATTCCAGAGAACTTATTGGCACCCATCAGGAACGCAGATTTTGGAACGGTGGCATTTTCAACCGAAACACCCACTGGAGTGCCGGTGAGCGAATGGAAGCTCAAGGGAGGCCTCATCCTGTCGTTCTATTTTGGCGACAAAGTGACGCAAGGTTCCCGAAAGGGCCGCCAAGAAGGCGTGGTGTCGGCATGCCGTATCAAAATCTCCGCAGACGGCAATTTGGATCGGATTGAAACCGCGGTTCCACAGGGAAACGATTCGTTCAATTGGAGAGTCATCTTCCGATCGAAGGGTGCGGCGATCCTCCGTTGCGAAACTGTGGAGTCGCATAGTTGCCCGCTTTCGATGCGCTGGAACCAATAAGGATCATTCGAAAGCGGCGCGATTCGTCGGCCAACTTGCGAGGCAGCGCCTCGCGTTCCGTTCACGCCAGCACCGGCTCCGCCAGTCCCGCTCTCACTAGCAATGGCTCCAGTTCCGGATCGCGGCCCATGAAGCGGCGGTAGAGTTCGTCGGCGGGGGCGGAGTTGCCCTTGCTGAGGATGTGTTCGCGGAACGAGCGGCCGGTTTGCGGATTGAGCACGCCTTCCTTTTGGAAACGGGTGAAGGCGTCTGCATCGAGCACCTCGGACCACTTGTAGGAGTAGTAGCCCGCGGCGTAGCCGGTGGGGCTGGAGAAGAGGTGGTTGAAGCGGCGCAGCATCGTCGGCGTTTCGGTTTTCAACGGCGCGCGATAGTCTGCTAGAATCTCGCGGTCCACGATATCGAGGTCCTTGCCCTGCCATTGGTCGAAGTGGATGTGAAGTTCGAGGTCCACCTTGGCGAAGGAGAGCTGGCGCATGAAGGCGGAGGCGCTGAGGTAGTTTTTCGCGGCGATCATCTTGGCGAAAAGATCCTCGGGAATGACATCGCCGGTTTCGTGATGGCGTGCGAAAAGATCGAGCGATTCACGATCCCAGCAGAAGTTCTCCATGATCTGCGAGGGCAGCTCGACGAAGTCCCATGGCACGTTGGTTCCTGATAGAGATTTCACCGGCACGTCGCTGAGCATGCCGTGCAGCAGGTGGCCGAATTCGTGGAAGATCGTTTCGACCTCGCCGTGCGTGAGCAGCGCGGGCTTCCCATCCACTGGCGGGCTCATATTGCCCACGATCAGCCCGAGATGTGGCTCGCCGGGGCCGCCGGTGTGCAGCGAGTTCATCCACGCGCCGCCGCGCTTCGACTCGCGCGGATGCCAGTCGGCGTAGAACGAACCGAGGTGTTTGCCGCTTTCCGAATCGTGGATCTCGTAGAACGAAACCTCGGGGTGCCAGACTTCGATGAGTTGAGAGTTGGGAGTTGAAGGTTGAGAGCCGGGTTCGATGAAGATGGTTTCCTTCTGTTGGATCGAGATGCCGAAGAGACGGGAGGCGATCTCGAACATGCCGGACATCACGCCGTCCACGGGGAAATACGGGCGCAGCGCCTCGTCATCGAGGTCGTAGTTCTCCTTGCGCTGAAGTTCGGCCCAGTAGGCGGTTTCCCATGGTTCCAGCGCGTCCACTGGCTGGCCGCATTTAGCCGCCTTGAATTGGGCGAGTTGTTTGAAGTCCGCGTGGAAGGCGGGAACGATGCGTGAGTGGAGGTTTTCGATGAAGCCGAGCGCGCCCGCGCCGCTGCGGGCCATGCGGCGCAGGAGTGTGAGATCCGCGAAATGGGAATGCCCGAGGATGCCGGCTTTCTCGTGACGGAGTTCGAGGATTTTCCAAACGAGTTCCGTGTTGTCATACTCGCCGTATCCACCGACGCGGGTGGAGGCTTCCCAGACCTGCTTGCGGATGTCGTCGTCATGCAGGTGCTGCATGATTGGAAACATCGAGGGAAACTGCAGCGTGAAGCGCCATGCGGGTTTGTCCTCGGTGGCGACGCCCTTGGCGCGCGCGTTCGCGGCGGCTCCGGCCTTGGCGGACTCGGGAAGGCCTGCGAGTTTCGCTTCGTCGGTGATGACGAGTTCCCACGCGTTGGTGGAATCGAGCACGCGCTCGGCGTATTGTTTCGTGAGCTTGGAGAGCTCCGCCTCGATCCCGGCGATGCGTTGTTTCTTGTCCGGAGGAAGATCGGCTCCGGATTGGCGGAAGTCCTCCAGGGTTTCCTCGACGAAACGTTTCCTAACAGCAGAAAGTTCCGCCACCGCCGGGCTTTCGCCGAAGGCTTTGAGCGCATTCCAGAGGCGCTCGTTGAGAGGAAGCGAGGCGTAGAACTCGGTCACCTCCGGCAGCATTTGGTTCAGCGCCTCGCGTTGCGCCGGGCTGTCGCAGACCGAATCCAGATGGTTCAGCCGCCCCCAGCCGCGTCCGAGTTCCTCGGTGGCGTCCTCCAGCGCATGGAAGGTGGACTCGTAGGTGGCGGCCGATGGATCCTGCGCGCAAATCGCCTCGATCGCCGCGCGTGAAAGCTCCAGCGCGTGGCGGATGTCCGGTTCCACGGCTTCGGGAACGAGCGTGGACCAACGGACATGAAAATCAGGAGCGAGAAACGGATGCATGGTGAAATGGGGTTCGGAGTTTCCGGAAACGAGGCGGATTCTCGCGAAGGGACGGGCGCTGTCCATCCGGTTTTAGCGCGGAAATGGCGGGAGGAATCACTTTCCCGAAGCCGTCTCCAACTTCACCTGATCGAAGGTCGCCCGGTGCAGCAGGCGGGTGGATGAGGGCAGCGCGTAGATGAAAAACCCGGCGTGGATGGAGGGCGCGAGTTTCGGCAGGGTGACGGTTTTGTTCACCGTCCAGGATTTCCCGTCCTCCGAGAGCGATTCGATCACGTCGTTGCCTTTGCGTTCGATGCGCATCCAGCGTTTGTTGGAACCGCGGTTGCCGGAGGGTTGATTGCCGGCGCCGTTTTTCATGAGGCTGTCGCAATCGCGGATGCTGCCGTCGACACAGCCTAACAGCGCGGCGTAGGTGGTGTTGCCGCCGAGAGGTTCGCCCGGCGAGGGGTCCAGATCGTTGCGCAGGATGATGCCCGCCTGCCAGACGCTGCCGCCGGGCTGGGAACCGTCTGGAGCCTTGACCTGCCTCGTGATGTCCGCGAGGCGCGCGGTGAGCGTGCAATCACCGTCCATCCGGCGGGTGAGCAGGGCCATCGACTCGCCGACCATCGTGATCGAATCCCCCTTCACTTCGGCGGCGACCGGATATTGATGGTGCTCCAGTTCGCTCAAGGTCCACGGGCCGAGATCCGGCGCGCCGCCGCGGATGGTGACGGGCACGCTGTCAATGGTACGGCCATTGCCGTAGATCAGACGGGCATGGAGCGTTTTCTCACGCGAGCCCCAGAGCATCGTGTCCAGTGCTTCCTGCGGCTTGGAAGTGGAGCCGATGAAATAATCGCCACCCTGCGCGCCCTGCCCGCGGAAATAATCGAACGAAGGATTCGCGATGTGGTATTCCACCGCTTTCAACTCTTCGCTGGTCCCGGAAACCTCGGCTTTGAGGGAAACGCGGTCGCCGGTCGCCGCCGCAACGGGAGTGATGGTGATCCGGGGTTCCCCTTCCGCGGGCTTGCGTGAGAAAACCGTCACCGGAACGCGCGACGCCTTTTCGTTGGATCCCGGCGTTCTCCAAAGCACCTGGAGGAAATCGTCCGGCTGCTGGCCTTGTTCCGGACCCTGCACGTATTCGAGCTGGAAGCGGTGCTTGCCCGCGGCCAGCGGCACCGCGCCGGAGAGCTTGCGGATCGAGTGGTAACCATCGCCCTGCACGACCACCTGACCGTCGATGCTGAGTTTCGCGCCGGATGCATGAACGACCGTGAAATCATGGATGCCCGGCTTGGCGATGTCGATGAGTCCATCGAATGCAAACGCGTACCCGGTCCTGCGGAGACGCGGGCTGAGGTCCGGCTCGCTCACCGATCCTTCGCGGACGGGTGTGAGTTTGTTGAAATCCGGCAGCGCCATCCAATCGGTCTTCTCCGGAGCTTCGAAGTAACGATAACCCAATCCCGGCACCGTGGCCGCGGTATTCGCGTAAGCCGCCTTTGGTTTCGATGTGGACGCGGTGCGAACAATGGGTGGAGCGGCGTTTCCGTAGATGTCTGTTAGGGAAAGGCGGACATGGCTGGCATTCCCTGCGGGGACATCGATCAACAAGCTCGTGGTCCCCGGATCATTGCCTTCCATCACCTTCAGCGCGGCTCCCTTGCACTCCGCGTTGTCGAAGACCTCCAGCTTGTAACCCACCTGCGGACAGCTCGTTTGTTCCAGTTCCCACTTCACGTAGAGCTGCGAATCCAGCGCGGCCGCGGCGAGGGTTTTCACCTTCACCGGATCGAAGAATCCAGGCTGCTTCGGCTGGTTGTAGGTGAGCTGCTGTTTCTCCGGGACAAACGAGGCGTCGGCCTTCTGCTCCGGCGTCGCCTTGTCCACATAGCTCCAGAGCGTTTTCAACGTGGCGGCCTTTCCGCCATCGATGGTTTTCAAACAGAGACGCTCTTTCTTTTCCCCATCGCCCTGGGGACGGAAGAGGATCGTGTTGTCCGCCACCCATTGACCCTCGCGCAGGCTGTAGGTGTTGCGGATGTCGAGGTGCGCGATGGGATCGGCGCGTCCACCGGCGAAGTTTTCCTGAAACCCGAAGAAGTGGTTCAGGTTCACGATGACTCCGGGGTAGCGCGTGGTGGCGAGGTGATTCCAGACACCGGTGCGCAGGTCCTTCATCCAGATGCCGACACACGAGTGCTTCGGATCATCAAGCGGCGCCCAGGTGCGGGCGACGAAGCGGTGCCATTCGTTCTCCTTGAACACATCGGCGGGCCACATGCCCTTGATGCCGCCCGCGGAGCCTTCCCACGTCGTCTTCGCCCAACTCATGTGTTCACCGGCATGGACGAAGTCGATGTCCGCGGGAGGCACATCCTTTCCCCGCATTTGCCAGGAACAGAATTGCAGCAGGTTTCTATCAGCTCCGGGTTTGCCGACAAATCCGCCGTAGAAGTAGCCACCCCATTTTTCCTTGGTGGAAAAATACTGCGAGTAGCAGGCGAGATAGTGCGCGCTGCTCCAGCGCGGATGGCGGAGGTCCTGCACCAGACACTGGATCGGGCGCTTGTCGTCCGGCGTGAGCACTTCGTAGTGGCTGGCGCGGACGGAGGAGACTCCCGCGAGAATCAGGAGAACGGCATTCAGGAATCGGTGGGCGGACATGACGAAGACGGATTGAACAAACAAAACAAAGACGGGTCAGGAAACGACATCCGTCCTGCGGGTGCAAGCCCCGCGTTTGTTCATCCGGCGTCTCCCGCGCTCAGAGCCTGACGGCGAGGCGCGTCTGCTTGTTGAGCGGGAATTCCTGCGGCACCCGCACCTGCGAGCGGCGGTGAATGCCCACGAGCATGCCGACGGCGGCAAGGCTGAACACCAGGCTCGTGCCACCGTAGCTGACAAACGGAAGCGGCAGGCCGTCATTCGGAAGCATCGCGGTGGTCACGCCGATGTTCACCATGGCCGGCACCACGATCACGCAGGTGAGTCCGAGCGCGAGGCAGCGGTTGAAAACATTCTGCGCCTGCATGGCGATGCCACATCCGGCGATGGCGATGAGCACATAACAGAACACCACGAGAAGCGTGGCGCGCAGGCCTAGTTCCTCGCCGATGACCGGGAAGATGAAGTCGATGTGGGCGAAGGTGAGCGTGCCGAATTTCTCGTATCCATTGCCAAGCCCCACACCCCACGGGCCGCCGTTTCCGAGGGCGAGCAGACCACGCCACTGCTGCATGCCGATGCGGATCTGGTGATACGGATTCTCCAGGTCCAGCCACGCCTCGATGCGCTTCCACCGCACCGGGTCATTGTAAATGTACCATGAAACCGCGGTGATCCCCGACAATGCGGTGGGCAACAGGAATATCAGACGCGTGCCGATGCAGATCATCAGCGCCACCACCGCCACCGAGAGCGAAAGCGCCGTGCCCACGTCCGTTTCAACGGCGATCAGCAGGATCGGAACACCCGCGATCATGCCGGGAAGCACGAACCCGCGCCAGAAGGTCCTCACCTCCGTCTGCCAGCGCGCGAACCATCCGGCGAGGCAGACGACCACGACGATCTTCGCGAGTTCCGATGGTTGGAACCGGCCCACGACAGGCGCCTTGATCCAGCGGTTCGATCCGAACTCCGGAGCCATGATGCCCGGCACGAAACAGAGTGCTAACAAAACGCAGGCTCCAATGAACATCCACGGCGCGAACTTGCGGAACTTGTCCATCGGCCAGCGCGCGGCGAATACCGCGGCCGCCAGACCGAGCGTCACCATCATCGCCTGGCGGCTGAGGAAATGGTAGGGATCCTCCACGTTTTTCACCCACGCCCCCGTGCTGGTGAGCATGACCAGACCGAGCGCGACGAGGGCCGCGACGGCGATGCAGAGGATGGTGGAGCAGTGGCGGGCCATCGGGGGAAACGGCGTGGTTTGTTAGATTCAGGTTTGCGGGATCACGAGCTTCATGCCCGTCTTCATCTTGCGGGCGTCGCTGATGCCGTTGGCGCGCATCAACGCGTCCTGGTTGACCTTGAAACGGTTCGCGATGCGCCAGACGCTGTCGCCCGGCTGGACCACGTAGGATTTTCCACCAACGGTTGCCGAAGGAATGACATCGGCCGCCGGCCTGGGCGCGTTTTCCGTATGATTGACATTCGGACGGACCAACTGGGCTTTAGGAGCCTGGCTCACATCCACATTCTCCACGAGTCCGCGGTCCGTGTCGGAAGGTGTCTGCCTGCGGATCTCGGTGATCTCCGCCGACTCCCCGGCCACGATGCGCTGCGGCGGAATCTTCAATAGCAGGCCGGGGCGGATATCGACGTGCTGGTTGATCAGGCGGAGATCGCCTTCATCCACTCCTTCCGCGGCGGCGATGCGTGAATAGTTGTCGCCCGCTCGAACCACGTGGATCTTCTCGCCGCCTGTCAGACGCGGCAGGGTTTCCTTCGGCTTCTCGACCACGGGAGCGGCTTCCGCGGTTTTCGCGGCATCGGCGGTTTCGGACGGACGGCCGTCGAGGAATTTCTGATGGATGAAAATCAGGCCGATCGCGACGATGTGGATCAGGAAAATGATCGTGAGCGCGCGTGAGACCTTCGAACCGCCCTCATCCATTTCGGCTTCCGGCAGAGGCGCGGTGGCCGTGGCGGCGACGCGCTGTTTCCGGTTGCGGTTGGTGACCGCGCTGAGACGGCGGAACACACCCTTTTGGACAGGCTTGCGTTTGACGGGGAGAGTCTGGTGTTTCATGGGAGACAAGTTGTTAGCGAAGCTGGTGGACAAGATCGCGGAATGCGTTTCCGCGTTGCTCGTATCCGGAAAACTGATCGAAGGACGAGGTCCCGGGAGACAGGAGAACGGTGGAGCCGCGCGGTGCGAGGCTGCGGGCTGCGGAAACCGCGTCCGCCAGCGTGGCGACGGATTCGCAAGGCACCGCATCGGCGAACAAGGCGGCGAGCGGGCGCGCGATCTGGCCGAAGGTGACGGCTGCCAGCGCCTTCTCGCGTAGAAGCGGCACCACCGGCTGGTAGTCCAGACCCTTTTCCTTTCCTCCCGCAATGAGCACCACCGGGCGGGTTTGGGAACGCAGTGCGCTCTCGAGGGCGTGGAGATTGGTCGCCTTGGAATCGTTGAGATACTCGACGCCGTCGAGCGTGCGGATCAACTCGCAGCGGTGCGGAGGAGGAGCGTATCCGCGAAGCGCCTCGCGCATGGTGTTGGCATCGATCCCAAGCGCCTTGCAAGCGGCCATCGCCGCCATCGCGTTCTCGGCGTTGTGAAGTCCGCGCAGGCCGGTGCCGTGCTCCATGTCCAGCCACGTTTCGCCGCCATGCAGGACGACGATTCCGTTAGAGAACCATTCACACTCCGGATCGGTGGTGGAGAAACGCGTCGCCTTCGCGAGAATGCTGGAAAATTCCTCACCGTCGCGGATCACCGCCGTGTCCTCCGCGGTTTGGTTTTCGAAAATCCGGAGTTTCGCGTTCAGATAGGCGTCCACCGTCGGATAGCGGTCCATGTGGTCCGGCGCGAAATTCAGCCACACGGAAACCACCGGGTGCAGCGTGCGGATGGTTTCCAACTGGAACGAGCTGAGTTCCAAGGCAACCGCTGCCGGCGGATTCGGCTGTAGCACGACTTCCGCGAAGGGCGTGCCGTAGTTTCCGCAGGGCGTGCCGCCGAGTCCCGCATGGGCGAGGATGCGGCTGACAAGCTCGGTGGTGGTGGTTTTGCCATTGGTGCCGGTGATGCCGACGATTTTCCCCTGATAGAAACGCGCCGCGAGTTCCACCTCGCCGATCACCTCGCCGGCGTTCTTCGAAAACGCGGCGACGTAGGAGCCGTAGGTGTCGATGCCGGGACTCACCACGAGGAGGTCGCAAACCACCGCCTCGCCTTGTTCCTCGGTCGCGTGCGGATGGATCTCGACCACGCCGGGCATGCCGGTGAAGGCGTCCGGCCCGGCGGCGTCCCATGCGGACACGCGGGCGCCCTCGCGCAGGGCGAGCGTCGCCGCGGCGCGGCCGCTGCGGCCCGCTCCGAGAATGGCGACATGTTTTCCGGTGAGACTCATGGGTGTTTCAGGCGATCTTGAGAATGGCGAGACCGAACAAGGCGAACATGATCGAGAGGATCCAGAAGCGGATGATCACCTGGCTCTCATGCCAACCTAACAATTCGAAATGGTGGTGGATGGGCGACATCTTGAAGATGCGTTTCTTGCGCAGCTTGAAACTGCCGACCTGGAGGATGACGGACATCGCCTCCATCACGAAGATGCCGCCGATGATGACGAGCAGCAGCTCCTGCTTGGTGCAGATGGCGGCCGTTCCGAGCGCGCCGCCGATGGCGAGCGATCCGGTGTCCCCCATGAAGACCTTGGCAGGATGGCAGTTGAACCACAGGAAACCGAAGGCCGCCCCAGCCAGCGCCATGAGGAACACGGCGAGTTCGCCGATGTAGAGGTTGTGAGGAATGACAAGGTACTCCACCGCCATGAAATAGTGGCCCGCGAGGTAGGCGAGCAGCGAGTAGGCGAGCGCCGTGCTGATCGTGCAGCCGGTGGCGAGGCCGTCGAGACCGTCGGTTAGATTCACCGCGTTGGATGTGCCCACGATGACCAGCGCGAAGAACGGGATGATCAGAATGCCGAGGCTCAGGAGCGGCACCTTGAATAGCGGGAAACAGATCGATCCGATGTCGAGAGGACCGGCCTTGCCCAGCGTGTATCCGGCCTCGCCCGCCGCGAGCTGGGCAGGGGTGGCTCCGATGCCTGAGATTTCCGGTTTGAAATAAATGAACGCCGCCGCGATGAGCGCGATGGTGAACTGCCAGAAAAGTTTCGTCCGTCCGCTCACGCCGTCGGACTTTTTCTCCTTCACCTTCTTATAGTCGTCGCAAAGGCCTAACAAACCACAAGCGGCCATGGTGCAGGCGCAGACCGCGACGAAGGGATTGAAAGGCCGCGCGCAGACGAGCGTGGAAACGAGCACCGTGCCGAGGATCAGCACGCCACCCATGGTGGGCGTGCCGATTTTCCCGCCGTGGAGTTCGGCGAGCTTGTGGACCTCCTCGGCGGAACGGATCGGCTGGCCGACCTTGAGCGAGATCAACTTGCGGATCACCCGGGGACCGATGATGAGCGAGAGCACGAAGGCCAGCAATCCGGCGCACGCGGCGCGGAAGGTGATGTATTGGAAGAGGTTGAGGAAACTGCACGAGACCGCCCAGGACTCGCCTTGTTTGAAGGCTTCTAACCAGAAATCGTAAATCGCGGGAAGCATCGTTCAGTTGGGGGGGAATGCGGCGTTCATGACTTTTTCAACCGTCGCGGTGCGGCTGCCCTTGAAGAGCACCACATCGCCGGACTTCACGTTCGAGGAGAGCCATTCGGCGGCTTCGTCGAGACGGGGAAAATGCGGTGCGTTGCCGCCACCGGTGGCGATGCCTTCGGCACCCTCGCCCACGGCGATCAGGTGGAGGCCGCGTTTCACCGCGAGTTCTCCGGTGCGCGCGTGGGCGGCGGGTCCGTGCGGACCGAGCTCGCCCATGCGGCCGAGCACGATGAACTTCCTCGCGCCGTTCGTCACCGGCGTGTCCGCCAGGGTTTCGATCGCGGCGGCCATCGATTCGGGATTCGCATTGTAGGTGTCGTCGATCACGGTGACGCCCTTGCATTCGTAGCGCTTGAGGCGGCCGCCCGTGAGTGAAGCGGCTGATAGACCGGCGGCGATCTCCTCGATGGAAACTCCGAGTTTCCAACCGACCGCGGCGGCCAACAGGGCGTTGGTCACCATGTGTTTGCCGGGCACCGGAAGCGAAACGGCGACCTTGCCCTCGCCCTCGATGACCAGGTTGAAGTTCGTCGCATCTGCCAGAAGCTCCAGATCCTCGGCACGCACCAGGCCGCGGCCGTTTCCGACGGGAACCAACGTGCCCTTGGTGCGCTGGCGCAGATACTCGCTGTAATCGCAGGTGGCGGGGATGAAAAGAATGCCGTCCTGCGGAAGCGCGCGTCCGAGCGTGCCCTTCTCCTCGGCAATCGCATCGCGCGAACCGAGGAACTCGATGTGCGCGGTGCCGATGTTGGTGATGATGCCAAACTTCGGCCGGGCGATCTCGCAGAGCGGCGCGATCTCTCCGGAATGGTTCATGCCCATCTCCCAGACGGCGGCCGTGTGATCGGGCTTGGTGGCGAGAACCGTTAGAGGCACGCCGATATGGTTGTTCAGATTCCCGCGGGTGGCGGAAACGTGGTATTTCCTCGCAAGCACCGCGGTGGTGAAGTCCTTCGTGCTGGTCTTGCCGTTGGAACCGGTGATGCCCACCACGGGGATATCGAGCTGTTTGCGCCACCAGCAGGCGAGTTTCTGCAGGGCGCGCAAGGTGTCCGGCACTTCGATGACGGCTGAGTTGTTAGGAACCTCTCCCTGCCACTTGTGGACGATCACCACCGCCGCGCCTTTCTCCAATGCGGAAACAGCGAACGCATCCCCATCGAAATTCTCCCCGCGCAGGGCGAAGAACAAGGAGCCCGGCTGAAGCGTGCGCGTATCGGTGGAAACTCCCGCCGTGACGAGCGCCGACGGATCGCCCGCGGTGACAGACGCACCGAGGATCGTGGCGATCTGCTGGGCGGTGAGTGGTTTCATCGTTTGTCGGCTATGGCCTGGGCGCGGTCGCGCATGGCCTTGGATGCGTGCTTTCGGTCGTCGAAGTCGATGGTCTCCGTGGCGAACTGCTGGGTGGTTTCGTGACCCTTGCCGGCGATCAGGATGATGTCTCCTGATAGAGAATTCATCACGGCGTGGGAGATGGCTTCGGCGCGGTCCGGAATGGTGATGTGGCCCTTGCCGCCCATGCCGGCCTCGATCTCGCGGATGATCGCGAGCGGGTCTTCCGAGCGCGGGTTGTCCGAGGTGATGACGATGGCATCGCTGTGGCGCGCGGCGGCGGCGGCCATGAGCGGACGCTTGCCGCGGTCGCGATCCCCGCCACAGCCGAAGACGGTGATGAGGCGGCGCGGATCGAGCTCCTTGAGGGTGCGGCAGGCGTTTTCGAGCGCGTCCGGAGTGTGGGCATAGTCCACGAACACGGTGGAACCGCCCGCATTGCCGACGTATTCCATCCGGCCGGGGACCTGCGGAGCCTTGGCCACGGCGGCGACGGCCTCGCGCGGCGCGATGCCGCAGGCGTTCGCCGCGGCGATGGCGGCTAACAGGTTGTAAACATTGAAGCGCCCGATCAGCGGCGCGCGGACCAGGAAGGTCTTGCCCTTGGCGGCGAGCTCGAACTCCATGCCCTTGGGGCCCTGGCGGAAGTTGTTCGCGCGGAAATCGCAGTGGACGTTGAAACCAAAGCGCAGCACGGGGAGCTTGCCTTCGAGCGAAACCGCGAGCTGCAAACCGTACGCGTCATCCGTGTTGATGACGGCCACCGGTTTCTTGCCGTGCGGATTCGCGGCGAGCGCGTGGAACCACTCGGCTTTCGCCTGATAGTATTCC
>DAISZP010000019.1:0-24232 GCA_036824745.1 Luteolibacter sp.
CATTCTAACCGTTTCTCCGCTGATAACCGACAACCGATAAATCGCACCTTTCCCCATGAGCAGCATCCTTCAGGAAATCGAACAACAGATCGCCGGAATCACCTCTTCCGTCGAAAAAACCAATGTCGGCACCGTCCGTCAGGTCGGCGACGGCGTGGCGAAGGTGGAAGGACTCTCCGACGTCATGCTCAACGAAATGATCGATTTCGGCGGCGGCGTCACCGGCATGGCCCTCAACCTTGAGGAAAGCGAAGTCGGCGTCGTGCTGCTCGGCGATTACACCGCCGTCACCGAAGGTGCCCAGTGCCGCACCACCGGCAAGCTGCTCTCCGTGCCAGTCGGCGAAGCCGTGCTCGGCCGCGTGGTCAACGCGCTCGGCCAACCGATCGACGGCAAGGGCGAGATCGCCGCAGGCGCTTACTATCCGATGGAGAAAATCGCCCCCGGCATCATCAAACGGAAGTCGGTTTCCGTTCCGGTGCAGACCGGCATCATGTCCGTGGACGCGATGATTCCCATCGGCCGCGGTCAGCGCGAGCTGATCATCGGCGACCGCGCCACCGGCAAGACCACCATCGCGGTGGACACCATCATCTCCCAGGCCCAGCAGAACAAGGCCGCCGAGCAAGGCAAGCTTCAGAACCACAAGCCGCTGTATTGCATCTACGTCGCCATCGGCCAGAAGCTCTCCAACGTCGCACGCACCCAGAAGATCCTCGAGGATGCTGGCGCGATGGAATACACCACCATCGTTTCCGCCTCCGCTTCGGACGCCGCGGCCATGCAATACCTCGCTCCTTACGCGGGCTGCGCCATCGCCGAGTATCTGATGGACAAGGGTCAGGACTGCCTGATCGTGTTCGACGACCTTTCCAAGCACGCTGTCGCCTACCGCCAGGTCTCGCTGATCCTCCGCCGCCCGTCCGGCCGCGAAGCGTATCCCGGTGACGTGTTCTACCTGCACAGCCGCCTGCTCGAGCGCGCCGCCCGCCTCTCCGAAGCCGCGGGTGGTGGCTCGCTCACCGCGCTGCCGATCATCGAAACCCAGGCCGGCGACGTTTCCGCCTACATTCCGACCAACGTGATCTCCATCACCGACGGCCAGATCTATCTGGAAACCGACCTTTTCTATCAGGGCATCCGCCCCGCTATCTCGGTGGGTCTCTCGGTATCCCGTGTGGGTTCCGCCGCGCAAACCAAGACGATCAAGTCTGTGGCCGGCACCACCAAGCTCGACCTCGCGCAGTTCCGCGAGCTGCAAGCGTTCGCGCAGTTCGGCTCCGACCTCGACGCCTCCACCAAGAAGAAACTCGACCGCGGTGCGCGCATCGTGGAACTCTTCAAGCAGAACCAATACAGCCCGCTGGGCATGGAAATGGAAGCCGTCTATCTGTTCGCGATGCAGAACGGTTACTTCGACGACGTGGCCGTAACCGACGTAAAACGTTTCCAAGCCGCGATGGGAGAATTCTTCTCCACCCGCAAGGCCGAGCTGCTCGACAAGATCCGCAACGAAAAGCCGGACCTCAAGAAGGACGCGACCATGGTCGACGCCGTCAAACAGGCCATCGGGGACTTCAAGAAGTCCTGGAAGTGATCCCATCTGTCCAGCCGACATTCGACATCTGACCTCCGTCCTCTGATCCCATGGCCAACCTCCGCGACATCCGCCGGCGCATCAAGTCCGTCAAGAACACCGCGCAAATCACCCGCGCGATGCAGCTTGTCGCGGCCGCCAAGATGAAGAAGGCGCAGGATCAGGCGCTCGCCGGCCGCGAATACGCACAGCACCTCACGCAGGTGTTGTTCGACATCCGCAAGAACTTCAACGAGGAGTCCCACCCGCTGCTCGAGCGCCGCGAAGGAAACCGCGAGCTGGTCCTTGTAATCTCAACGGACAAAGGTCTTTGCGGCCCGCTCAATACCAACCTCGCGAAAGCCATCCGCGCGCACACCGCGGCGGATGCGCACTTCGTCACCGTCGGCCGCAAGCTGCGCACGATGTGTGAGAAGCTCGGCAAGAAAGTAATCGCGGACTTCACAGTGAAGGATCCCGTTCCTTTCTCGCAGACCCGGCCAATCGCGAAGTTCATCACCCAGCAGTTTCTCGAAGGAAATTACGACAAGGTTTCCATCGCGTTCACTTCATTCGTCAACACGCTGCGTCAGGATTCCAAGGTCGTCACGCTGCTTCCCATCCAAGGCCACAAGACCGGCGAGGACCAGGCCTTCGAATCCGTCGGCAAGGGTTTCTCCGTCGAGCAGCACAAGAACGATCCGGATCACGACTATCTATTCGAGCCGAATCCCGCCGAAGTGCTCGCCTCGATCCTTCCGCTTTACGTGAACTACGAGGTTTTCCAGGCCCATGTCGAAGCCCGCGCCTCCGAGCACTCCGCCCGGATGGTCGCCATGAAGTCCGCCACGGACAACGCCAAGAAGTTCATCAAGGAACTCACCCTCGAGTACAACAAGCTCCGCCAAGGCGCGATCACCGCAGAGCTTCTCGAAATCACCACCGCCATGAAAGCGATGGAGTAAGTTCCTCCGCAAAACCAATCCGCCTCTCACTTCCCACTTCCCACTCTTCACTTTTTCCCCATGAGCAACCAAGGAACCATCGTCCAGATCATCGGCGCCGTCATCGACGCTGACTTCTCCAAGGCCAGCAAACTGCCCGAAATCTACAACGCGTTGGAGATCGAATACGTGCTCAACGGCGTGAACACCAAGCTCGTGCTCGAAGTGCAGCAGCACCTCGGTGACGGATGGCTGCGCGCGGTCGCCATGTCCACCACCGATGGTCTCAAGCGCGGCATGGTGCTCACCGATACCGGCAAACCAATCGCCGTGCCTGTCGGAAAACAGATTCTTGGCCGCATCTTCAACGTCACCGGCGACCTCGTGGACGAAAACGCCGCTCTGGCTGATGCCAATCTGCGCGCACCGATCCACCGCCCCGCTCCGAAGCTCACGGAACAATCCGCCAACACCGAAGTGCTTGTCACCGGCATCAAAGTCATCGACCTCATCTGCCCGCTGCTCAAGGGCGGCAAAGGCGGCATGTTCGGTGGTGCCGGCGTCGGCAAGACCGTCGTCATCATGGAGCTCATCAACAACATCGCCAAGGCGCACGGTGGTTTCTCCGTCTTCGCCGGCGTCGGTGAGCGGACCCGTGAAGGAAACGACCTCTACTGGGAACTGATCGAGTCCGGCGTTATCGCCACCGAGAAGGACGACAAGGGCCACGTGAAACTCAATGACAACGGCACTCCCGCCCTTGCGGAAGGTTCCAAGGTCGCGCTTTGCTACGGCCAGATGAACGAGCCTCCGGGTGCGCGTCTCCGCGTCGCGCTCTCCGCGCTGACCATGGCCGAGCACTTCCGCGATGAGGACAACCAGGACGTGCTGCTCTTCGTGGACAACATCTTCCGTTTCTCCCAAGCCGGATCCGAAGTGTCCGCACTGCTCGGTCGCACGCCGTCCGCCGTGGGTTACCAGCCGACCCTCTCCGAGGAAATGGCCGGTCTCCAGGAACGGATCACCTCCACTAACAAAGGCTCCATCACCTCGATCCAGGCCGTTTACGTGCCTGCGGACGACTTGACCGACCCCGCGCCCGCCAACACCTTCGCCCACCTTGACGCGACCGTGGTGCTGGAGCGTTCTCTTGCCGAGCAGGCGCTCTTCCCGGCAGTCGATCCCCTCGCCTCCACTTCGAAGGCGCTGGCCCCGGAAATCGTCGGTGAGGAACACTACCGCGTCGCCCGCGGTGTCCAGCAAGTGCTCCAGCGCTACAAGGACCTTCAGGACATCATCGCCATTCTCGGTATGGACGAGCTTTCCGATGAGGACAAGATGACGGTCTTCCGCGCCCGCAAGATCCAGCGTTTCCTCACCCAACCGTTCCACGTGGCGGAAGTCTTCACCAACGTCTCCGGCGTGCTTTGCTCGATCGAAGACACCGTGAAGGGCTTCGCCGAAATCCTCGATGGCAAACTCGACGACGTGCCGGAAGGCAACTTCTACATGAAGGGCGGCATCGACAGCGTTTCACGCGACTAATCGCGTCGGATTTCCGCATTTCAGCTTCTCCGCATTTCAGCTTCTCCGCATTTCAGCTTCTCCGCATTTCAGCTTCTCCGCATTTCAGCCTTTATCCAAATGCCTCTCCAACTCGACATCGTCACTCCTGAGAAGAAGGTGTTCTCGGATTCCGTGGACAACGTCTATCTGCCGGGAGCGGATGGCGAAATCGGAGTGCTGCCAATGCACGCCGGTTTGGTTACGGCGCTCAAGCCTGGTGAACTCCGCTACCTCCACAAGGGGCAGGTCGTCACCATGGCCGTAGGTTCGGGCTTCGCCGAAGTCACCCAAACCAAGGTCATCGTCCTCACGGACATGGCCCTCGGCGAGGCGGAGATCGACGAACAAAACGCCGAGGCTGCCATCAAGCGCGCTCAGGAGAAACTCGCCAACGTGGACCACAGCATGGACGCCGAGGAAGTAGCCTACCTGCAAGGCATCATCTCGAAATCCACCGCCGCTCTTACGTTCAAGCGGAAATACCGCCATTGATCCGTCGGGCTTGGGTATCCGGACATCGGAGTCACGTGGTGTCCACCCTCAGATCCCGGACGCTCCACAAGACTCCCGCAGCCGGCCTGCCCGCACCCTTCATTCTGCGGGCACCGTCCTGGCGCTTCGCCGTGAATCGATCCCGGGTCGCGGCGAACACTTCGTTCACAAACGCCTTGCTCCCGATCACTGCACCGTCCGTGAAATATCTCACCCGACGGCGCAACATGGCTGGGAAAGCCAAATCCGGCAGAACTGTTCCGTTTTCCTCCGCTTGCAGTGCTTCCGCCGTGTTCATCTGCGATCTCGCAAGACTTCTATCCATTTCCGCCTTACCGCTTTTCCTGCCCAGCGCCAGGCCCATGGTCCGCCGATAGATTCGCGAAACCTCCTTCCATTTGTCCGCTTCAAAACCCGCACCGTGTTGGCTCATGCATGCGCGGACCAAACCTTCGCGGGCCTTCTTCCCATTTCCCTTCGCCCCTCCGCCAACAGCCTCCCCGTAACTGCTCCAGCGGTAATCCGCCGGATCCGTAACCATCCCCGCTCGCACTGGATTGAGATCAATGTAGGCTGCCATCGTCCGCGCCGCGATCCCGCTTTCCACGATCACGCTCTTGTAGCGCCCCTCCCATAGCGTCCCGCTGCGCTGATGTGTGCGGTTGAACCAACGGGTAAAGCGCTGGAGCAGGGTTTTCATGAACTCGCTCAAATCATGCAGCCGGTAGGTGAAGCGGCCACGGATTTCCGCAACCCGTTCATCCAGTCCCTGGGCACGCGCCTCCGAAAGTTCCTTGGCCACCACAGCGACAAACGCTTCTGAATTCGTCGCGGAAAGCCGTTTCAATAGTTCATCATCCGAAATTCCTTCCTCCGGCATGGGCGGCACTTCGAGCAGAAGATGGAAATGGTTGGACATCACACAGTAGGAAAGCACCCGGCAGCCCGAGAAATTCTCCTGCATGCGCATGAACATCCGGAAATGCTCGCGCTCCTCGTCCCCAAACACGAATCGACGATCCACCACTCGCGAAATGCAGTGGTAAATCGCCGGCTTTTCCACCGATTCCTTCCACGGAGCCAACCATCGCCTGCTGCTCATACCCCCATACTGGCCGAGCAGTCTCTACTGGCAAGCGGATTCTACACATTTTGTCTGGGATCTTGAATTGGGATCTTGAATTTAGCGGGTCAACTATGACCGCTATGATGAAAACCGGGCAAATCCCTATGAACGGCGCTTCGGACCCCGCTTACTCACTTCGAGTCAATTGAGTTCTTATACCGCAATTCGCGCAAAACAGCAACTTCCCCGTCACCCTCAATTCGTTTTAGGTATTTGAGAAAACCACTTTCGGACATTTTCATTTGAAGGTCTGGCATATCGGATACCAGTGAACTGAATTCCTGACGGTTTATTTCGAGCTCCGCCAATCGCTGCGCAACGGAGATGCTGGAATTCGGAAGATTGGAGTTCACTGGCATTACTTTGAGAATCCGAGTTTCAATCGTGTTTGCAATCAAGTCCGTGATAATCAAGCTTGAACTTTCCACAGCTTTACTGCTTAGATTGAGACCGATTTTAACGAACTGGTTTGCCAGCTCTACATCTCCTGACGCCTGGACAGTAACAGCGGAATTCGCAAGATACCCGGCCAATTGATTCAATGGGGTATGATACAGACTCGGCTGTCCAAAGAGCGCTGCGGCTTTCGCCTCAACGGGTGTATACCCTGCGGAGATAAAGGCGTCCTCAAGTGCTTGGCGGACCTCAGCCACGGGAAAACCAAACAGTATGTGAGCTTGCGCTTTCTCAAGATCGCCAAGGGCATTCTCCTTTCGCCCTTGTTGGTATCCAATCAAAGCCGCCAAATAGTCTCCGTAACTGTTGTTTGGATCCATCTGTCGAAATCTCTCAAGCCCAGCGAGTTTTTCTTCACGAACTGTGCTTCGAATCGCAAGTTCAAGCTGAACAACTTTGTTGTTTGGTTCATTTCGAACAGCTTCACGCAGAAACTCCAAATCTTTCCGAACTCGAGAAGCAACCAGCAGCGCAAGAGCACTGCGTTTGTTTTGTTTCAGGTAGTTTTCAAGCTGCTCATTGGACAATTCCGGAATCTTCCCTGCTCCGGATAACCATGATGTACGTCTGGTCACATCAGAAATGGAGTGTTTGTATGGATTTGATTCCGGACGGATTCGCTTGGATTTCTTGGTGATTTCCAGTCGATTCTTCGGTTCGAGCTTGGAATCCGAGCTTGCCAGGGATCCTTCATCCGTGAAATGGATAATAAGCCAAATCGCCAATCCCAGAAACAGGAGGGATCCGGCAACTGCCATGGTGCGATATTTCATTGGTAGATCAAGTTGAACACGAAACCCCTTCGATCTAGCGAAACCGTTGAGTCGGAGCATCGGTCTCCACCATCATCTAGCACTCTACGGCCGTGATTTTGTAGTTTTTCAGTTATCCCCCGGCTACAATAGGGCTCCTTTGCTGCGCTTATGAACCTCGCAGAGGAGACTCATGCCATACCGTCTGGAACGTAGCAAAACTTCAACACACTCCGGCGGCGGCTCACCATTCAATATTCGATAAACGGGAAATCCCGTTCTGGATTCAGTGTGGCTCGCACATACAACAAAGGCGGGGTGTGAACCCCGCCTTTGAAAGTATTTCAGACAACATCTTGATCAGATTCGGCGACGGCGAAGGAGACCGAGAGCACCAATTGCACCGAGAAGCGCGGCGGAAGGCTCAGGAACTCCAGTGACGGTAAACCCATTCGCTTGCTTGATCGGATCAGGACTTCCGGCAAATGATGCGGAAATATTGCGAGTTGCGCCACCTGCAGGGATGGTCCAAGCTGCATCAGTGATCAGGCCATATTTCATTCCACCCTGAAGGCTCTGTGTAGCGGATGTAACTGTGCTATCGAACCAAACGATGGCAAATTGATTACCTGTGACCATGAGGTTCGTGAGAGCGTCGTTTACCACGATGCCATTCATGATGTTGATTTTCCCTGGGTTGGCAGCATCGGTAGTTGTTCCCTGAGCGGTGAGAACTGACGACGAGATGAAGTAATCATCAGTGCCCGGAATCAGAGTTCCACTCAGAGAAGTGCTGAGAGTGAAGCCCTGGTCGAATACGGAAAACGATGTGTTCGCCGTTGAGATCATGAGACCCCAGACAAGCCCATTGCTGACCGTGCCATCTGCGTTAGCAAAGTTTGTGGCTTGGTTTGCACCCTGAGAAATCTGGATGTTAACCGTCGCCGCGGAGGCAAGTCCGGACAGCGCCACGAGCAGCGCCAACGATTTTAGTGCTTTCATATGTGATGTGTGTTTTGGTGTTTAGTGATTCAAGAGCTAAATTTCGAAAAGCCGGCTTTCTCAGAGTGTTGGGACATATGTTTGTTGATCAGAGAGAACGGTATCCGCACGTCCGGCTTCCGAACGATAAATGTAACCCAATCCCGGTTTGATCGAAACAGTCCCGGTGACATCGGAATCATCCGAGGCATCATACCAAGAGCCCGCGAAATAGTAGTAGGTGAACAAGGGCGCATTATCCAGCCCTGAAGCTGTCACATCAAATGCAAGCAACTGGTCGAAGTCCCCAGCACCAATATTGGCAACACCAATAACCTCGTCCACAGGCGAAAAATAGGAAATACGCGTATCGTTCTGAGTTGCATTGCCATTGATGAAAACACGGCTCTTAGCCAATGGCACTTCACCGCTCACCGCCAACCCGGCAATCGCAGTTCCCGAAGTATTGCGTAGGCGAAAACCTTCATTGGGATAGATGACGACGTTATTGGCGTCACTATCATCTGCTTGGTCGAACCAATCTCCAGCAAAGTTGTAGTACACTTTATCCGGTGCCAAGTCGGTACCAACGGATCCCTCCCAAACACCAAACTCACAGAAGTCAGGGATGGTGTTTCCAGCAAAGAGACTCTGCACCGTCCAAGCGGGACGAATTGAAATTTTGTCGGCAGCAACAATTCCAGCAAAAGAATCTGTGTTTTGAAACGCAACCGTCACCGTATCTGCGGTATTCGCGGTAATCAAGGCAATCAGACCGCTAGCCGCCCCCGATTCAATTTTAAGGTAGTGCGGGGCGGCGGTGAACTGGCCAACAGTAAAAGCTGGTGTGCCCGAAATCGTGAGAGTGCTCCCTGAAGTGCTCGCAGTAGTACCAGCGTAGACCGCGGAACGATCCAGCGGGATCGCAACAGTCATATCCGTGGTCGCTGGAATGGAGCCGTTGTTTCCAAGGGTAACATAGCCCACCGGAGTGGTGTAAGCGGTTTCGGCGGAGGCCAGACCGCAGGCGGCTGCGGCGGCGAGGAGAGCGTATGAGAGAGGTTTCATGACAGGATTGAGGTTGGTTGGTTTGAGGATTTTTTGTCGAGGTGTTTGGTTTGTCGAAGCGTTTTGCGGGGGAAACTGTTTTGTCGTTTTTCCAGAAACAGCACCTTTGCGGACGCATAGGTTTCGTGATGAGGAAACAATGCAAGGGGTGGGACGGCAAGGAAATTTTGCGGAATTTTGGAAAAAATCGTCAGGGGTCTGGACGGGTGTGGATCAAGGGAGTGTCATCGTTTCTGTTTCTTGTTGTGGGTTAATCGGTTACGATCTCAACGAGATCGCTCTTCCACGGGATGAAATTCCGCATTTCCAGGTTCGATTCCAGAGTTTTGATGGGGACTTATGGCCGGAAATGGGACTTCATCGGCGACCGGGGCATAAAATTCGGTGTCCCATGATCATGGGACATCCTGCATGAATTCCGCGGATCGAGGGCGGGATGGAATCGGTCGGATTTTCCGGAGGTGCGGTTCCAGCAGCCGGGTGCGGCTGGTGATTTCAAGGACCCTATCAGAGATGTTGTGCCGGCCTTCCGTCAGTTGGGGATGGATGCCGGGCCGGCATTCATGTATGTAGGCCCCATGAGACTGGGTGGATTGGGGCTTAAAGGGAAATTTGTCGTTGCCTTGCTGGTGGCGGCGGCCCTGCCATTCGTCGTGGGTCTGGCGGTTTTTGAAAGCAACGGCTACCAACATCTGCTGGCGGAGCGCGGAAAGCTCCACGAGATGGAGGCCCTCACGCTGGTGAGGGCGATCGAACAGGCATCCACCTGCCAGGGCGAAACTCTTGCCACGTGGATCGAGGCGGATCCCCGCTTGAGGGCGTGGGTTCATTCCATCAATGAGGGACTTCAAACGAGGACATCGGATGAGATCGCCGAGAGCACCCGGAGGCTGGATGAATCCTGGTCATCCATGGCCGTGACGGATTCGGCAGTGGCAGGGATTTTGGAGAATGAGGGATCCGCGAGTTTGCGGGAGTTTCAGGCGCTCCACCCGGAAGTGGCGGAGGTGTTGGTGACGGACCGCTGGGGACGGCTGGCCGCGGCGACCGGGAAGGCGAGCGATTTCAACCAGGCGGATGAGGAGTGGTGGATCGTCGGCAAAGGACTGGCAGATCGGCGTTTCTGGACGGACTCTCTGAAATTCGACGACAGTGCGGATGTTTTCTCCCTCGATGTGGTGCTGGCACTTCACCGCAATGGCGAAAGCATGGGTGCGGTGAAAATGTCCGTGAACGTGACGTCATTATTCAGGCGCCTCGGATTTGACGGAGAGGCCAAGGGCGAACGGTGGGAAATCGCACTGCCGGATGGGAGGATTCTAGCAAGCTCTCGATCCGGATTCGAAACACTCTCGGAAAGCCTCCCGTCGGAAGCACTGGAATCGATCCGCAGGTTTCCCCGGGGATGGTTGGAGGCCGTCGAAACAGGCGGGGAGGCGCGCTTGATCGGCCATGTGGCGCTGGGCATGACGCAGGGAACTCCCAACGCGTATGTGTTGTTCTCTTCATCCCGCGACGAGGTGGTGGGCCCGCTGCAGCGGAATTTCCTGCAGATCGGCATCGCGGCGGCGGCTATGCTCACCGTTTGCACGCTTGTGGGCTTCCAGCTTATTCGAAGCAACATCCTCCTCCCGCTGGAAACGCTCGGCAGGGCTGCCAGATCGCTCGCCGCCACTGCCACGCAGACCAAGGGCAGGCAGGACGAAATTCAGATGGCGGAGGAACACGAGAAGGCGGAGTCGGATTGGCTGACGATTCAAAACATCCGGACCGGTGACGAGATCGAAGCATTGTCATCGGACTTCGCGGTGATGGGCTCCCGAGTGCTGGCGTATCATCGGGAGCTGGTAGCCGAAGTGGCGGCAAAGACCTCGGTGATCCGCGAGGACCTCGAACTGGCACGTGAGTTTCAAAACTCCCTGATGCCAACTGAGTATCCGGAGTTTCCCGCGCGGGCCGCATCCACTCCGTTGCGGCTGCAGTTCGCCCACTTCTATCAGCCCGCATCCACGGTGGGAGGGGATTTTTTCGACCTGATCGAAATGGATGAAAACCGCGCCGGCGTGCTGATCGCGGACGTCATGGGGCACGGAGCCCGCTCGGCGCTGATCACGGCGATCCTGCGGGCGCTTGTTAGAAACCACTCGCACAAGACCGATGATCCGGGGCTTTTTCTCTCAGACCTCAACCGCCACCTGCTGGATGTGATTTCGCGCAGCGGGCAGACTTTGTTCGTGACGGCGTTTTTCCTGATTCTGGATACCTTTCACGGCAAGGCCAAGTGGGCCGTGGCCGGTCACCCGGCACCGCTGAGGGTGCGGCGCGGCAGCGGAAGGCCACCGGAGCCATTGTGGACGGAACCCCAGCACCAGCCTGCGCTGGGGTTGATCGATGAAGCGAAATTCCGGACCCACGAGTCCGTCATGAAGCCCGGCGATGTTTTTCTGCTGTTCACCGATGGCGCGCTGGAGGCTGAAAACCCCGCGGGCGAGATCTTCGGAATCGAGCGGCTGATCCGGAGCTTCGACCAAGCGCTGGATGGACCCATGGCCGCGATGCCGGCCAAGATCGTGTGTGATGTCACCGCGTTTCAACGACGCCGGAACTATGACGACGATGTCTGCCTCGTTGCAGTGGAAACGCTGAGCGCGGCGGAAAACGCGGAATGACCCGGACTCCCTCCGCATTTTCTGACAATTCCCAATCGGTTTTCCGCTTCGCATTGCCAAGTTGCGGGTCATCGGCGTGATATGTCCACGCTATGAGTCAAACGAAAACCACGCACGCCGCCCTCCAGAAGTGGGTGGATGAAATGACCGCCCTCTGCACGCCCGACGCCGTCGAGTGGTGCGATGGCTCCCAAGCCGAATGGGACCGCCTCACTTCCATGATGGTGGAAAAAGGCACCTTCACCCGCCTGAACCCCGAGAAACGTCCGAATTCGTTCCTCGCCCGCTCCACACCATCGGACGTCGCCCGCGTCGAGGACCGCACGTTCATCTGCTCGAAGCGCCCGGATCAAGCCGGACCCACCAACCACTGGGCGGATCCCGCCGAGATGCGTGTCAAGCTCAACGAGAAGTTCAAAGGCTGCATGAAGGGCCGCACGATGTATGTCATCCCCTTCTGCATGGGTCCTCTGGACTCGCCGCTCGCCAAAATCGGAATAGAGATCACGGACAGCGCCTACGTCGTCGTCAACATGCGCATCATGGCCCACATGGGCGCGCACGTGCTCAAGCGCCTTGAGGACGAAGCCTCCGGCGCGGTGAACAAGAACCGCGACGGACATGGCGGTTTCATTCCCTGCCTCCACTCCGTCGGCGCGCCGTTGGAACCCGGCCAAGCCGATGTTTCCTGGCCCTGCAACGAGGACAAATACATCGTCCACTTCCCGGAAACCCGCGAGATCATGTCCTACGGCTCCGGTTACGGCGGCAACGCGCTGTTAGGCAAGAAGTGCCTCGCGCTGCGCATCGCCTCGAACATCGCCCGCGAGCACAAGTGGATGGCCGAGCACATGCTCATCGTCGGCGTGGAAAACCCGCAGGGTGAGAAGACCTACCTCTCCGTCGCCTTCCCGTCCGCCTGCGGAAAAACCAACCTCGCCATGCTCATTCCGCCGCAGTCCTATCAGGAAGCCGGTTGGAAAACGACCATCATCGGCGACGACATCGCCTGGCTCTGGCCGCATGAGGACGGCAAGCTCCACGCCATCAATCCGGAAACCGGATACTTCGGCGTGGCTCCCGGCACCGCTTACAGCACCAACCCGCGTGCGATGGAGTCCATCAAGGAAAACTGCATCTTCACCAACGTCGGCCTAACAGACGATGGCGACGTCTGGTGGGAAGGCATGGACGGAGCGCCGCCCGCTCACGCCATTGACTGGACCGGCCAGGACTGGACGCCCGATTGCGGCCGCGTCTGCGCCCACGCCAACGCCCGCTTCACCGCGCCCGCCGTGCAGTGCCCGTCGATCGATCCCGAATGGCAGAACCCAGACGGCGTGCCCATCGATGGCATCGTTTTCGGCGGCCGCCGCGCGACGACCATGCCGCTCGTCTTCCAAGCCTTCAACTGGAGCCACGGTGTCTATCTGGGCGCGACGATGGGTTCGGAAATGACCGCCGCCGCCTTCGGCACGATCGGCAAGGTCCGCCGCGATCCGATGGCCATGCTGCCCTTCGCCGGCTACAACATGGGCGCCTACTTCGGCCACTGGCTGGAAATGCGCCGCTACCTCACGCACCTGCCGCGTTTCTTCCACGTCAACTGGTTCCGCAAGTCCGAGGAAGGCAAATTCCTCTGGCCCGGATTCGGCGAGAACATGCGCGTCATCGAGTGGATCGTGAAACGCTGCCACGGCGCCGCCGCCGGCCACGAAACCCAGATCGGCTGGACCCCGGCCTTCGAGGACTTCAACATCGAAGGACTCGACGGATTCTCCAAAGACTCGTTCGACAAGGTCATGGCCTTCAATCGCACCGAGTGGAAAGCCGAACTCGTCAGCCAGGGAGAGTTCTTCATCGATCTCTACGACCACATGCCGAAGGAACTCATCTTCCAACGCGAGTTGTTAGCGGCGCGACTGTCCTGATCTCACCAGCTCAATCCCACAGCCGCCCGCATGGTCACCACCGTGCGGGCGGTTTTTCATTCCAGACGTCCGGATCAAAGATCTCGTTTCTCGATCGGCCGATCAGAGGCGCGTGGCATTTAGAATCCATGTTGATGGTTTCCCCGCCCAACGGATCACTTGCCCATGCGGACGAATTCGTCCCGATCCAGCGTCCCGTCCTTGTTGGTGTCAAACTTCTCGAAACGCCTCCCCCCTTCGGCCGGGTCCTTCTGCACGGCCATGAACTCGTCTTTCGAGATCCTGCCATCGTTGTTCCTGTCCCGCTGACCAAAAAGCTTTTCCCTCCCCGATTGCTGAGGAGGCGTGCCGCTGCCCGGTCCCCACAAAGGCTTGGCGTTGCCCTCCTGCCACTTCTCCAGCAAACCGGTGAGCCGCTTCACCTGTTCGGGATGTTGATCCGCCAGATCGTGCTTTTCACCCACGTCCTTGGATAGATCAAAGAGCTGGGGCTTGGCATCCTTCGCGAGCACCAGCTTGAGATCGCCGTCGCATACCGCGCGGCCAGCGGCAGGAAAGTCCCAGAAGAGCGTCTGGTGGGCCGCTTTCTCCGAAGCCCCTGTTAGAACCGGCAGCATGTCACGGCTGTCGAGCGATTTCGCGGTCTCAGGCGTGATGCCTGCCAGCGCGCATGCCGTGGCGAACACATCGAGTGAGGTGACAGGCACATCGCACACCCGCCCCGCGGGAATCCGCCCCGGCAAGACAGCGAGAAACGGAACGCGAATCCCTCCCTCATACAAGGAACCCTTGTGATCGCGAAGGGGCGTGTTGTCGTAGAACGGAAATTTCGCGCCGCCGTTGTCCGAGAAGAAAACGATGAAGGTGTTCTGATCCATACCGGTTTCCCTGAGCGCGCTGCGCACCTTGCCGATGGCTCCATCCATCGCGGCGATCTGCGCGGCATAGGTGCGGCGGTTCTTTCCTTCAAGCGTGACGGGCATCGAGTCCGTTAGATCATCCGGAGCCTGTGTCGGCGTGTGCGGCGCGTTGAAGGCGAGGTAGAGGAAAAGCGGTTTCCCTGGACGCTTCTCGTGTGACTCACGGATCACCCGCTCGGCATCCGCGCCGAATGCATCGGTGAGATAACCCGGAACCTTCTCGCCGCGCGGTCCATTCCGCTCGATGCGGGCCTTGTAGCTGCCGTCCCCTGACGCGCGTTCTTCCGGATCGTTGACGAAATAATCGTGCCCGCCGGTGATGATGCCGAAGAACTCCTGGAACCCGCGTTCATACGGACGGCAGCCGTCCTGCAGGCCGAGGTGCCACTTTCCGACCATCGCGGTGTGATAGCCCGCCTTGCCAAGCACCTGCGGCAGGAGTGTCTCGTCGGTGGGCGTGTGGGCGATGGGCAAGGCCGCCTCCGCCACGATGTTGTTGTGATGGCCGAAGCGCTGTTGATAACGGCCGGTCATGAGTCCGGCACGGGTCGGGCTGCATACCGGAGCGGTGACGTAGCCACGCGTGCAGCGGACGCCGTCTTTCGCCATCCGGTCGAGCTCCGGCGTGGGGATGTCCTTGGACCCTTGGAAACCGGCATCTGCATAGCCTTGATCGTCGGAAACGATGACGATGATGTTCGGCGCTTGTTTCGCGGGGATCTCGGCGGCATGGGCCAAGGTGAGGATGGTGGCAATCGGCAGGAAGACGGTTTTCATAAAATACCCATGCAGAGTGGCCAAATTCACGGCGCGCGACCAATCAAAAATGGCTTGCCCGCCAGGAGGGCGCGCCCTACCTCGCCGCGCCGCGCGCTTGCGGCGCGTTTCATTTCAACCATCGCACACCATGTCCGTTCTCGTAGGCAAGCCCGCCCCCTCATTCCGCGCCAAGGCCGTCAAAGGCGAAACCATCATCGAGGATTTCTCGCTCGATCAATACAAGGGCAAGAAATACGTCGTGCTCTTCTTCTATCCGAAGGACTTCACCTTCGTCTGCCCCACCGAGCTGCACCGCTTCCAGGAAGAGCTCGCCGAGTTTGAAAAGCGCAACGTCGCGGTCGTCGGCTGCTCGACGGATTCCGAGTTTTCCCACTGGGCATGGCTGCAAGTGCCGCGCAACCAGGGCGGCATCCAGGGCGTGACCTATCCGATCGTCGCGGACATCAACAAGACCATCTCCGAAGACTACGACGTGCTCGCCGGCGGCTACGAAGTGGATGAGGACGAGAACATCACCGTGACCGGCGAACTCGTCGCCTACCGCGGCCTCTTCCTCATCGACCGCGACGGCATCGTGCGCCACCAGGTCGTCAACGACATGCCGCTCGGCCGCTCGATCCGCGAGTGCCTGCGCGTGGTGGACGCCCTGCAGCACTTCGAACAACACGGCGAAGTCTGCCCGATGGACTGGCAGAAAGGCGACGACGCCATGACCCCGAACCAAGAGGGCGTGAACGATTATTTCTCGAAGTAAGAAACGCTTTCCCGGTTTTTGAAACGAACGCCGCCGAATTCGCTCCGGCGGCGTTTTCGTTAGAAGGCAGGGTTCCACGCGCTGTCACCAGCGCGCCTACGAGATCACGGCCTGAGCAGATTCCATGCGGTGACCAGCGCCTTGAGGCCGGCCATTTCGATGGAGGGATCGACGCCGGCGCCCCAGAGGATGCGCCCGTCGTCGGACTGGACCTGGACGTAGGCGGCGGCGCTGGCGTCCGATCCGCCTCTAACAGCGTGGGATCGGTAGTCGGTGACCTTGAAGTCCTTGAGCCCGGCGTTTTCGAGGGCGTGGACGAAGGAATTGATGGGACCGTTTCCAAGGCCTTCGATGCCGCGCATCTCGCCGTGGTGCAGGATGCTGGCCTGGCATTTCACCTGGCCGCGCTCGCCGACGCCGTGGATGAGTTCGTAATCGACGACGTCCAGCGGACTGGCGACGTTGACGAACTCGCGGAAGAACGCTTCGCGGATCTCGTCGATGGCGAGTTCGCGGCCGAGTTCGTCCGCCATGTCGTAGATGCGCTTGCCGACTTGCGGATGCATGGTTTTCGGCAGATCGAAGCCGTGTTCGCGGTCGAGCACGTAGGCGACTCCGCCTTTGCCGGACTGTGAGTTGATGCGGATAATGGCTTCGTAGGAACGGCCGATGTCCTGCGGATCGATGGTGAGGTAAGGCACGCCCCATGGGATGTTGGGGTCGGCTTTGGTTTCCTTCTCGCGACGGTCGAGGCCTTTCTTGATCGCGTCCTGGTGGGAGCCGGAAAACGCGGTGAACACGAGCTCGCCGGCGTAGGGTTGGCGCTCGGGCACGTTGAGGCGCGTCACGCGTTCATAGACCGAACGGATGGCGGGCAGGTCGGAGAAATCCAAGCCGGTGGGGATGCCGTGGCTGTTCATGTTGAGCGCCACGTTGACGATGTCCAGATTGCCGGTGCGCTCGCCGTTTCCGAAGAGCGTGCCCTCCACGCGGTCCGCGCCGGCCATCAGGCCGAGCTCGGTGGCGGCCACGCCGGTGCCGCGGTCGTTGTGGGTGTGCAACGAGACCAACAGCGAATCGCGGCGGTTCAGGTGGCGGCACATCCATTCGATCATGTCCGCGTGGATGTTCGGCGTGGCCCACTGGACGGTGTCCGGCAGGTTGATGATCATTTTTCGATCAGGTGTGGGCTGCCAGATGCCGATCACGGCGTTGCAACACTCCAGAGAGAAATCCAGTTCGGTATCGGAAAACGATTCGGGCGAGTATTGCAGCACCACCTCGGTGCGCGGAATCGTGGGAACCAGCTCCTTCACCAGCTTCGCGCCTTCGATGGCGATGTCGCGGATCGATTCGCGCGAAGCGTCGTTGAACGTGACGCGGCGCTGGAGCGGCGAAGTGGAGTTGTAGATGTGGACGATGGCGCGCTTCGCTCCGTCGATGGCTTCGAATGTGCGGCGGATCAGGTGCTCGCGGGTTTGCACCAGCACCTGGATGGTGACGTCTTCCGGGATGCGGTTTTCATCGATCAGGCGGCGCAGGAAGTTGAACTCCGTGTCCGCGGCGGAGGGAAAACCGACCTCGATCTGCTTGAATCCGACGCGCACTAACAGATCAAAGAACTCGAGTTTCTCATCCACGGACATCGGCTGCGGGAGCGCCTGGTTTCCATCGCGAAGGTCCACCGAACACCAGACGGGTGCGTGGTCGATGACTTGGTCTGGCCAGGTGCGGTCGGGCAACTGGACGGGTGGAAATGGCCGGTATTTGGACAAGGAAGATGAGTGCATGGAAAAAGAAATGGGTTCGGAAAAACAAGAAGTTGGCCGCCGAAAAGATGGCGAGGCCGGGGAACTAAAGTGAAGCAAAGAAAATAGGTCAACGGGTGGCCAACCCTAGAAGAAGGGGGCGCGGGAGATTGCCGTTGAGAGTGCTGTTCACTGGCGGGACACTTGCAGGCCCTCCCGGGCAGGTCAAACGGGAAATTCCGCAATGGGTCGATCCGCGCGGATCGAATCCACAGCGAGCTTTGGAATTGCCCCGCGGCAAAAAATGCGTTGGAACATGCGCGTCATGTTCAAGACCACCCCCTCATTGCTCGCGGCTTTCGCCGTCTTCGCCAGCCTTCCGGTTTTCGCGCTCACCGAATCCGACCTCGCTCCGGCCGCACTCGCCGGGAAGACGCTCACCTTCACCATCGAAACCGGAGCCGCGCCATTCGCGACGAGCGGAAGCTGGACCGGCGCCTTCGGAACCTCGCCGGGAAACAGTTTCAAAATGACCAAGGTGAGCGGCAACACCGTGAACATCACCGGAACCTGGAGCTTCAACAGCAGCTTCGCCGGCATGTATGAATACACTCTCAAACCCTTCATCGCGGGTCAGCCGGATGGCTATCTCACGCTATGGATCTCGGAAGGAGCCGGACGTTACGAAGTGTATTTGAACGGTGTGTTCGGCAATTCCCAGACCGGCGGATTCACCCTCGGGTCAGGGTCAAAAGCACCGGAAATCAACGTCCAGCAACCCGCGGGAAGCAACCTAACCGATGGCTCCGGCAACAAGAGCTTTGGCACCGCGAAAATCGGCGGCAAAGCCGTCGGCAAGACCTTCACGATCAAGAACACAGGCAACGCGAAACTCACCGGGCTGAGAATCAACAAGGATGGCGCGAACAAAGGCGACTTCCAGATCGGCACGCTGGGAGCAACGAGTCTCGCCCCGGGAGCCAGCACCACGTTCAAGGCAAGCTTCAAGCCCTCGGCCAAAGGCACGCGCAAGGCCGCCATCCACATCGAAAGCAACGACACCGACGAGAACCCCTTTGACATCAAGCTCGCCGGTGAAGGCGTGAATTGATCGGGCCCTAACAAACAACCCACTCGATCCCACCATGAAGCTCTTCTTCTCCCTTTCCGTCCTGGCCTTGGCCGGAGCCGCTCCGCTGGCCGCCCTCACGCTGGAGGATCTCAGTCCCATGTCCTTGTCCGGAACCGGCAAGACTTTGGAATTGGCATTTACCGGTGGCGACACTGTTCCATCACGCGACGGACTGGTCTGGACGATCACCTTTGAAAAGGATCCGGCCAACAAGGTGACCATCCGGAACTTTCCCGGTCACGCGGCCGCGTCGCAGGCAACCTGGGTTTACACCGGTCCCGCGTTTCCTGAGAGCCACAACTACGTCTTCGCCGCGAACGACGCGCTCGGATCAAAAGGCGGCGACATCACTCTGTGGATCTCCGAAGGTGGCGCGAGGTTCTATCTCACCGTTGACGGCGTGAGCGACTTCGGTGACGTCACGTTCCAGAACGCGAACGGCCCGGACATCGCCGTGCAGCAACCGGCGGGCACGGATCTAACGGACGGAGGTTCCAAGAAATCCTTCGGCACCGTGAAGACGAGCAGCAAAGGCAAGAGCAAGACCTTCACGATCAAGAACACCGGCAAGAGCAAGCTCACCGGACTCGCCATCAGGAAAAGCGGTGCCAACAAAGCGGACTTCGAGGTGGACGGACCTGAAAAGACCAGCCTCGCCAAAGGAGCCGGCACCACCTTCAAGGTCAGCTTCAAACCCTCGACCAAGGGCACGAAGAACGCGGCCATCGCGATTGACAGCAACGATCCGGACGAGAATTCGTTCAACATCAAGCTCAGCGGCGAAGGGGCAGAGTGACTTTGGGCCTCGCGCCTGCGGTTAGATTTTTCCGCGGCGCGTGAACCGGCCCGTCCAGATCCGGATCCACGCCGTGAACCGCTTCCGTTTCCAGCGCTGGAAGGTCCGGGCGTGATTGAGCGGGAGCATCCGCGGCGAACCAGTGGTTTCCGGAGAACGTGAAGGATTCCGCGCGGGTGTCCGGGCCGATATTGGCGATGGTAGCGACCTTCGAACGCTCGAAGATGATGAGATTGTTAGAAAACGTGTTGTCGCCACAGCGGACGAAGCGCGGTTCGCGGGTTTCCTGGAGAATCCTCAGGATCCACTTGTCGGGACGGACAATGGTGTTGTGGGAAAACGACGAGCGGTCAGCGCCAGTGATGGCCACGGCGCAATCGCCGCCGATGATGAGGTTGTCCTCCACGCGGATGGCCCGCGCTTCGTAAGGCGCGTCTTTCGGCCGGAAGTAGTCGAGTCCAGTGGAGCCGCCGATCTGGATCGGGCGCTGGCCGACGTTTGTCAGACGGCAATGGTGCATCCACACGTCCGAGCAGCCGCCTTTGAACTGAGGCCCGGTGTGCTGGCTGAAGCCCGGTTTTCCTTTAATCTCGCAGTCCGAGATATCCGCGTGATGGCAGCCCACGAAGTCGATGGCCTGTCCGCCCCAGCCGGAGATGCGGCAACGGGTGATCTTCAGATGTTCGACGCCGGAACACTTGATGGCATCGAAATTTCCATTGGGTCCGGTGTCCTCGATGTGGAGTTGATCCAGCGTGACGTGTTCCGAAGGCGTCTCGAAGGAACCGCCGTCATCGATGTTGATGCCGTTGTTCTTCTGCTTGCGGCAAACGAGGCCGCGCAACGTGAAATGGGAAACATCGGTGAGATGCCACGCCTCGTTTCCCCCTTCGAACACCGGCGGATGTTCCGGGTCCAGCGCCTCGATGAGCACCGGCTTTTGTGCGGTGCCGCGCACGTCGCGAGCGGATAGACCCGGCCGATAATTTCCCGGCGCGATTCTAACAATCGAGCCGGGTTTCAACTCCGTTAGGGCATGGCGGAGCTGCGCGTCATCGCGAACGATCTCCGCGCCGGCGATGGCCAGCGGAAGCATCCAGAGCGCGGCGATGCGTGGAATCATGGAAGTTTGCGGAGTTTCGTCACGCGGCCGCTGGCGTTCCAGTCCTGCACGTAAAGGTCGCCGTTTTTCGCGAAGCCGATGCCGTGGGGCGCGGTGAAGATGCCGAGGTGCTGGTCCTGGGGAGCCACGCCGAAATTCGCCCATTGTTTTCGATCCGGATTGTCGCCGAGGAACGCGACGGCCGTGCCGTTCTTATCAAGGATCACGGCGCGGGCCTCAAGTTCGGCGACGGCGAGGAACTCACCGCGCCAGGAGAACGAGCAGGGGCGGCGGAGGTTCGATGCGTGCACGCCGATCCAGTTGCCTTCGAGGTCGAGGTGGCAGAGGCGGCGGTTTTCACGGTCCGCGACGAGCAAACGCGGCGCGCCGAAGCGGGTGTCGATGGTGAGACCGTGGCAGGTGTTGAAAGTGCCGTCACCATTGCCCTTGCCGCCGAAGGTCTTGAGCAGCTTGCCGGAGGCATCGAACTTGTGGATCAACTGCGAGCCGTATCCCATCGCGGCGAAAACCGCTCCATCGGGAGCGACGGTCACGGCTGTTAGGCCATTCCATCCGCCCGGCACCTCGCCGGTGCTGGCGTTCGGGATTTCCGCCAGAAGTTTGCCGTCGAGATCGATCTTGCAGACGCGGAAAGGCGTGGGTGGAAGGTTCTGTTTCTTGCGCTCGGGATTGCCGTAGCCGTTGTTCTGCGCGCCGTAGATCACGGTTTTCCCGTCCTCCTCGCGCAGTTGCATGGCATGGAAGCCCTGGCAATCCGGGGCGATGGACTTCACGAAGGTCCCATCCGGTTTCCACACGATGATCGAGAGCGCGTTGTCCGTGCTGAGGTAGATGTTCTCGTCCGGACCGACCAACACGCTGCCGTGGGTGGGCCCGATCGGTTTGCCATCCGGCAGCACGCCCCAGCCGGGCACCGCTTCGAAGGACCATTCACCATTTCCGGTGCGAACCGGAGCCTGCACATCCGCTCCCGGCGTGGTCCCGTGATCGGGATGCGCCAGCGCCAGCGCGGGAATCATTGCCATCCATGCGTATTTCATAAACATCGGTCGAGACACAACCGAACGCGGCGGAGGATGGCAAGCCTTTCAGAAAGCGGCGTGATCACCGCGATTCTTTGACACATCGGAGGTCCGGGCGGACGTATGAGCCGCGTTCCGTATGAAATTCCGTCTTAGCCTCACCTTGGCAGCGCTGTGCCTGCTGGCCGCGCCAACCAGTTCCGCCGCCTCTCCCGAGGAAACCGCCCTTATGCAGGCGTGGAAGTCCTCCGCTTACAAATTCACGCCGGAGGTGAAGGAAGCCTGGCTCGCCCATGCCAAGGAAAAGGCGCTCAGGGACATCACCTCCGCCGGAAAATCCCTGCCAGCGGACTTCCTCGCGTGGATCGACGGCGACCCGATCGTACGGGCCACGGTGTATGGCGCGCGTCAGAACGCGGCGAACGTCCTGCTCATGCTGCGTTCGCTGGAAATCGACCTCGGCCAGGAAACGGTGCGAAAGAATTACACCCAACTCGCGCTTTCCCTCGCCATCGTCCACGCCGACAAGGGGCCACAGGCGGATCTCGCGAACCGCGGCCTCGTCAAGATCGTCATCCCCGGCGATCCGCGGGTGCCGGTGGACACGAAAGCCCCTAACAGGAAACTGGACCGCAACGACCACATCATCAATTTCCTCAACGCGAACACGATCGAGGAGGAGATCGTGGTCGGCCAGAAGGAGGAACCCGCGCCGTTGAAATACGACGACAAGGGCATCGCCATCCCGCCGCCGAAGAACGCGAAGCCGGTGAAGGTGCCCATCACCGAGAAACGCACACGCACCCTCTATGCCGCCGATATCCTGGCGAGCCGCGCGTTGCAGGAGAAGTTCAACGCCTACATGAAGGAGCACGGTGAGGATGTTTCCATCGATTGCGGCGACCAGGTGGTGCATTGGAAAAGCACCGCCGCGGTCCGCGCGGAGCGGAAAAACATCAACGACGCGTTCGTCATGTTCCGCACGGCGTATGAGGAAAAAGGTCTTCTCCCGAAGGCCCGCGACGCCTCCCCTTCCCCGGCGGAGAACGCGGCTTGGTGGATCCGCAACGATTCCTACAAGTTCTCCGATGACGCGGTGAAACAAAAGCCCTGGCCGAAGTATCCGCTCAACGCGCCTTGGCCGACGCTCACCCTGTTAGCCGCCGACAACCAACCTCTGCGCGAGAAGGAGGAACGCTGGACCGCCTTCCGCGACAAGGGCGAGATGCGCACCTACGGCGAATACATCGGGCCCATCGCCCAGCAGTTCGACATGCAGTCGGCGCGCCGTCTCAGTCCTTTTCCCTTCCAATACGGCACCTATCAGATGATGGCCAAGGACGGCGGTGTCTGCGGCACCATGGCCAACATGGGCGTGCGCACCTACAACACGCTCGGCATCCCGTCCTGCACCGCCGGCCAGCCGGGGCATTGCGCGCTCGTTCTTTTCAGCCATGATCCGAAGACCCACCTCTACGATTGCAAAGGCGGCCAGTTCGCCACCGGCGGACCGGAAAAAACCAGCCCGCACACTCCCTGGGTTTTCGGCGATGTGGACGCGCGCAAGCCGATGATCTACTATCAGACGATCGGATGGGCGGTGAACCATGGTTTCCAATCCTACCTCGACTCCTGCCTCGCCTATCAGATGTTCCGATCGCTGCCTGAAACGGAACGCACCGCGCACGGGCTCCAGCTTCTCGCCAGCGCGCTGACGATCAATCCCTACAACATCCTCATCCCGGACACCGCGCAGGCCGCTGCCGCCACGCCCGGCGATCAGTTGAAATTCTGGTCTTTCTATCAGAACACTATGGCCGCCGTGGACAAACCCGGTTGCCCGAAGGACGGGCTCTACAACCAGACCGTGCGCTCCGGTTTCTTCGCCCGCATCGCGGCGCTTCCCGTTCCGAAAGACTCCGCCGAGGCCCGCTCCGTGTTCGCGGCGCTGCAAAAGGAACAGTGTGACAACGCCGAGGCGCTCGTCAGCTATCAGGTCTCGCTCGACGGACTCGATGCCATCACCCGCCGGACCGGGCAAGCGTTCCTACAACACCTGGGCTCCAGCCGCAATGAGGCGTCCTGCGCCTTGATGTCCACCACCCTCCAAGCCGTCTCCAACCGCATCACCGACAAGAACGCGAAACAACGCTGGCTCTCCGAACGCTGGAAGGAAATCCAAGGCCACGAACGATACCTCGGGCCGAAATCGAAAATTCTAACAGATTCCTGCGCCACCACGCTCGCCAAGCTCACCCGCAACAAACTCGCCGCGGAAACCGAACTCAACCAACCGGTGCTCGCGGTGATCGTTTCCGAACTCCGGACCAGCGTGGCGGGCCAACGCGATCCGAAATCCTGCAAGGACCTTTCCGGCCGCATCAACGCTGTCGCCA
>DAISZP010000519.1:0-3691 GCA_036824745.1 Luteolibacter sp.
GAGGAAATACAGGTACAACAGATACATCGGCACCGCGACGGTCAGGCCGAGCACCGAGGTGATCAGCGCGGTGAACACACCCGCCGTCAGCTCCGCCGGACCGGTGAAACCGCCCTGTTCGCTGACTTTTTGAAACGTATCCAGCATCCCTAACAGAGTGCCCAGCATGCCCACCAGCGGCGCGAGCAATGAAACCCCGAGGATGGCGCGGATGTTTTTCTCGATGCGCGGAACCTCCAACTGCCCCGCCTCCTGCACGATGTCCCGCAGGTCCGAGCGGTTCAGGTAGTAGCGCAGCAAGGCCGCGTGAGCCACCCGGCCGACCGGTCCCGGCGCGCGGGCCGCCTCGTGCAGCGCCTCGGCGAACGAGCGGCGGCGAACGTGATGCGCCAGCCCCACCAGCAAATCCCCCACGTTGATCCGCGCGCGGTGAAAGAAAAACAAACGCTCCACCGCGCAAACCGATCCGATGAAAGCCAGACCGAGCAGCACCCACACCAGCGGGCCACCGCGTTCGATCAAGCCTGAGGGTTCCATCAATGCCAGAATCATCTGCCGGAAACTAAGCCTCCCCCGCCACGGCTGGCCAGCAACAAAAGAGGGGTCGAGACTCGATGGTTGAGGGTTGAGAGACAGAAATGCGCCTTGCCCGCCTTCGCTTTCAACTCTCTACCATCCACTCTCAACCTCTTCCCGCTTGCCCCGGCAGCGGCGGTTTCCCATCCTCCCCGCATGCTTGCCGCCACCGCCGCCCTGAAGAAGCTCCTGCTCGAAAAATCCGTCCGCACCGGAAATTTCACCCTCGCCTCCGGCAAACAGAGCGATCTCTACATCGACTGCCGCGTCACGGCGCTCGATCCCTTCGGAGCGAATCTCATCGGCGACCTCGGCTGGCACGCCGTGCGGTCCAAAATCCACTCCGAGCACCTCAAGATCGACGCCATCGGCGGCATGACCCTCGGCGCGGATCCGATTTCCCTCGCCGTCGGCATGGCTTCCGCCACCAAACACCCGCAAGAAGCGTTGCAGGTCTTCACCGTCCGCAAGGAGCCCAAGGGCCACGGCGCGGGCAAACAAATCGAAGGAAACTTCAAGGCCGGCGACAACGTGATCGTCGTCGATGACGTCATCACCACCGGTGGTTCCACCTTGAAAGCCATCGACGCCATCGAGCGCGAAGGCGGAAAAATCGCCTTCTGCCTCGTGCTGGTGGACCGCGAGGAAGGCGGCCGCCAAGCCATCGAAGCCCGCGGCATCCACGTGATCCCGCTCTTCTCGCGGACGACCCTGCTGGGTTGATCCATGGTTCCGGCCAAGCGCCGTGACAAAAAACCTCAGCCTCGTGACAAGGCAGATCATTGCCTCGGGTGTCATGCTGCGTCTGTGACTTCCCTGCCGGTTGTTTCACCCCCCAATGGGGTGGAACGGAAAAACCCGGCGTTTCAGAAGTCGTAACCGCGTCTCGCGGGGTCCGGCATCATCCGGCTCCGGCGCAACCCAGCACCACCGATCCATGCCACGCTCATTCGAGTTTTCACTACCCCGCGTTCCGCTGTTTCTCAGTGCCGCGGTGTTAGGCAGCCCTTTGGCGGCCGCGCAGAAGATCACCGTTCACGCGGACCAGGTCGAGCGGCCGATCAGCCATCTCATCTACGGCGCGGGCGTCGAGGATGTGAACCACGAGATCTACGGCGGCATCTACGACCAGCGGATCTTCGGCGAGAGTTTCGAGGAACCCGCTCCAGGTCCGGCCGTCGATGGCATGAGGAGGATCGACGGCGAATGGCCGCCGGTGGATGGACGGCTCAGTGGCCGCGCCCACGATGGGGGAAAGGCGGTGTTTGACGAAGTCGCGTTGAATGACGGTTCGTTCTCGTTCGAGCTTCGTTTCCCGAGACCCGGCGACGCGCATTCGAACGCCGGGGCGATCCTTCGCGTCGCAAACGCGGCCAAAGGTGCGGACTCGTTCGACGGCTACGAGGTCAGCCTTTCCAGCGATGGCAAACGGGTGATCCTCGCGCGCCACCGGCAGGATTTCACGCCATTGCAGGAGGCCGCGGTTTCCGTGAAATCCACGGACTGGCAGAAACTGCGGATCGATTTCTTAGGAGCCCGCATCCGGGTGTCACTCAACGAATCACCCGTGATCGATTTCACCGATCCACAACCGCTCGCAACGGGAAGCGCGGGTTTCCGTACATGGAAAACCGATGCGGAGTTCCGCAATCCGGGCGTGAATGGAAAGGAGATCACCCTCAACGCGAAGGAACTTCCTCACGTCAGCGGCATGTGGGATCACATCCTAACAGGCTCAGCCAAGGCGGGCTACGGGATTCTATCAGGAGACGCGTTCAACGGCCATCAGGCGCAGGTCATCCGCCACCTCGGAGGAGACGGAGAGGCCGGCATCGCCAACCGCGGCCTCAACCGCTGGGGCATCGCCGTGCGGAAGGGCAACGCCTATCCGGGCAGCTTGTATCTGCGTGGAAACGCCGAGGTCCGCGTGAGCCTGCAAAGCGCCGATGGCAAACAAGTCCACGCCAGCCAGGATCTAACCGTCAGCGGCAGTGGATGGAGCAAAGCCGCCTTCACTCTGACTTCGGCAACCACCGATGCGAACGCGCGCTTCGCCATCACGCTCGATCAACCCGGCGAGATTGCGGTGGACCAGATCGTCCTGATGGGTCCGCCATCCGAGCAATACGAAGGTCTGCCCCTGCGCAAGGACATCGCGGAGGCCATGAAATCCCAGGGCCTCACCTTCCTGCGATACAGCGGCACCATGATCAACGCGCCGGAATACCGTTGGAAAAAGATGTTAGGGAACCGCGACAAACGCCCGCCCTACCGCGGGCATTGGTATCGCCATTCGACCAACGGTTTCGGCATCGAGGAGTTCCTTCAATGGTGTGAAAAATCGGGATGCGTGCCGAGTTTCGCCATCAACGTGGAGGAAACGCCGGAGGACATGGCGGACATGATCGAGTATCTCAACGGCCCCGCCACCAGCAAGTGGGGCAAGCAGCGCGCCTCTAACGGACACCCCGAACCCTACGGCGTGAAATATGTGGAGATCGGCAACGAGGAAGTCATCTGGGCGGACAACGCCGCCGACTACGATCACTACATCGAGCGCTTCAAGCTGCTCGCCGCGGCGATGAAGAAGGTGGATCCCTCGTTGCAACTCATCAACGCGGCGTGGTGGCGCGGCAACCACCCGAGCTGCGAGAAGGTTTACAAGGAACTCGACGGATTGGCGGCCTTCTGGGACTTCCACACCTGGGCGGACGATCCCGACTCCGGCCGCAACGAAGTGGACAAGGCGATCCGTGAAGCCCGCGAGCTGTTCAAGAAATGGAAACCGGACGGCAGCATGGAAATCGTCATCTTCGAGGAAAACGGAAACCGCCACGACATGGCGCGCGCGCTCGGCCACGCCACCACGCTCAACAGCGTGCGCCGCAACGGCATTCCGTTAGACTCCGCGGCGAACGCGCTGCAACCATGGCTCCAGAACGACAACGGCTGGGATCAGGGCCAGGTGTTTTTCACCCCGGACAAGGCATGGCTCATGCCTCCGGCCTACGCCCAACAGATGGCTTCCGGAAACCACCTTCCCTTGCTGGTGAAGTCCGAGGTCTCCGGAACACCGCACCTAGATGTCACCGCGACGCGCAGCGAGGACTCGAAG
>DAISZP010000520.1:0-3680 GCA_036824745.1 Luteolibacter sp.
CAGATCACCGGGGACACCATAGCGACTCGCGGACTCGTTCAGGAAAAACCCACGTTCGAGGTAGCTCGCGTCATTCGCGCGCCTGCGGTCTTCCGCCTGCGGAAAGAAGCCCCTGCGGGAGCTTTCGAGATTGGCCGCACCGGCACCGGGTTTCACATAGGGGCCGCGCCAACCGCGGGCCGCGCTTGTATCGTATTCAGAATAGTCCGGATGGCTGGATGCGGAGAAAAGGTCATGCATCCGGATGGCGGAAAGCTGGAAACCCGGAACGTGTTTCATGTCGCCCAAATAGCCCGTGCCCTCCGCCGAACCGGTGACTCCTTCAGCGATGGCTTTCAGCGACGCACGGGCGATCGTGATCTCCGCATCCTCGCGCACCTCATCCACGATGGGGACCACCAGGGAGGCAAGCGCGCCAATGACCAGGACCACCAGGACCAACTCCGTGAGCGTGAATCCCCTGCCACCCCGAAGGCACGCGGCACGCACCCCCGAAGGCGTTGTCCACCATTTCGAGAAATCCCAAGAAAAAATCACTGATCCCCGTTGGAAGCGTGTGGGTTGTCAAAAAGGTTCACCGGAAACGAAAAAATTCTTTGCCTGTCCGCCGCGAAGCTGTCCGCTGGTGCCGGATGTGCCCCCAGCCCCATCCGAGCGGAAAACCATGAGCGAGAGCGCGATCACGGATGGCATCCTCCCGTTTCCTGCGGAAGAGGAAATGTGCCCGGACGCCCGCCTGATGGCGCGTGCCGGGGAAGGCTCGCAAGAGGCGTTTTCCGAGATCGTCCACCGTCACCAGAAAATCCTGCTGAACTTTTTCGTGAGAATGGGCGCTTCCCATGATGGTGAGGATCTCGTCCAGGAGACATTCGTCAGGCTTTACAAATACCGCGGCCGGTATCAACCGACCGCACGGTTCTCGTCGTTTCTCTATCACCTTGCGCGGAATGTGTGGGCGGACCAAGGGCGCAGATCCGCGAGATCGGAACGCCTGTCGCTCCACCTCCGGGACTTCGGCTCAGAGGCCGGGGTCGTGGAAGACCGGCGTCAGGGTGAGGGCGCGGATGTCGAAGCCGCACTCGACCGCCTCTCGCCCAAGCTGCGCGAGGTCATCGTTCTCAATATCTATCAGGGACTCCGCTATCAGGAGGTGGCCGACGCGCTCGGCATTCCGCTCGGCACCGTCAAGTCCCGCATCAACCTGGCATTGAACGCACTGAAGGAGATCCTCCATGAAGACTGAATGTTCCAGAATCCCGGAAGCCGTTGATTTCGTCTCGGGTGAACTCGAAGCGGGCGATGAAGCGGAATTCTCCTTGCATCTCCGTGAATGCGAAGCCTGCCGCGAAGACGTCGCGAAGTTGCGACAAGTGAGGATGCGCCTCGTTTCCCTCCCCCGTTCCGAACCGAAACGTTCGCCGGAACAAATCGTGGCCTCCGCGGTGAATGCGGAATCGATACCGGTCCGCAAGAGGATGCGTTTCCAACGGATTGCGGCAGCGGCGGTGTTCATGTTTGGCGCTTCCGTGGCCTGGATGGCGGCCCGGCGCGACGAGCCCGTTGTGGCGGAAGTTCAGGCGATGCCACGCGGCGGTGAATGGCATGAGAGCATGGACCGGGCGGTCCGCTGGCTGGAATCCCGTCAGAATGTGGACGGCTCGTGGGATGCGGAGAAATGGGGCGGCCGGCCCGAGTTTCAAGTGGCCCTCACGGCACTCTCCATGATCGCGGTACGGAACTCGATGGACCATTCGGCAGCACCCGGGAAGGCCATCGAGTGGCTGAAGCGGCAGCAGGATCCCGATGGGATGTTCGGCCCGAAAGGCGTAGGCAGACCTTTCAACCAAAGCCTGGCCACCCTTGCCCTGCTGCGCGCTCCGCAGGCAGCGGTGGACGCGGAACTGAAGGCGTCGATCAAGTCCGGCATCGCTGCCATCCTGCGCAGCCAGGTGCCGGACGGCGGATGGGGACACTATGGCAGCGGCATATCTAACAACGCGGTCACCGTATGGCATGTGCAGACGCTTGAACTCGCCTCGGCCCAAGGATGGACTGAAGTCAACGATGCGCTGGAACGTGGCAGGCGGTCCCTCTCACGCATGGAGCGCCCACCGTCTGAGCACGCTCTGGCAAAAGGCGGACGGATCGACATGTGCGGCGCCTATTTCGCCGCAATCCAATGGAGCCAGCGGCATGACGCCGAATCCAAAGCCCGCTTGAATGAACTCCGGGAATCATTGATCGGCATGCAAACCCACATGGGGGACGATTCCGGAAGCTGGCCTCCCGATGATACCCGCAACCAGGTGGGCGGGCGACTGTTCTCCACTTCTCTCGCCGCACTCGCATTGAACGATTGCCGCTGAGCGGAAATCGTTAGATCAACGGATGGCTCTTGAGCGGATAAAAAGTCGTGGGGCCGATTCCACCTTGGGAAACCGGGTTTCCATGATGGCCGCATCGGCGATCACTTCCGCCGTGGTTTGCCAGGATGCGAGATCGGAGCTGGTTTCGATGGCGTAGGCAAAACCCGGAACCGCCTGCCACGAGAAGGCCCATGCTCCGGGCACACTGAGAAACGAAGTGGCTCGAAGCACCGAGGCCGCGGAGCGCGGGTCCGTTCCTGCGGCGTGTTCGGATCGATTGTCCGAACCGTCGCCATCGGGATCGGCAAGCGAATCGTCGATGAATGGATTGAGTTGATAGAGGATCTCCCATGCGTCCGGCATGCCATCCCCGTCGGTATCCACTGCGGGATTCATCAGCCAATCTGCTTCGACCCGCGCGAAGGTCATGCGGGTGTAGTTATCCTTCTCAAAAAACACTCCGATGGACTTGTCCGGGAGGATGCAGATCGACGAATAGGCGGCGGATCCCGCGTAAAGCGAGCGGGCGACCGGCCAGGTGGAACCACCATCGGGAGAGACGCGCAGGGTGAAATTCGTCCGAGATGAGGAACTCGCTGGGTTTCCGAACAAGACAAACTCACGGGGATCTCCGCGGTGTTTGCTGGTCCACTGGATCACGCTGCCCTGACAGACCGGATCCGGGACGGCAGCTAACCGATAGATGGATTCCCATGATCCGTTTTTCATCGGGATCGCCCCGCCGGGAGTGTAGCGGGCCCAGGCGCGCTGGCCGTTGGAACCGCTCGGAGTGCGCATGGAAAACAACAGGCGGACATCATCGAGTTCGCAGGCGGTGTTTTCATTGGTCTGCGGCGAGGTGGTGGTGACGGCCGAACCGTAGTCCCAGGTCTGGCCGTGATCCGTGCTGAAGACCGAGCAGGCCTGCACGACTCCGGCCGCGTTGATGCGCTGCGAGGGAAATACCAAGGTGCCGTCCCGCATGGCGAAACCATGGCCCGGCCCTTGGAATACGAGACGCCAGTTCGGATCATCCTTCACGGCCACCGTGATGTTGATCGGCGCGCTCCAGTTGATCCCCCCGTCGGTGCTTTTGGTTAGGACATACTGTCCGGTCTGCGTGGGATCGGTTCCGGCGCCGGAACCGCTGTAACCATGGTTTCCGAACGACCAGAGAGCCGCCACCCAGAGCGTGTTTGTCACCGGATCATGCAGGATGCATGGATCCCCCACCCCGTTTCCGGAGGAGCCGGAGACCGACGAGTCGTAATCGAGAATCACTTGGGATGCGGTCCAGGTGGCTCCCCCGTCACT
>DAISZP010000020.1:0-24058 GCA_036824745.1 Luteolibacter sp.
CAACATCCACGGCGTGGTCCCATGCGTTCACGCCGTGGAGTTAGCGCAGCGGGAGCCAAACTCCAAGCCCCGGATTCGCAGGTCAGGCTTGGAAAGCCGGTTTGAATCGTTCCGTATCCACGTCGTGACCCCGCCCGTCCCCGTTTCCCGCCGCCGCTGGCTCGCCATGTCTGGCATGGCTGGAGCCGCGGCTTGTTTTCCAAGGGCAAGTGCGGAGGAAGCCGCCACGAAATGGACGGCCGATCCCAACAAGGTGATCACTCCGAAGTTCGAGGGCTGGGGAACCTCCCTCGCCTGGTGGGCGCGGGTGGCGGGCGTGTTCCCCGAAGAAACGCTCGATGATTTGTTAGAGCGGATTTTCGGCAAGGACGGCCTGCGCTTGAACATCGTCCGCTACAACATCGGCGGCGGCGAGAATCCCGAACACCACTCGCTCTCCTATCGTGCGGCGGTGGAAGGTTATCTTTCAAAGGATGGCGCGTGGAATTGGAACGTGGACGCGGGCCAGCGAAAGGTGCTGATGCGGTCGCTGAAGATGGGCGTCGATCTAACCGAAGCATTCTCGAACTCACCGCCGTGGTGGATGACGCACAGCGGCAGCGTGGCCGGCGACAAGGACGGAAGAGGAAACCTGCGGGACGACATGATCGGACCCTTCACCGAATACCTCGCCACCGTGGTCCGCTATTTCCGCGACAAGGCGGGGATTGAATTCAACACCCTCGCTCCGCTCAACGAACCATTGGGAAACTGGTGGAAATTCGGCGGCCCGCAGGAAGGATGCGTGATCCCTCCGGAGCAGCAGGCGAAGCTGATGCCTGCCATGCGCGCCGCCTTGGACCGCCAGGGTCTGCGCACCAGGATCACCGCGCCCGAGGACAACCGCACCAGCCAGACCATCACTTCTCTAGCAGCTTATCCGAAGGCCGCGTGGGATGCCATCGGCCACATCAACACGCACACCTACCATGCGGAGGACCGTGCCGCCCTGCGGAAACTCGCGGAGAAGCATGAAAAACCGTTGTGGGTGTCCGAATACGGTGATGGAGATGCCAGCGGCTTGCCGCTCGCCAGCACGATCATCGCCGATCTGCGGGACCTTCATGCAAAGGCCTGGGTCTATTGGCAGGCCATCGACGCGGGAGGATGGGGACTTATCAACCACGCCGCTTTCAACCACCGCAAGACGGCTCCCACGGCCGAGCAGATTCCGCGCTACACGCTGAATCCCAAGTTTCACGTGATGCGCCTGTTCACCCACTATCTGAAACCCGGCTGCCGGATCGTCGAGAGCAGCCAATCTGGCACGGTCGCCGGATTCGATCCGGAATCGCGCGTGCTTTCCATCCTCGCACTCAACGAAAGCGCATCCGAGCGCTCACTCACGCTTGAGCTTCCATCCGGTTCGCTGCGCGGGAAGTCGCTTTCAGGAGAAATCATCGAGAACGGAAATTCCAAAGCGCTTCCTCCCGTGACCTGCGAGGGTGAGACGCAGATCCTGAAGATCCCGGCACGTTCGCTCGCCGCGTTCAGAGTGAGCCGCTCCTGAACCGGAGGCCCGGGTTTATCCTTGCGCCGTGCGGATTGGCGGCAAGAATCCGCGCCCCGCGAAGCGGTTCCACCCCATGAGCGATTCCATCAAGTCCATTGAAAACGCGACCTTCGAACAGATCGGCGAAGTGTTGCGAAACCACCAGTCGTTTGTCTTGCTGAGCCACGTGCGTCCTGACGGCGACGCCATCGGCTCGCAGCTCGCCCTCGGATACTCGTTGCTCGCCATGGGCAAGTCCGTGCGCATGATCAACGAGGACGGACTGCCGGAAAACCTCGCTTTCATGGCCGGAGCCGAACGCATCGAGTCCCCGCCCGCCGATCCGGTGGATGCCGAAGTGGCCATCGCACTGGACACCGCCACCAAACCACGCCTCGGCGATGCCGCTTTGCACGCCGCTTCCGGAGCCGATATCTGGCTCAACATCGACCACCACATTTCGAATCCGAAATACGGCGATCTCAACCTGATCGACGCCACCAGCCCGGCCACCGGACAGATTCTCTACGATCTCATCACAAAACTCGACCTGCCGATGCCTCCGGAATCCCGCGATGCGATCTACGTCGCGGTTTCCACCGACACCGGCTCGTTCCAATACCCATCCACCACGGCAAAAACCTATCAGATGGCGGCGGACCTGATCGGCCGCGGACTAGACGTCGGCGAGATCAACTCGAAGACCTACGACGACTATCCCTATCGCCGCCTGGAACTGATGTGCGCGCTGCTCAACACGCTGCAACGCTCGGAAGACGGCCTCCTCGCCCACTGGGAACTGCGGGATCAGACGCGCATCGATCTCGACCTGCGCCCGGAGGACAGCGAGGGACTCATCGACCACATCCGCGCGATCCGCGGCGTTTTGTTAGCCGTGTTCTTCGAAGAGCTCCCCGACGGAAAAATCCGCGTTTCCATGCGCTCGAAGAACCGCCTTCTGGACGTCTGCAAGATCGCCGCCGAGTTCGGTGGCGGCGGCCACGCGCTCGCCGCGGGCATCCGCATGAAGGGCCCGATGGAGGAGGCCAAGGAACGCGTGCTCGGAGCGATCCGCCGCCGCATCGATGAAGTGAAGGCCGAACTCTGATCCCACCAACCATTTCTGCTAGATGAAACCGAATCCCAACGACTTTAACGGCCCGAGCGGCGTGCTTGTCATCGACAAGGCACCGGACATGACTTCCCACGACGTGGTCGCCATCGCCCGGCGCGCGCTCAACACCAAGAAAATCGGCCACTGCGGCACACTCGATCCGATGGCCACCGGCCTGCTGATGCTCGTCGTCGGCCGCGCCACCAAGATCCAGGACCTGCTGATGAGCGAGGACAAGGAATACCATGGCACGCTCACGCTCGGCTCGGTCACAAGCACCCAGGACCGCCAGGGCGAGGTGCTCGAATCCCATCCGGTGCCGGATTTCACATCCGACCAGATCGACGAAGCCTTCGCTTCGTTCACAGGCGAATTCGAGCAGATCCCGCCGATGGTTTCCGCCATCAAAAAAGACGGCGTGCCGCTCTACAAACTCGCGCGCAAGGGTGAGACCATCGAACGCGAACCCCGTCCTGTTAGGGTGACCGGTTACCAGATCGGCCGCGTCGAACTGCCGGAGATCGACTTTATCGTGAATTGCTCCAAGGGCTTCTACGTCCGCACCTACGCCCATGACATCGGGGCCAAGCTTGGCTGCGGCGCCCACCTCAGCGCGCTGCGCCGCACGCGCTCCGGCAAGTTCACGCTCGACCGCGCCGTCTCCGTCGCCGATCTGAAAACCACGCCGCGCGAGGAACTGTTGAAAGCCATGATTTCCCTCGCCGAGATCTCGCTGATGCGCGGGGCATAACTGGTTCGCTCAACCGGACACAAATCCACCTTCCCTTTTCCGGAAGATCTGCTATCTGCCGTTCTCATCATGAAAGCGGTATTCCTTGCGATTCTTCCGGTAGTGATCCTCCACTCGTCTGCCTTCGCGGCAGAATCCGTTGAAAAACAGGCTGAAACCTTGGTTGCCGATGCGGTGGAGAAACTCCGATCCAGCCGCGGATCGGAAGTCTGGAATTCCTTCTCCGCCAAATCACGGAACACCCTTCGGATCGCGCTGCTCGACTATCTGAGTTTGCAGAAGCAACTAACCGAAAAACACCCGCCGAAGGAGGAAGAGGCGCAATTGCCGGAACCCTCGCCGCTCGAAAAGCTCCAACTCGAAAAAGACCCCGAATACAGAAAGGAAGTCGAGCTCCGGCGCAAAATCAGCAAGGAGTCATATGTCGAACGCAAGCTTCATCAATGGGGATTCGAACAATCACTCGAAGAAACCTCCAAACTCAGCAATGACGAGTTTTGGGAAACTTTCGTGAAGCGGCAGGAAGATGCCGAAGGGGAAGCGTATCGTGATTTCATGGCCAAGGATCCCAGGCTCAATCTGTGGAATCAGGCAAGCAAGGGAGAACCCGGATGCAAGATCAACTCCACCAAAGTCGAGAACGACTCCTTCACGGTGGAGAGCACGCTTCAGAGAAGTTTTGGGGTTCATGGAGGGGTTTACAGCTTGTTCATCCTGCCCATTCCTTGGAATCCCGCGGAAAAGCCACCTGAGAAAATCCCGTTCACATGGACCGGGATGATCCATGGCGGAAAACCCGAGTTGAACGTGCCACCGGCGGTGATTGAGAATGTCAGCAAATGGAATGTGGAACTTCACAACCGGCTTCAGGAGCCATGACCCGCATCCTCGCCACGTTTGGTTTCGTCTTACTGGCTGCCTCTTGCGCCACCAACTCCCGGCCTCCCTGCAGACAGGTATCAGCGGATGAGTTCATGCGCCCCCATCTTCTCAAGGGCCTGCCCTCGGATCGCTTCATCGGCGTGGCACCCCCGCCGTTCCTTTCCCGACGAAATCCCGATAAGGGCAAAGCCTACAAGGAAATCCGGGAGATCGGGCTCAACCACTCGTTCGTCATCTTGTGGTGCCCTGCGGCTGAATTACCAAAAGACTATCTGAAGACCGCCAAAGAGCACCCAAACAGGGAAAACAAGCACTGAAACAGGCAGGTTCATTCCTGCTCCGCTGGCTCCGGCGGCACGAACACATGCAGCGGTTTCACCAGATTGCTCGGCAGCGGGAACACGCGCTCGTGGATGCCGGGGGCGATCTCCTGGGATTGCTGATAGGCGTCGCGGACCATTTCGAGCTTGGCGTCGAGGTTGTCGATGTAGTGCAGGGCGAAGGCCTCGGGCGTGCGCGGCAAGACGGGTGAGCCGAATTCGTATTCGCCGTGATGACTGCCGATGAGGTGGAGCAGGTGGAGGCGCACGTCCTCCGCTCCGGGTTTCACATCGACCCATGCGGCGGCATGTTCGGAGTCCATCAGATCGCGCCAGAGTTTGTTCACAAGTTCGATGCCGAGCGGGATGTGGCCCAACATCTCACCATGGATGCTGAGCATCTGGGCGAAACCGTGCTCCGGATAGGTGTTTTCCCAAAGTTTCCCGCAGTCATGGAACAGGACTCCGGTGAGCAGCAGGTCGCGGTTGAGATCCTGATAGACGGAGCTGACAGCATCGGCCGTGCGCATCATCTGGGCGACGTGTTCCACCAAACCTCCGCGGCGCGCGTGATGGTTGCGTTTCGCGGCGGCGGTGCGGCGGAAACGGTCGCCCATTTGGTCGAGGAACCATTTGCACAAGGCACGAAGCCGTGGATCGACGATGCTGGCGGAGAGCCGCAAGATGTCGTTGAAATCGTGATCCTGCTTCGCCTTGGTGGAGGGATCGCCTGCGAAGAAATCATCCAGCGCGTTGTTGTCCGGCTGGTGGAACGAAAGCTCGCGGGCATCGATGCCATACTGGCTTTGCGTCCACTTCCCCTCCAGCCTCAACACGGAAGTTTCCCTGAGGGCGTCCGCCTGCTGATAGATCGGCGAGTCCGACCAGATCTTGATGGCGAAGTGCCCGGTGGAATCGGCAAAGGTGAGTTCGAGGTAAGGTTTGTCCGCCTTGGTCTTGCGGGTGGCGCGGGACTGGAGCTGCGCGTGCACGGCGGCGAGCACGGGTTTTTCCCCGGCTTGTTCCTTGAGAGTGGAGATGGTGATGGGAGTCACAAGTCCACGTTGAACAAGCGCCATCACGCTGTCACGCCCGGACCGTGGAATCGGCGAGAGGAAGTTGGATGCGAAATACTGAGCCCTCACCCACCACGCTTTCCACTCCGATCGTGCCGTGATGGTTCTCAACGATCGCTTTGGCGATGGCCAGCCCCAGTCCGGCGTGGCCGCCATCGGAACCCCGGGCGGCATCCACCCGGTAGAAGCGGTCGAACAGGCGGGGCAGGTGTTCCGCGGCGATGCCGGGGCCGGTGTCCGCCACTTCGAGAATCGCCTTCTGGTCCTTGGAAAACACGCTGATGACCGCAGAACCGCCGGGCGCCTGGTGGCGGATGGCGTTTCCTAACAAATTCCCCGCGGCCATCGAAATCGCTTGTGAATCTCCTAGGAAAAACGCGGGAGCCAGCTCCGTTCGGATGGAAATCCCCCGCTCGTCGCCGAGCGGTTTGAGAAGGTCCACCACATCGGCGGCAATGTCCGCCAGATTGGCGCGCGAGCGCGGCGCGCCCTTCGGGTCACCATCCTGTCGCGCAAGCACCAGTAGCGCTTCCACCAGCGAGCGCATGCGGGTGGCCGCATGCTGGCAATTCTCAAGAATATCCCGGTATTCCTCCGGCGAGCGGTCCCGTTTCAGGCCTCGGGAAATTTCTGATAGAATGACGGTGAGCGGAGTGCGGAGCTCGTGCGAGGCGTCCGCGGTGAACTCGCGCTGGCGCTCGATGGAGGCGGAGAGGCGGTCGAAGGTCTCGTTGAGCACGCCGCTGAGGCGGCTGAGCTCGTTGTCGGCTCCGGCGATGTCGATCCGTTCGGATAGATTCCCTCCGGCGATGCGGGAGGCCGTGCGGCTGATTGCATCGATGGGGCGGATGGCGCGGCCGGCGATCCACCACCCGCCTAACAGGCCGACCAGCCACAGCGCGGTGCCGCCGGCGGTGATCTGGAGCGCGAGGCTCTTCAGCGCGGTGCGGTCCGGAGTGACATCACGGCCGGAAATGCTGCGGAAACCGCGGGGACCGACCCTCACAAGCTCGCGGAACTGCCCGCGGGTCCGCGGCTGCTGGCTGACGTCGGCGGGTGGAAAAGCCGGCAGTTTCAGGCATTCCGGCGCGTTCGCGGATCGATAGATCACCTTTCCCTCACCATCCCAATAGGCCAGATAGGGGCGATCCGTGGCGGCGGGATCAAACAGATCGCGAAGCTCTAACGGAAACTTCGAAGCGTCATCGATACCGAGGAAACGCTGGCGGATTTCCTCGGTGCTGGGTGGAAGGCCGTCCTTCGGTTTGTCCGAGGGAAGCTCCCATACCTTGCGGATGAATGCGCGTTCGAAGGCCTCCAACTCGCGGTCGATGCGCTCGCGGCGTTCATCCGCGGCGAGCCGGTATGCAAGCACGCAGACCGCGGCGATGAGGCCCATGAGGATGAGAGCATGCCACAATTGCAGCCGCCATCGCACGGAATGGAAGAGGAAGTTCATTCGATGCAATAGCCGTGGCCGCGGCGGGTGGTGATGAACTCCGCGCCGAGTTTTTTCCGGACGTTGGAAACGTGGACATCGAGGAGATTGGAGAGCGTGTCCTCGTTTTCATCGAACAAATGATCGTAGAGTTCCGATCGGCTCACCACCTGGCCGCGGTGGAACGCGAGGTACTCGACCAGGGAATATTCGCGCGGTGTCAGCGGCACTTCCTCTCCACGGAGACTCACGATGCGGGCGGCGCTGTCGACCGAAACCTCACCTAACAGGATTTCACTGGATGCTTCGCCGGAGCTGCGGCGGATGATGGCGCGGATCCGGGCTAACAATTCCTCACCGTCGAAAGGTTTCGTCAGATAATCATCCGCACCGGCATCCAGCCCGCGCACGCGGTCCGGCACGGCATCCCTCGCTGTGAGCATGAGGACGGGCGTGCGCTTGATCGGCCGAAGCCTGCGGAGCAGCTCCCAGCCATCGAACACGGGAAGCATGCCATCGAGAATGATGCAGTCGTAGTCCGAAGTGGAGGCTTTGAAGAAACCGCTTTCGCCATCGGTGGCCGTATCCACCGCGTAGTTCTCCTCACGCAGGCCGGCCGTCAGGCTGCGGAGCAGAAGCGGATCGTCTTCGATGATGAGGAGACGCATGGCGAAGGGAGAGGTTCATTCATGCCTCAAAGCCTCGATCGGGTCGAGCTTCGCGGCCCGGCGGGCAGGCATGAATCCGAATATGATGCCGATGGCTGCGGAGAAAACAAAAGCCCCGATGTTGATCTTCGGATCGAAGAGGAACGGAGCGCCCACCACCTTGGCGAGGGAGGAGCAGAGACCGTAGGCAAGGAGAATGCCGGCCACGCCACCGACGCAGGAGAGCGTGACGGCCTCGACGAGGAACTGCAGCAGCACTTCGCGGGCTCGCGCGCCGATCGCCAGACGGATTCCGATCTCGCGGGTGCGCTCGGTGACGGAAACGAGCATGATGTTCATGATGCCGATGCCGCCGACAAGCAGGCTGACGCCGGCCACCGCACCTAACAGGGATGTCATCACCTGGGTGCTGGAGCTGATCACATCGGCGAGCTGCAGCGAATCGAACACGTTGAAGTTGTCCTCTTCGTTCGCGCCGACATTGCGACGCTCGCGCATGAGCGAGCTGACGTCCGCGACGATATTGGCGCTCGGGTAATCCGCCCGGCCGGAGATCATGATCTGGTTGATGTTGTTGCCGTTTCCGCGACCGCTGAGGCGCCGCAAGACGGTGGTGTAGGGAGTGAGGATGTTGTCATCAAGGTCGTCACCCCAGCCGCCCTGGCCCTTCACGGCAGTGACGCCGATGACTTCGAGCGACATGGTTTTCGCACGGATCTTCTGACCGATCGGATCGACCCCTTCGCCGAAGAGTTCCTTGCGGATGGTTTCACCGATCACGCAGACGGGCGCGGCTTCCTCGACCTCCTGATCGGTGAAGATGCGGCCCATGGAGATTTCCCAATTCGCGATGGCGAAGTAGTTGGAGGTGGTACCCTGGATGTCCGTGCTGCGGTCGTTCTCCTCATAGACCACCTTTACGTTGGTCTGGACGAAGGGAGCCAACGACGCGATGCCGGGGATTTGGTCGCGCACGGCGTGGTAGTCGTCGATGTTGAACTGCGGCGCGCCCCAACCGCCCCAGCCTTGGCCGGGACGGAGAATGAGCAGGTTGCTGCCCATCTTGGAAATTTGTCCCTTCACGGCCTCGGTGGCTCCGCGGCCGAGCGTGACCATGGTGACCACGGCGGCCACGCCGATGACAATGCCGATCACTGTTAGAAACGAGCGCGTGAGATTGCGGCGGATCTCCCGGATCGCGATGAGAAAGGCGTTGAGGATCATGGCGCGGAAGGTTTCGTGATGTCGTCGGAGATCAGGCCGTCGCGAACATGGATGATGCGGCCGGCATAGGCGGCGACCTCGTCCTCATGGGTGACCATGATGATGGAGATGCCGCGCTCGGAATTGAGGCGGCAGAGCAACTCCATGATCTCGCGGGTGGTTTTCGAATCGAGATTGCCGGTCGGTTCGTCCGCGAAGAGCGTGTCCGGGTTGGTGACGATGGCACGGGCGATGGCGACGCGCTGCTGCTGGCCGCCGGACATTTCCGAGGGCGTGTTGCGCTCCTTGTCGGAGAGCCCGACGTTGGCGAGCGCCTCGCGCGCCATGGCGTGACGCTGTTTCCGCGAGTAGCCGCGGTAAAGCAAGGGAAGCTCCACGTTTTCCAGAGCCGAGGTCCGGGCTAACAGATTGAAGCCCTGGAAGATGAAACCCAGCGCGTGGCGGCGGATCAGCGAGCGCTGGTCCTTGTTGAGAAACTCGACCTCGATGCCCTTGAACCTGTAGGATCCGGAGGTGGGGCTGTCGAGACATCCTAACAGATTCATCAGTGTCGATTTCCCCGAACCGCTGGGGCCCATGACGGCGACGAACTGGCCGCGGAAGATCTCAAGGTCCACGCCGCGAAGGGCGTGGAACGTGGCGTCCCCGCTGCCGTAGGTCTTGGTGAGACCGCGAAGCTGGATCAGGGACTCGCTCATTCGGACTTCACGGGCTTGATGCTGACGATGACCTGGGTGCCATCGGTTAGACCGGAGGTGATCTCGGTGACGCGGCCATTGGTGATGCCGGGGGTGATCATCACCATTTCCGGCTCGCCGTTTTTCAACACCCAGACATGAGGTTCGGTGGTTTTGGAGCCGGGCTTCGGAGCGGAAGAACCACGCCAGCGGCGCCCGCCGGGAGTGAGGCTTTGCACGATGGTGCGCTTCGTGTCATCCGGTTTGCCGATGGCGGCGGCGGTCTCAGGATCAAAACGCAGCGCGGCGTTGGGCACGACAAGGATGTCCTTCTTGTCCACGATGGCGATATCAACGGTGGCGGTCATGCCAGGGCGGAGCGAGAGATCGTCGTTCGCGACTTCGAGCTCGGTGCTGTAAGTGACCACGCCGGTAGCGGCGGCACCGCTGTTGTTATTGTTGTTTCCGCTGCCGGCGTTCTGGTTGTTTGCGGAACCGAATGCGACTTTCTTGACCTTCGCGGTGTAGCTGCGGGTGGGCCACGCATCGACGCTGAAGGAGGCTGTGAGCCCCTCCGAGACACGGCCGATGTCGGCTTCCGAAACGGAAACCTGGAGTTCCATCTTCTTCAGATCCTCGGCGATGGTGAAGAGCGTGGGAGCGGTGAAGGAAGCGGCGACAGTTTGTCCGACTTCGATGGATCGCGAGAGCACCACGCCATCGACGGGAGAGCGGATGATGGCTTTTTCTAGATCGCGCTCGAAGGCCTTCACCTCGGCCTCGGCACCGGCGACCGCGGCCTGCGCGCTTTCCAGATCCGCTTCGGCGCGGCTGACCGTGGCGCGCGAGGTTTCCATGGTGGCGCGGGAGGGAGTTTTGCCGCCGCTGAGTTCAAGGAGTTCCTCCTGGCGGGCGAGCGATGCCTTGCCTTCTGATAGAGTGGCCTGGGCTTGGCTGACCCTGGCCTTGGCGGCGAGCAGCGCGGCGCGGCTGCGCTCGGTCTGTTGATTGAGCTTCTGGGTGTCCAGCTTGGCGAGCTGCTGGCCTTTTTTCACCGAGTCGTTCATGTCCACGTTCACCTCGATGACGGTGCCGGAGAGTTCGGAACCGATGACCACCTGGTTGGTGGGAGCGAGGTTGCCGGCGGCGGTGACGACAAGGGAAATGCGGCCGGGTTTCGCGGCTTCGGTGACGTATTCCGGCTTCTGGTCCTCGCTGTTCCCGCGGGCGAAGGCATACCAGCCGCCGCCACCGGCGAGGGCGAGGACGGCGATGATGAGGGTCCACTTGCGGAACGGGCGGGATGCTCCCTGGCTGACGATTTCCGCGAGGTTTTCGTTGGATGAAGGTTTGGACATGACGGATTGGAAAGTTTGTTAGGAGCCGGAGGACCAGCCGCCGCCGAGCGCCTGATAGAGGCGGATGTAGGCGGTGGTGCGGTCGGCACGTGTGGAAAGCAGGCTGTCCTCAAGACCGAGCAGGGTGCGTTGGGAGTCGAGCACGTCGAGGAAATCGATTTCACCCGCTTCGTAGCGCTGGCGGGCGAGCAGATCGGACTCGCGCGCGAGTTTGGTGGCCTTTTCGAGAGACTCGAGGCGTTCGGCCGAGCGGCGGCAGGCGATGAGGGCGTCCTCGGTTTCTGATAGAGCGGTGAGCACGACACCGCGGTAGTTCTGGATCGCCTGTTCCTCGGCGGCGGAGGCGGCCTCGATCCCGGCACGGATGCGGCCGGCGTCGAAGATCGGCGAGGAGATGCCTGCGACGAGGCCGGCGGTGGCGAGTTCGGGATTGAAGAGTTTCTGCGCGGTGGTGGTGCCGAGCCCGAGCGAACCTGATAGATTCAGCGATGGATAGCGCTCGGCGTCCGCGGCGCGGGTGCTGGCGGCGGCAGCGAGCACCTGATAGCCGGCGATGCGGACGTCCGGCCGCTGGCGGATCACATCGGCGGGGATGCCGACGGCGAGCGAGGATGGCGGCATGGGAACCGCGGCGCCTTTTCCTAACAAGCCATCAAACGCTCCAGGCTCGCGGCCGGCGAGCAGGGTGAGCTGGTTCTTGTTGCGGGCGATGGCTTGTTCCACCGATGGGATGGCTGCGCGGGCGGATTCGAGGCTGCTTTGGGACTGGCTGGATTCGAGCGAATCCGCTTCACCCGCCTGCTGCCGCCATCCGGCGAGGCGTGCGGTTTCCTCGCGGGTGGAGATGTTCTGGAGCAGCACGACAAGCTTGGCCTGATTGACGCGGAGATCAGTGTAAGCGGTGGCGATTTCCGCGGCGAGCGCGGCGTGGACCGAGTGGAGGTTTTCCTGGGTGGCTCCGAGGTTGGCGGCGGCGGCTTCCACCGCGCTGCGGCGCTTGCCGAAGAGATCGATCTCCCATGAGGCGTCGAGGCTCGCCGAATAGTTGCTGGCGGAGTTGGAACCCTGGCCATCGGTGTGGGTGCCGCGCCGGTTGGCGGACGCACCACCGCCGATCGTGGGAAACAGAGTGGAGTAGGCGACGTCACGATTCGCGCGCGACTGGCGGACCCTCGCGCTCGCCGCGGCGAGATCCGGGTTTCCCTTCAACGCGTCTCCGATCAACCGATTGAGCGTGCCGTCATTGAAGCGCCCCCACCAGCGGGAGAGGTCTTGGTTAGGCGAGGCGACGGGAAACTTGTTAGCGTTCTTCCACGCCGCGGGCAGGGTGAGCTCCGAGTTGAGGTTCACGGAACTCAGCGAACAGGCCCCGGTGACGAGGCAGAGAAGGCCGGAGAAGAGAAGATGGCGCGGATGATTCATCGGGAGACCGGCGGCACCTTATACCTCCGAACCTTAAGTCCCGATGAAGGACCGTGGATTATTTCACGGGAGTGAGCCGGAAGAGTCTGGAGCCGTGGGCGGGTGCCTCGGACGAGAAGTCGTTTTCAAAGACGCCGATGTCCTGTTTTTTCCAGAGATCGCGGACTTTCACTTTGCCGCTGAGGCCGGTGTCGGCGAGTTTCACGGGAATGGAAACCGGCTGGCCGTCGCGGGTGTTGAAGACGGCGAGGTACTTGTTGGCGGAGTTCGGAATGTCCGCGACCCAGGCGATGAGGCCATCGTCGGTGCGGAAGAGCTGGCGGTTGTTAGAGCTATTGCGGTTGACGGCGAGCGCCTCGGCGTTGGTGAGAAGCGAGAGCGTGAAGTCGTCGGTCTTGGTCATGTCCCCGCCGTGCATGAGCGGGGAGCGGGCGATGAACCAGAGCGACATCATGGTGGTCTGCTCGTCCGGCGTGAACTTGGTCTTGCGGCCGAGCCCGATGGTGCCGAGCGGCAGCATGTCGGCATCCGGCCACGCGCCGGGAAGGCGGTGAGGCGTCCAATCGTGCAGGCGTTTGAACTGTGCCAGCAACTGCGGCCAAGCATCCCAGAAATCATCGCTGATGCGCCACATGTTGGCGTGGGTGGCGACGTGTTTGCCTTCTGATAGAGGAGTCTCGCCGGGCGAGGTGCTGAGGACGATCTTGCGTCCGGTTTTGTCGATCGCCTTGCGGATCGCTTCGACCTCCGCCTTTTGCACGGCGTCGTAAGGACGGCTGAGGTCATCGATCTTCACGAAGTCCACGCCCCATGCGGCGACCATTTCGAAGATCGAATCGTAGTAGGCCTGTCCTTCCGGCTTGGTGGCATCCACGCCGAACATGTCCGGGTTCCAAGTGCAGGTGCTGGAGGTGAGGGCGATGTCCTTGGCGCAGACGTTCGTTCCCTTGACCGGGGTGTTCTGAGCCACCGCCTGGCGGGGAATGCCGCGCATCATGTGGATGCCGAATTTGAGGCCTTTGGAGTGCACGTAGTCGGCGAGTTTTTTGAAACCGGCGCCGTCTTTCGCGGACGGAAATCTTTCGAGAGCAGGCAGCAGGCGGCCGTATTCGTCCATGGCGAGCTTGGCGTCCTTGCGGTAGTCGTGGCCCTGCGCGTGGGGCTCGTACCACTGGATGTCCACGACGATGTACTGCCAGCCGTGCGCCTTGAGTTTCGCCGCCATGAAGTCGGTTTGCTCCATGGTCTGCTTTTCGGTCACCGTGGTGCCGAAGCAGTCCCAACTGTTCCACCCCATCGGCGGAGAAGCGGCCCACTCGTGGAAATCGCCGGCCTTGGCGAGATGACAAAGCGCCCCAGCCAGAAGCGCGGGCCATGTAAAACGAAGCGGAAGTGAGATCATGTCAAAAGTGACTGGAAATCTGCGAACAAACTTTCGCCACCGACAGAGAATCATCGTTGGACAGTAATCCACTGAAGGAATCCCCGACTGCACCGCACCGTGTGCTTGAAATCGCCAGCGGATCCCAGTAGCTTCCAAATCCCTTCATCAGAAAATCCAACCCCTCCCCACCATGAAATCGATGATTCCACTGGCGCTCGCCGCCGCATCACTCACGATACTCCCCGCCAGTGCACTGACACCGACCGAGGATGATTTTGAGAGCCCCGCGCTCCTCGCCAGCGCCTGGCAACTCTCGGAATTCGCCAACACCAAGCTGCGCCAGAACAATGGGCGTCTCAATTTCCTCGTGGGCCCGGAGACGGATCCGGACGAGGACTACGCCTTTGTCGAGTTGCGAAACAACCAGCCGGGTTTCAACGAAAACTGGCAGGTGATCCTCGACGTCACCAACAAGACCGGCAATGGGGACGATGCGGGCGTCGGTTTCTGGATCTACAACGCGGACGACACCCGCGATGTCATTTTCTTTGAATTCTACGGCAACACCGCGAAACGCGAGCGGAAGTGCGCGAGTGCCAGTTTCGTGAACGACGGCACCTATCTGGCAAAGGAACTGGAACTCAAGAATCCGAAGATCACCACCGGCAGGCTCAAGGTCACCTTCAACTCGCGAACCAAGCTCTTCACCTTCCACCTCGGGAAATTCGTTCCGAAGCAATCCGGCAAAGGTAACCTCTTCGTCTGGCAGCGGATGGGCACCTTCTCCCCCACCGGCTTCGGCGGGGATGCCCGTGCCAATTGGAACATGAACCCCGGCAGCGGTCGCTTCGGCATCCGCCTCGAAGCCTTCGCCGAAGGCAAAGTCATCGATGGAAACCAGGCATCCATGGACAACTTCGTGCTAAAGGCTCCCTGAGCGCCAAATTCGGAGCATTTCCGGAAAATCCGGCAACGGGGTTCAATTATCTTGCAAATCCGGGGCTGCCGGGCTTTTCTCCGCCCCCAACCTTAACCAAGGACGACCCGGCTTCGCGCTGGATCCATCCCCTAAGACCATGGCTACCAACGAAATCAACCTGAAAGACTATCAGCTCCACGAAGGAGACACCGGCAGCGCCCCTTATCAAGTGGCCCTCATCACGCAGCGGATTTTCCACCTCACGGACCATCTCAACATCCATAAGAAGGACTTCTCGTCCCGCCGCGGCTTGTTGACCCTCGTTTCCCAGCGCCGCAAGTTGCTGGATTACATCAAGAAGGGCTCCGAAGAGAACTACCAGAAGGTAATCAAGGGCCTCGGACTCCGCCACTAATCCCAATTTCCGCATGGCAGCCACGGTCGAAACACCGTGGCTGTCTTGCGAAACGGCCCGGGCACACGAATGTTTCGTCCGGACCGCAGAGTGACCCAACCCGCCGCCACATCTGTTTTGGGCGGCATTTTCATTCTGAAAACCTGAATACCCGGTCGGCAATTCCGCCGTCCGGGCCGTACGCACTGAAAAAGAAGAAGAAAAAAGAAGAATATGAATATCCATAGCAAAACGATCGAGGTCGGAACGAACCCGATGACGATCGAAACCGGCAAACTTGCCAAACTCGCCGACGGTGCCGTGACCGTCCGCTGCGGTGACACCATTATCCTGGTCACCGCTGTTTCCGCCACCAAGGTGAAACCCGGCCAAACCTGGTTCCCGCTCTCCGTGGAGTACAAGGAAAAAGCCTCCGCCGCCGGCGTTTTCCCGGGAGGTTACTTCAAGCGCGAAGGCCGCCCCACCGAAAAGGAAATCCTCACTTGCCGCATGACCGACCGCCCGCTGCGGCCGCTCTTCCCGAAGGGTTATTTCTACGACACGCAGATCATCGCCATCCTGCTCTCCGCCGATGGTGAGAACGACGCGGACGTGCTCTCGATGAACGGCGCCTCCGCCGCCCTCTGCCTCTCCGACATCCCCTTCGCCGGCCCGATCGGCGCGGTGCGCGTCGGCCGCGTCGATGGCAAATTCGTCATCAACCCGACCCACGACGAGCGTGAAAACTCCGACCTCGATCTGATCTACGTCGGCAACAAGAACGACGTCATCATGATCGAAGGCGCCGCCGACGAACTTCCCGAAGCCGACTTCATCGCCGCGCTTCACCACGCGCAAACCGCCGTGCAGAAGATCATCGCCGCCCAGGAAGAACTCGTCGCCCTCGCCGGCAAGGCCAAGCGCACGTTTGATCCCATCCTCGCCAAGGAAAACCTGCTGGAGATCGGTTACGAAATCGCCGGCAGCCGCATCGAGGACGCCATCTACGCGCCGACCAAGACCGAGCGCGCCCGCAAGGTCGGAGCGCTGCGCGACGAAGTCGAAGCCGCCATCAAGGAGCGCGCTCCCGAGGCCACCGACTTCGACATCGAGCAAACCTTCGAATACATCCAGAAGAAGGCGTTCCGCATTTCGATCATGGACAAGGGCGTGCGCGCCGACGGTCGCACCATCGATCAACTCCGCCCGCTCTACGCGGAAAACAGCCCGCTGCCGCGCGTGCACGGTTCCGCCATCTTCGCCCGTGGCGAAACGCAGGCACTCGCGATCTGCACGCTCGCTCCCGCGGACGAGAAGCAGTTCATGGACAACTATGCCGGTGGTGAAACCGAGAAGCGTTTCATCCTGCACTACAACTTCCCTCCCTTCTCCGTCGGTGAAACCGGCCGCATGGGAGGCATCAACCGCCGCGAGATCGGCCACGGCGCGCTCGCCGAGCGCTCCATCGAACCCGTCATCCCGGACGTCGAAGACTTCCCCTACGCCATCCGCGTTTCCTCGGAAGTCACCGAGTCCAACGGCTCCACCTCCATGGCCACCGTTTGCTCCGGCACCCTCTCGCTGCTCAGCGCCGGCGTGCCGCTCATCCGCCCCGTCGCCGGCATCTCCGTCGGCCTCGTCACCGAGTGGGACGGCGAAGCCATGAGCAAGCACAAGTGCCTGCTCGACATCATCGGCTCGGAAGACTTCTACGGCGACATGGACTTCAAACTCTGCGGCACCAGCGAAGGCGTCACCGGCTATCAGCTTGACCTCAAGCTCCCCGGCCTGCCGCTCTCCATCCTGGAGGAAGCCATCCACATCGCCAAGAACGCCCGCGGCACCATCCTCGCCAAAATGGCCGAGGCCATCGCCGCTCCGGCCGAACTCAGCCCGCACGCCCCGCGCATCGTCAGCCTGAAGATCCCCGCCGACCGCATCGGCGAACTCATCGGGCCCGGCGGCAAGAACATCAAGGGCATCCAGGCCGAGTCCGGAGCCGAGATCAACATCGAGGACGACGGCACCGTTCACATCTACGCCTCCAAGCAGGCCGGTCTCGACCGCGCCAAGGAGATGATCGACCGCATGTTCGCCGAGATCGAAGTGGGCAAGGTTTACACCGGCAAGGTCGTTTCCATCACCGCCTTCGGCGCGTTCATGGAAGTGCTCCCCGGCAAGGACGGCCTCATCCACGTCTCCGAACTGGCCGAAGGCCGCACCGAAAAGGTCGAGGACGTCGTCAAGAAGGGCGATGTCGTCACCGCCAAGTGCCTCGGCGTCGATGAGAAAGGCCGCGTGAAAATGTCACGCCGCGCCTGGCTCCGCGACCAAAAGGCCGAAGCCGCCGAAGGCAACGTCAAGGAAACCGTCACCCCGCTCACCGCGGAGTAAGGTTTCTTCCAGATCGAATCACCGACCGGCGTTCCCGCAAGGGAGCGCCGGTTTTTTCACATTGGAGCGCGGGATTCATCCCGCTAGATTACCCCCATGCCAAAGGACCCCGGCGATCTTTCGTTAGCGACGCCAACGATCGCAGGGAAAGGTGGACGCTTCGCTTCAGGATCCCGGAAATGGTGGATCATCCTCCTCACCTCTTTCGCGATTCTCACGGGCGCGGCATGCTGGTGGCGCTCCACTCCGGCACCACCGCGGTGGGTGGATATCCGAAAAGGCGACGGTTCGATACTATCCATCGCCACCGGCCGCGATCCGGATGGAAACGAAATCGTTGTGGCCGGCGGATATTGCCGCACGGATGACACAGGCCGCGACCTGCGGGTGGTGTGTTATGACGCATCCAACGGCCACGTGCGTTGGGAGACCCAGGATTCCAGGGCACTCCCTAACATGATGATTCACCCGATCCTTGCCATCGATTCCTCGGGCGACGTTCTCGTCGGATGGGAGACCGCCGCCGTACTTCTGGGCGAAAACAAACTGGTCTCCAAGTATTCAGGGCGAACCGGCAAAGTGTTATGGGACTGGAAAGTGGAGAGAATCGTAACAGGAAGCTCCATGACCGCCGTTCCCGTTCCCGATCGTAATGGAGGACTCTGGGTTTCAGCAATTCAAGCAACGCCGGGAGAGTATCGCCGTTCAATTGCCGCGCTGGACCCGAAAACCGGCGCCGTCCTCTGGCAGCAGGATCTGAATCGTGCCCGCGATGGTTTCGACCGCCCCGCGAACATTCATCATCTTCGCGATGGCGGGGCAATGCTGGTCATTCCTCCCCGCAGCGGTGAAAAACGATTTCCGTGGCTCATCCAACATCGCTCGATCACCGGTGGATTGAATTGGAACTACGAAATCCTCCGTGACAACGACCGGGCGTTTCCCTCAGTGACATCTTGTGTGGATGAATCAAATGGCCAGATGATCCTGTCTTGGATCACATCTTTCGGAACACCTGGACATCCCGAAATCGCCGCACTTGATCTGACGACAGGCAAGGAGCGATGGTTCGCCATTGACCCACTTTCAGGCGATCCAAACTCAGCAGGAATGGATACGCTCGCGCTGGATCGCGATGGCACTCCGACACTCTGGGGACGATATGTGAAGGAAACCACCCGCACCAAATGGTGGCTTTGGAGTTGGCAAAATGGCATTCCTTTACCTATGCGGCAAAGCGAAACGATCGAACACCCGCTGCGAATCTCAGTTTCCACCATCGATGGTTCTCTGGTGAAACGCGAGCGACTTGCGCGAGGGAACGAGATCATCACGGAAAAACTCACCAAGCCCGGGTTCGAGGAAGTAAGTGCCGTGATTCTACGAAGCATGAGAGGCCGCGACAAAACCTCCGATCAATCTCAACAGGAATCCTGGCGCGCTGTTCAAATCGACTCCAACTCGCCGTTCGACTACTTCTCCCGTCAGCCGGGTGGAAACGTGGCTTGCAGAGCTTTCCCCGAACACGCGGCCCTCACACCTTCCGGCCGTTTGGTGATCGCGGGTGATCCGGCAGAGGAAAAGCGTGAGTAGCAGATCCGCGTGTGGTGAGCGGATTGACGTTTCGGAAGCCATTGTTTCCCGCAAAAACAAATTGACCAAAATTCTGGTCAATTTATTCTTCACCCATGATCACGAAACGACTCAGTGTTTCCGAGTTCAAGGCGCATTGCACCGAGGAAATCCGCGCGGTGGAGAAAGGAGACACCGTGATCGAACTCACCCGCCACGGCAAAAAGGTTGCGGTGGTCACTTCGCCCGCCGCTGCGGATTCATCGCCGGATCTCGGCAGTTGGATCGGCAGCGGAAAGGGGACCGTCCGTTTCGGTCCCGACCATGATCCGCACGCTCCGGCATGGGATGCGGAAGATTGGGAAAGCTAACAAGCGAGGGCCATGTCCGCGACCTTGTTGCTGGATACCTGCGCGTGGCTTGATGCTTTTGCGGCTCCGGAACTTCTCAAGCCATCCATCCGCAAGCTGCTCGCCAGCGAACAAACGGTTCACGTCTCCGCCATCAGTCTGGTGGAAATCGCGAGAAAAGAAGCCAAGGGAGACCTGGTTTTTGGCATGTCACTGGCCAAGTGGTTCCAGCTCGCACTCCCTACACGGCGAGTGAAGGTGCTGGAAATCACCCCGGAGGTTTCCATAGATGCCACGCGGCTGCCTGACTGGTCCCACAAGGATCCCGCGGATCAAATCATCGTCGCCACGGCGCGGGTCCATGGGTTGAAAATCCTCACATCCGACGTTAAGATTCTCAAATACCCGCACGTTGCCAGTCTGCCATCGCGCAAGGCCTGAACCGATGCCCGACCACCTCCAACAAACCGCCGAAGCCCTCGGCCTTTCAAAAACCGAGCGCCACATCTTCCTCTGCTCGGACCAGACGAAGCCGAAGTGCTGCGCAACGGAGGCGGGACTTGAATCCTGGGAGTTTCTCAAACGCCGGCTCAGGGAACTCGGTCTCGAACCAAGGATCCAACGCACGAAGGCGAACTGCCTGCGGGTCTGCATGCAGGGACCCGTCGCCGTGATCTATCCGGACGGCGTCTGGTATCACTCGTGCACGCCGGAGGTGCTGGAGCGTGTGATTCGGGAACACTTGATCGGCGGACGCGTGGTGGAAGAATTCGCCTTTGCTAACAGACTTTCATCACCGACTTCGGGATCTTCCTGCGGTATTCCCTCAGAGCCCGGATGATCTTCGGGGCTCCCGAGAAATTCAGTTCGATCCGGTCGCAGGCGTCACGGATCCAGCGCAGGTTGAGCTCGCTGCGTTTTCCTCCGGAAACAATGGTGAACACCGCCTTGCGTTCCTGATCGGGTTTCTGAAGCTGGATTCTCTCCAACAACGAAATCATCTGCGGATCCTCAAAGCCCTCGTCGATGTTCTCGCGGATGCACTCGAAGAGGAAGGGCAGGTATTCCGTCTGGGTGCGGATCACGGTTTGCCGCATGGGGGCGTAGGCTTGTTTAAGTTCGCCAAGCATTTCCTCGGAACTCGCCTCCCGGCCGTCGTAAACGCGCCCCCAGCGCCGCTTGAACCACACCACCAGCACCCAGGCCACCGGCGGCGTGATCAACACGCACGCGATGATGAATCGGGACAAATCGTTGAGCGGTTCCGACATGGAAGCACGATGACGCAAGTCCCGACGGAAGGAAAGAAGGGATTTCCGCGGTCAACGCCGGCGTTTGCCCCGGAAAAATCCGCTCCGGGACTTGTGAAGATCCGCCTTGTCGCCGCAAGGCGTGATGTGTGGCGGCGGTGTAACATCAACGGTTTTCTGTTTTCCATCGAGCAGGCGCGCCGCGATGTCTTTCAATCCAAGGCGGTTCAGGGTCTGGCGAATGCCTTGTTTCATCTCCGGCTTGTACCAGAAGAAGAAACTGCGCTGCGTTTGTTTCTCCTCCGGGCTGCGGGCGACCTCCACGGCCTTGCCATCATACGGATGAGTGCCGGTCACGTAAATCTCGGTGGCCACCGTCATCGGCGTGGGCGTGAAGTCCTGCACTTGTTCGAGGCGGAAACCGAGGTCCTTCGTTTTCAACGCAAGCTCCGCCATGTCCTCGGGACGCGAGCCGGGATGGGAGCTGATGAAATACGGAATCACCGGCATGTCCTTCTTGCCCGCCTTGCAGGCCGCGGCGTCGAACTTCTCCTTGAACTGATAGAACAAATCGAAGCTCGGCTTGCGCATCACGCGCAGCACCTGGTCGCTGGTGTGCTCCGGAGCCACCTTGATGCGGCCGGGCACGTGGTGGGCGGCCAATTCCTCGACATAGCGTTCGTGGCTCGCCTTCACTTCGGGAGTGGCGCCCTTTTCATGAAGGAACAAATCGTAGCGGATGCCGCTGGCGACGTAGGCGTGTTTGACCCCCTCCGTGTTTCTAACGGCTTCGTAAATTTCCAGCAACGGCGTGTGGTCGGTGTCGAGATTCCGGCAGACATCCGGCCAGATGCAGGACGGGCGCACGCATTCGTCGCAGATCCACTGCTGCTTGCCCTTCATCTGGTACATGTTCGCCGATGGTCCACCGAGGTCGCTGATGGTGCCGCGGAAGTCCGGCATCTGTTTGATCGACTCGACCTCGCGCAAGATCGATTCCTTCGAGCGCGAGGCTACGAATTTCCCCTGATGCGCGGAGATCGTGCAGAAACTGCATCCGCCGAAACATCCGCGGTGCATGTTGATCGAGTGCTTGATCATCTCATAGGCCGGGATCGGCCCGCGCTTGCGGTATCTCGGGTGCGGGAGACGCGTAAATGGCAGATCGAACGAGGCGTCGATCTGTGTTTCCGTCATCGTCGGGAATGGAGGATTCACGACCAACAAACGATCGCCTGTTAGCTGGAAGAGCCGACGGGCCTTCACACGGTTGGACTCGGTTTCGATGTGCTTGAAATTTCGCGAATATTTCCCGCGGTCTTCGAGGCATTCGTCGTGCGAGTGCAGTGCGAAATCCTCCCAGTTCTTGTTCTTCGGCGGCACCTGCCCGGGCGGGAGGAGATAGGCGGTTTGCGCGACCGCGGTGAGCGAGGAAAACGGCACGCCGCGTTTCAACAAGCGCACGCACTCCCTCAACGGTTGCTCGCCCATGCCGTAGATGAGCAGGTCGGCGCGGCTTTCTGCTAGAATCGACGGCTTCAACAAGTCCGACCAATAATCGAAGTGCGTCACGCGCCGCAAACTCGCCTCGATGCCGCCGATCATCACCGGCACATCGGGAAACAGGTCCTTGAGGATGTTGGAGTAAACCGTCGTCGCGTAATCGGGCCGGAAGCCACTCTGACCGCCCGGCGTGTAGGCGTCCTCGCTTCGGCGTTTCCTCGCGGCGGTGTAGTGGTTCACCATCGAGTCCATGCATCCGGAGGTGACTCCGAAGAACAACTTCGGCGCACCGAGTTTCTTGAAATCGCGCAGGTCATCCCGCCAGTTCGGCTGGGCAATGATGGCCACCTTCAAGCCCTCCGCCTCCAACATGCGCCCGATCACCGCCGTGCCGAATGCCGGGTGATCCACATAGGCATCGCCGGAAACGAGGATGACGTCGAGTTCATCCCAACCTCGCGCCAGCACTTCGTCGCGCGTCGTCGGCAACCAGCGCGCCGGATTCCAGACCGGATCGCGGTGGGTGGGAGCGGAGGTGTTTTCGTGGGACGGATTCACGGGCGGCAGGGAGGGAGTTTGGCTCGGAAAGCGGGTGCGGAAAGTCAGAAATTCTTCGCGTTGCCAAACGGGTCACGTCAAAGGATCAACATGCAATCGCCGTAGCTGTAAAAACGGTAACGTTCCTCAACAGCCTTGCGATAAGCCTCCATCACCAGGTCGCGTCCGGCAAAGGCGCTCACGAGCATGATCAGCGTGCTCTGCGGCAGGTGGAAGTTTGTTAGAAGCCCGCCGATCACGCGGAAATCATAGGGCGGATGGATGAAGATGTCCGTTGCTCCGGAGGCATCCGTTTCATCGATGCGCTTGCCTGTGGATGTGGCATCGCGGCCGAGGGTCTCCAGCACGCGGGTCACCGTGGTGCCCACGGCGATCACGCGCTCGGCGTCATTCACACGGCGAGCCGTTTCCGCGCTCACCGCGAATTTCTCCGAGTGCATGATGTGATCGGAAACCACTTCCGCGCTCACCGGACGGAAGGTTCCCACACCGACGTGGAGCGTGAGGAACACATGGTCGAGCCGATCTAACATTTCCGGCGTAAAGTGCAATCCCGCCGTCGGAGCGGCGATGGCTCCTTCCTCACGGGCGAACACCGTCTGATAGCGGTCGCGGTCGGAAATCTCGTCCTCACGTCCCATGTAATGCGGCAGCGCGAGATGCCCGTGGCGGTCCAGGTCCACCGGAGCCGCCCAGCGGATCAAGCGGTCGCCGTTTTCAAACACCTCGGTCACCACGCCCTCGATGCCGCCGACGCTCACGGCCTTCCCGGGTTTCATCCGCTTGCCCGGCCGCACCAGGCAGCGCCACTCGAGCGGCGAAAGCCGGTCCAGGCAGAGCATCTCCACACGGCCATCATCCGAAAACACCCGAGCGGGGATCACTTTCGTGTCATTCAAGGCCAGCAGATCGCTTTCTCTAACAAACTCCGGAAACTCGCGGAACATCCGGTGTTCGATCCGCCCTTCCGCGCGGTGAATCACCATCATGCGCGAGTCCGCGCGCTCCGGAAGCGGCCGCGAGGCGATCAGCTCCTCCGGCAGGTGGTAGTCGAAATCCTTGGTCCGCAGCGACATGTCCGGAAGCCTCACTCCGGCATCATGTAACCTAACAGACTCGCGATGGTTTCCTTCATCTTCGGCCGGGTGACGATGGCGTCGATCAGGCCGTGCTCGAGCATGAACTCGGCGGTCTGGAAACCCGGAGGCAGGTTCTGGTGCGTCGTTTCTTTCACCACGCGCGGACCGGCGAAGCCGATCATGCACTTCGGTTC
>DAISZP010000521.1:0-3641 GCA_036824745.1 Luteolibacter sp.
CCACGCGGATAAAGAAGGTGGACTTGTTGGTTTCCGTCCAGGCGGAGGCGAGTTCGTTGGCTAGCGGATAGACATCGTTCCAAGGGATGCCTCCATCTCCGTCCGCGAGTTCGAAGGCGAGTCTGGAACCTCCCTTGGGGCCTGGTTTCGCATCGAGCTCCGCCAATTTTTCGTTTGTCGCCGCAATGCTTCCCGCATCGTTGAACAGGTAGCGCTTGCCTCCCGCGATGCTCGTGACCGGATTGGGGCCGAGCGGTTGTCCCGTGGCGAAATCACGCGTGGCGTCGCGGTTTCCCAGAGGCAATCCCGCGAGTTCCTTTTGATCTGCCTCGTCCGCGATCCGGATCACCTCGTCGGCCAGCGCCGCGCGGGTGTCCAACACGATCCCGCAAACCGGAGCCGCATGTTTCGAACCTTGCCCCAGCCTGCCTCCGTAAACAAAAGCCTCGTGGGTTACTCCATCGATCTCGATCTCGCGGGTTTCCTCGTGGTTGGCGTGTTCGTCGCAGACCGGCAGCACGCGCAACTCACCCGTGGTGGAAAACGGACGTTCCACCATTGCTTTGATTTCTTCCGGCAGGGCCGCGTATTCGCTCCAGGAAACGGCGTTGGCGATGGCTCCCTCGGGATTCTCCTCAATCAGGCGGAGCATCTCGGCCTTGCGCTCCGCGGCGAGCCGGATGCCAGCCTGGAGATCCGCCGCGCCGATCGTGCCGGATTTGCGGGACTCGGCCCAATCGCGGAATTCCGCCATCGCGGGCGGGATGGATTGCACTGCGGAGACCGTTTTTCCCGCGGATTCTCCGGATTTCGGTGGGTTCCTCAGAATCAGGAAAACCACGAGCAGTAAGAGAACGGCGACGATAAGCAGGGAGGCTCGGCGTTTCATCATTCGTCATTTAGGCGAATCGGAATAGGGTGTCGATAATTAAGATCTCCTTAATAATTGATCAAACTCCTCCGATCTGAGATTCAAAATGATGAAAATTGGAGTTGATTCTGATGCAAATTGATGGCAATGGTTTCGCGATGAGAATCACCGTGGACATCGAAGACGAGGTCTTGGCCGAATTGCTGAAAATCACCGGGGACAAAAACAAGAGTCCTGCGGTGGCGCGGGCAGTCACCGAGTTCGTGCGCCGCAAGCAAGCCCGGGAATTCGGCCGGATGATCCGGGAAGGTGTGTTTGACTATCCTGCCCCTGCGGCGGATCCGGCGGGGCTGGATCCCGCCAATCCCGTTCCACCCCTTTACCCGGACTGATCGGCCATGGTGCTCGTGGATTCATCCGCTTGGATCGAGAGCCTCCGCCGCCACGGCGACATGAGGGTGAAACTCGCCGTCGAGGGGCTGCTCGAAGCCTACGAGGCCCAATGGTGCTCGCCGGTCCGGCTCGAAGTCCTCGGCGGCGCGCGTCCGGAGGAACGCGCTTTGTTAGGTAAGCGCTTCTCGGTCATCCCTTACCGTCCTTGCCGGGAGGACGACTGGGACCGCGCCGTCGCCCTTGCCTGGCGGCTGCGCGGGAAGGGCCTTACCGTCCCGTGGCTTGATGCGCTCATCGCCGCCATCGCAATCCACGACAGCACGCGCCTCTACACCATCGACGCGCATTTCCAGGAGATTGCCAAACACACCAGCCTGTTGCTCTACCGCCCGGGCTACGGCGGGAGTTTCAATGATCAGGACGATGGGTGACTTGATTCTTGGCGCATCCGGGTTTTGAAAGCGCTAACCTCCGAAGCAAGCACATCGGCCATACGCCCATTATCGCAGTTACACCTGCCATTGTGATCCCGGAGGTCGGAGAAGTATCCACATTCGGGATGTAGAAGATCTTCGAGAGCAGGATGGTGATCGCCATCGTCATCACGCCGCTTGCTATCCAGGGCAATGGAGTGCGAAATCGGTCCGACGTGGAATCGATCGCATTCAGCAACGCAAAAATCACGTAGAACACAGGCGTCAGAAAAGCGAGAAACAGAGCGGCAAACCTAGGCGCGTCGTCGGGTTCTCCGTTGATGATGCGTGGCGGACTGTTGGAAGTTTCATCCCAGATCGTCCACAGGCAAATGGCCAGCACCATCAGAGAGGGGGCGAGCGGAGGGATGAGGAATCGCTTCACGTGCTTCGTTTTCTCACATCCTTTCCGGGCACTTGATGCCTAACAGGCCAAGTCCGGTTCCGAGGATGCGGGCGGTGAGTTCGCAGAGGGCGAGGCGGCTGGATCGGATCGGTTCGTCGGACTTGAGGACCGGGCAGGCTTCGAAGAACGAGTGGAATGCGCGGGCCAGCTCCAGCAGATAGTTCGCCAGCAGGTTCGGGCGGAAGTCCTCGATGATGGTGGGCAGAAGCTCGCCGAAGCGGGCATGCAGGCGGGCGAGGTGGATTTCCTCGTCTTTCTCTAACACGATTTCCGCCTTCGTGGCGTCGAACCCGCCGTCCAGCTTGCGGAAGATCGAGCGGATGCGGACGCTGGAGTATTGCAGGTAGGGCGCGGTGTCGCCTTGCAGGGCGAGCATCCGGTCCCAGGCGAAGACGTAGTCGGTGAGGCGGCCTTGCGAGAGTTCGGCGAACTTCACCGCGCCGATTCCGACGATTTTCGCGATTTCAGCGGCCTCATCGGCTGATAGGTCCGAATTTTTCTCGGCGATGATCTTTGCCGCGCGTTCAACGGCTTCTTCGAGCACTTCCACCAGCCCGACGTTGTCGCCGGAGCGGGTTTTCATCAGCTTGCGGTCCTCGCCGAGGATGGAGCCGAAGGCCACGTGGCGGAAGTCGCCGGTTTTCCCCCAGCGGGCGGCGGCGTCGAAGATCTGGCGGAAATGCAGCGTCTGCGGCACGCCGACGACGTACCAGATCTGGTCGGCTTTCCATTCGTCGATGCGGAACTGGAGCGTGGCGAGGTCGGTGGTGGCGTAGAGGAATCCGCCGTCCGCCTTGCGGATGATGGCGGGGTTGTCGGTCCAGCCTTCCTTGTTCTGCACGCGGAACGGATCGTCCTCCGGCTTCTTCACTCCGTCGGAGAAGATGCAGACGGCGCCCTGGCTCTCGCGGGCGAGGCCTTTGGTTAGAAACTCATCGACGAGTCCGGCGAGGCGGTCGTTGTAGTAGCTCTCGCCGAGCCAGTAATCGAACTTCACATCGAGCGTGTCGTAGATCTTCTGCAGGCCGCGTTTGGAAACATCGATGCATTTCTGCCAGATCGCGAGGTTCTCCTCGTCGCCGGCCTGGAGTTTCACCAACTCGTTCTTACAGGTTTCAAGCACCGCGGGATCGGCCTTGGTCATGGCGTTCACCTCGCGATAGACGCGCAGCAGTTCGGCGATGGGATCGGCTTCGAGCGCCTCCGCGTTCATCACGTTCTTCCAACCATGGAGGATCATGCCGAACTGCGTGCCCCAGTCGCCGATGTGGTTGTCCGCGATGACCTTGAAGCCAAGGAAACGCGCGATGCGGCACAGCGAGCCGCCGATGATCGTCGAGCGGATGTGGCCGACGTGCATCGGCTTCGCGACGTTCGGCGCGGAAAAATCGACCACCACGGTCTTGCCTTCACCGACGGTGGGCACGCCGAGTTTCTCATCGCCTAACAAAACTTTCGCCTTCGCCGCGTAAGCTTCGGGCAGGATGCGGAAATTGAT
>DAISZP010000522.1:0-3611 GCA_036824745.1 Luteolibacter sp.
GTCTCAGCGGGCCGCTTCCTGTACCCTATCATCCACCGGGCACCGCGCCGGGTATTCTGGAACTCGCGCATTCGAAAGGCGTGAAGGTGATGGCGTCCATCGGCGGATGGTCGATGTGCAAACACTTCCCGGAAACCGCGGCGGATCCGGTGAAGCGCGCGCGTTTCATCGCGGACTGCCAGAAGCTCATCGCGCTGGGATTTGATGGCATCGACTTCGATTGGGAATATCCCGGTCCGTTCGAAGGCATGAATTTCACCGGCACCAACGCGGACCACGCCAATTTCCTCACGCTCGTCACCGAACTGCGCTCCGCCATCGGGCCCGGGAAATCCATCAGCTCGGCCATGGCCGCCTCGCCGGCGAAACTCTCGGGTTTCGATTGGACCGCGCTGTCCGCCACGCTCGATTCGATCAACCTGATGACTTATGATTTCGAGGGCGGCTGGTCGGATCACGCGGGACACAACGCCCAGCTCTTCCCCCACCCCGGCGAGGAAAACACGAGTTTCTCCTGCTCCGCCAGCGTGCAATATCTGCTAGGCCGCGGGGTGCCGCCCGCAAAGATCGCCATGGGACTGGGGTTCTACGGCCGCGGCGTGATCTGCAATGGGGCCGCGGCTCTCGGCGCGCCCACAGTAAAGGTTTCCAAAACAGTGCAACCGGATGGTCCGATTCTAACGGCTGCGGACTTCGCCTCGTGGGAACCCTTCGACGCCACGCCCACCTATCAGGGCATCACCCAGCTCATGGGCAACGGCTGGACGCGGCATTGGGATGATGTTTCCAAGGTGCCGTATCTCACGAAGGGCAGCTCGTTTCTCAGCTACGATGATTCCCGAAGCATCGGTTACAAGGCCGCCTTTGTGCGCCAGCAGAATCTCGGAGGCGTGATCGTGTGGCATGCTTTCGGCGATCTACGCGCGGGCACGATCAGCAATCCGTCCGACAAGCTGCCCTTCAGTCCGGCTACCGACGCGCCGCTGATCAATGTGGTGAACTCGGTGCTCGCCGGGGATGCGGTTCCCCAGGATGGCGTGGAAGGGCCCGCACCTGCCAGTGGTCCGCCACGCGGGTTGGGCACACTGCCGGAGCGGCCATTGGTTTTTGGCTATCTCAACGCGCTGAGAAGCTCCAATGGCCAGGACCAGGTCATCACGGACTACCCCGCCGCGCTGGTTGCCGCGAACTTGGAAGCCTTCGATGCGATCATCACCGCATTCGCCGAACCGAAGGCTGATGGCACGATCAGCAGCGGGCTCGACGCGTTTTCCAGCTACCTTCCCGCGGTGGTCAACGAGGGACACACGCTCGGAAAATCGGTGATCGTTTCCATCGGCGGCGCGTATCCGGCGGCGCTTGCGGACCAGTTCGCAACGATCGCCGCGAGTCCGACGCTACGGCAGAACTTCGCAAACAATGTCGTCGCATTTCTAGCAGCCCATCAGCTCGATGGCGTGGACATCGACTACGAATTCCCCGCGGATGCCGGCGCGAGGGCGAACTTCACGCTGCTCATGCAGACGCTCCACGCCACCGTGAAGGCGGCTGACGCGCGCTACATCGTCATGTTCGGCGGCGGTCCCGGCTGGTATCTCGGCGGCTTCGACTTCGCGGCGCTGCATCCGTATTGCGATTTCTTCTTCTACTTCGGATACGACTGGAAAAACCCGGCGAACGGCCCGATGCGCAAGCCCGGCGGCCTCCAGTGGACGCTGGCCAACGACACTCTGGCCGAGGCCTCGGTCAGGGGCGGCATCGACTACGTGATCGCCAAGGGATTCCCGGCCAACAAGATCCTTTGCGGGTTGCCGTTCTACGGATCCAACAACACCTCGTGGTCGGCTGTTAGGAACGCGTGGGCTGCGAACCCCGCCGCGTTTCCACCGGATTCCGATTCGCTCGAATCCCAAATCAACGGCGAGTGGTTCACCACGCCGGCGGGCATCAAGCGCAAGATGGACGCGCTGCTTTCCTCCTCCACCAGCGTTCTATCCGGAAACGCGGTGATCCGCGGAGTGGGATGTTGGGAGATCGGCCATGAGCACGCCAGCCATCCGGACCTCTCCACCGCTTTCGCCGAATGGCTCGCGGGAACTCCGGAGAATCCGGTGGATCCACCGCTCGATCCCGAGGCGGGCTGGACTTCGCACGCCGCGCCCGGCGGGCTCACGCTCACGATGCAGGTGACCGACGACTGGGGCAGCGGCTTCCAAGGCAAGTTGCTGCTCAACAACCAAACCGGCGCGGCCTTGAGCACGTGGACGATCCAGTTCGACGCGCCGTTCACCATCTCATCGATGTGGGACGGCGTTTACGGTGGCAAGAGTGGCTCCACACACACCGCATCCAATCCCACATGGAGCGGATACTCGCTGCCTAACAACTCGACGGGAGAGATCGGATTCGTCGGAGCGGGAACCAAAGCCCAACCGGGCAATCTGCGTCTGAACGGAATACCTGCAGGTTCAACTGGCAGCAGCTTCGCGATGTGGGCGGCGTCCAGATCCCTGCCTGCAAACTCCCAACTAACGGACAGCGACCACGACGGACGCACGAATCTGCTGGAGTTTCTCAACGGCTCGAATCCGCTGGCATTCGATACCGGCGGCCCGCGTGGAGAAACCCGAGGGCTAACGGTTTCCGGAGTGACCGCGGACTATTTCTGCATCGTGGTGCCCGCGGACACAGGTGCCTCGGATGTGGAATACCGCGTCGTTGCTTCCGCCACACCCACGATGAGTTCCGCGCGGCTGATGGTGCTGCATGGCACGACGCAGGCCAGCCCGGGGAAGATCGAGGCGGTCTGGCGTGATGCGGTGCCACGGGCTTCGAAAACCCGTGCCTTCGGCCGGGTGGAAGCGAGGATCCGGCCGTAAAGATCACAGTTGCTGGAGTTCAAGCTTCAGCTTGCCCAGCGGAAGACAAGCTAAAGCCTGGACTCCATTTGTACCGCCCGAAACCTACGGCGACTCCACGCGCAAGTAATCCAATCCGAACAAACAATCCCCTGTCGCCCCGGCTTTCGCCTTTGGATTGCGTCCCACAGCTTTGACTTTGAGAACGTGTTTGCCTGGAGCGAGATCAAATATTCCTAACACGATTTCATCCGTGCGGCTCACCTGCTCGGCAAACAAGTCCAAGTGCTGGTCCAATGCCTTGCCATCCACGCTGAGTTCGAACACGCCGTAATCCGGTGCCTTGGTGAAGGTGGCGAGCGGTTTCACGCGGCCGCTTTTCCCAATGGGAAGCTCGATTTCCATCGCATCGCCGGGCTTTCCCTCCGTCCAGATCAACTGAGCGCCGCCACTCCAATCACCGGGGAAACCGCTCATGTCTTGGATCCATTGGCGGCCTGAAAGCGTCCCGATCACCTTGAGCCCCTCGCCTTCGAGCGTTCCGGGCTTGGGTTTCGTGGTCTGATAGGTGGCGGGCACGATGTGTTTCATCTCCTGCGAGGGCCGCACGTGCCTGCGCCCGGCGATCGGGATCACCGGATAGGGATTCTCCGCGCCTTGCTCTCGATACCAATAAACGCACTGGTCATAGATCACGGGTCGGCAGTCGTGGTTGGGCATCACTTCGATGAAGCCTTCGAAGGAAGAATGAAA
>DAISZP010000523.1:0-3600 GCA_036824745.1 Luteolibacter sp.
CGGACTGGGTTCCGGGGAAACTGGCGAGCGCCAAGGAAGTCTGGGTGACCGAGGACTCCGTTTCGATGATCTACGAGGCGCTCAGCGGCGGTGCGAAGGTCGGTCTGTTGCCGGTTCCGCGGCTGGTGGGAAGTTCAAGAGTCCTGCGAGGGGTGGATCGGTTGGTGGCGGACGGGTTTGTGACGCCCTTCGAACGATGGCGGGAAACCCAGCGCATCGCCGCACCGCCGGAGCTGCTGCGTGAGGCGGACCGTTGTGCGGGGATTTTGTTGGATGGGTTCAAGCTTGCCCACGTAAGACAAGCTGAAGCTTGAACTCTAGGGAACGGCGTCTGTTGTAGCTTCAGCGGTTGGTCACCCACTCCACATACTTACGAATCCCCTCCTCCAGCGTGACTTGCGGCTGATAGCCTAACAGGCCTTTCGCCTTCGAGACATCGGCGTAGGTGCGCGGCACGTCGCCCGGTTGATCCGGCAGCAGGCGGATCTCCGCGGTCTTGCCGAGGGTTTGTTCGATGGTGCGGATGAGCTTGGTGAGCGTGTGCGTTTCCGAGCCGCCGAGATTGATGATTTCGAAATCCGATCCCTCGTAACACGCTGCAGCCGTGACGCCGCGGATGATGTCCTCGACGAAGGTGTAATCGCGAGCGGTGCTGCCGTCGCCGTATTGCTCGATCGGCGCGCCGTCGAGAATGCGGCGGGTGAATTTCGCGATGGCGAGGTCCGGCCGCTGGCGCGGTCCGTAAACCGTAAAGAAACGCAGGCAGACGCAGCGGATGCCATGCAGATTCGAGTAGTTCGAGCAAAGCTGCTCGCCCATCAGCTTCGTCGCCGCGTAAGGCGAGATGGTGCGCTCGATGAGATCCGTTTCCGCGAAGGGCACCTTGCGGTTCACGCCGTAAACGGACGACGAGGAAGCGAAAACAAATCGTTTCACACCGTGCTCGCGGCAGCCCTCTAACAAATTCAGCGTGCCGTCCACGTTCGTGCTCACGTAGAGCCTCGGATCGCTGATCGAGGGCCGGACACCGGCGCGCGCCGCGAGATGCACCACGGCCTCGAAGTTTCCTTCGGCAAACACGCGGTTCACGAAGGCCGTGTCGCGCAAGTCGCCGCGTTCGAGGCGGATCCGGTCGCGGATTCCGGCGAGGTTGGCGTCCTTGATCGCCGGATCGTAGAAATCGTTGAAATCATCGATCACCGTCACCTTGCAGCCATCGGCCACCAGCACCTCGGCGAAGTGCGATCCGATGAACCCGGCCCCGCCGGTGAGCAGGACGTTGCGGAAAGGGAATTTCATGAAATGACGCCGGAGCCTGCGGATTTCCGCGATGCCCGGGGCGGCCAGATTGGCGGTCCGCCCCCGCGGTGGTCAAGAATGGAGAGGGCGGGGGAAATAACCGAGATCCCCGCCAGTTGGAATCCGAGACTGTAGCCATTGGAATTGATTCGGATTGGAAGACGAATGGTTCTGAGGTTTGAAAACAACTGGAAATGGCAGACGCGGACCAACTTTATCTACCAGTGGATTTTGAAGACGACCTCGGTGAATTTCTTCGGTCCAAGTCGTTTGCCGTGATCTCAAAACCCAGAAAACTGGCAAAAGGTCAGATCGGCAAGAGCCACAAGGTTTCCAAGGATCAGTATTCGATTTCCATTCTGGAGGCTCCTTACGAGGGAGAGAAGAGTTCCAGATTCCTACTGTGTATTGCTGCAAGGAAAGAGCGTGCCCTACTGATGGAAATTATCGGGATACTGCAAAGTGTAGGAGCACGACCTAATCCGGAATGAAATAGAGCTGACTCCCTTCATTTCCAATGTTCCGCGATCCACGGGGTGGGGCGGACGTGTTTGTAGAGCTTCTTCCACGGCTTGGTGACGGGCCATTCGCCGCGGGTGGCTTCGTCGATGTCCGGCTTGCCGGTGAAGGCGACGATGCGCGCTTCCTTGGGCAGGGTGGGGGCCTTGAAGAAATTCATCGGCCAGCGCGGGATGAGCGAGTGCTTGAAGCTGAGGCACCATTCCTCGGGGAAGAACTCGACGTCGCCGAGCGTGCGGCAGACGAAGGTCTGGCTGTTCCGATAGAGGTCCATCATCGCCATCGGATCCGGGCGGAAGCGGTCCCACACTTTGGTTAGAGCGCCGACGCGGTAGCGGAAGACCGACATGTTGCCGATGCGCTGGCCGGGCTGCGTCCAGTTTTCGGCGACCACGAAATCGAGCTCCGGCTTGTAGTCGAAAAACGCGTCGATCGATCCGGTGATGAGCAGGTCGAGATCGAGATGGAGCACGTTTCCGCCGAGACCTTCCACTTCCTTCTGGAAGATGAACATGCGGCGGAACGGGTGGAAACGCATGCGCTCCGGCAGATCGAAGTCCGGCATCATGCGCACGTCCACTTCCGGACGGATGCCGGTGGGGTCGTCGGTGTAACACACCACGCGCAGCGGCCGCGATGTGTTGCGCATGGCCATCGAGTAGGTGCGGTTCACGTATTCGGAGCCGTAACGCGTGCCCCACTTGAGGCAGAGGAGGATTTGTTCCTGGGAGGTGGACATGGTAGAGATGTTGGTCTTCGTTTGAGATTAGATCGAAGGTTCGCCGGTCATGGGGGATTGAATGGACTTCGCGTCAGATGTCGGATGGCACGTTGCTTTTTCAGAATGGTCTTCGCTCCCCAAGCTGGAGAAACTCCTGTGTTTGGCTATTGTAGAGAAAGGCAAGCCTTCCTGTTTGCTCGGAAACGCAAACAAACAACTTGAGGTTAACGTGGCCGCTCCTCTCAGAGAATTGAATCACTGACTCCGCTTGTTCAGTAAGATCCCTTCTTTTGTGGATAGTCACTGCTTCGTCGTGCCGCTGCCTCCATATGGTGGTAAATGAGGCAAACTGATCCAAATTGAAATGCCTGCAGTTCGTCGAATGGGCCGCATCACCGACGATTTGTTCGACTTCTTTTTGTATGAGCGGCTGCATGCCTTTCGCTAACAGTATTCACGATTTCTTCCTCACCTTCTTCCCGAACACCGCGTCGCGGGCGGCGCGGAAGGCGTGTTCGATGGTTTTGAGGAAGCCGCGGGTCTTGCTGTTGCGTTTCTTGTCGCGGGCAGTCTCGACGGCGACGATGCGATCGGCGGATGTTGTTTTCCAAGTGACGATCACGCAGGTCTCGCCGGTGACTTCGTGGACGAGCGAGGCATCGGGGAAGCGTTCCCTAACCGCTTGCAGCCACTGGTTTCCAGGCCAGACGGTGAAGTGGGCGTTGCGGCCGTCCGGCAGGATGGTGCGGGCCGGGCGGGTGCTGATGCGCAGAAACACAGTGGGAGAGAGCCGGCGCAGGTGGTCGAGCACGGCCGGAACATCCTCGGTGGGAATGTGCTCCAGCACGTCGGTGCTGAAGACGAAGTCATACGACTCGCGCGGGACGCTGGCGAACTCGGGGATTGCCGGATCGTAGCGATCCCAAACCAAGCCCGGCTGGCCGAGCATTTTGTGGAGCTGGCTCTGGCCGCAGCCGTATTCGAGGAGGGTCGACGGCTTGAGCTCCGCCAAACAGATCTCGATGGTTGCTTGCGATCCGTGCGCGGTCTGGCCGTATTTC
>DAISZP010000524.1:0-3600 GCA_036824745.1 Luteolibacter sp.
TCAAGCGAACAGTTTTTACGATTCTTTTCCGCAGCCTGCCGCCGGACGAAACATCCCGGCTTCACGGGCCGTTTAGCTTCCTGTTCTTTTTGTTCAAGCCCCTGATTTTCATGACCAAGATTCGAATCGCCTGGTTCCATTTCGTGTTCACATCCAGCGCCCTGACCACCCTGCACGCGGCCGAATTGCCCGGGGTGGTACCAGCAGTGCTATCGTGGCAGCCCACCAGCGGAAACCTCGACCTGCAAGCCGCGAAGGTGCAACCCGGCAAGGCCCCCGAAGACGCGCCTCTCGCCAAACAAGTCTCCGATGAACTCGGACGTCTCGGCAAAAACACCACCTCCGGCACCGTGATCGAGTTCACACGAGAAGGCGCGGACGCCAACCGCCCCGAGGGTTACACGATGGAGATCTCCGACAAGGTCGTCATACGCTCGGCCAGCCACGCGGGCCTGTTGCATGGCACGAACACGCTGCTGCAACTCGCCCGGAAGAATCCGCAGATCCCCAAAGGCACCATCACCGACTGGCCGGTTTACAAACACCGCATGCTGATGCTCGACGTCGGCCGCAAGCCATTCCCCATGCCGGTGCTCAAGGACTACATCCGCATGATGTCGTGGTACAAGATGAACGAACTCCACGTGCATTTCAGCGATGAGGCATTCGGTGGTTCCTACGCGGCCTTCCGCATCCAGTCGGACGTGTTTCCCGGTCTCGCGGCCAAGGATTTCTCCTACAGCAAACAGGACATCCGCGAGCTGCAGGACTTCGCGAGGAAACACGGCGTCACCATCACCCCGGAGTTCGACATGCCGGGCCACGCGCGTTGTTTCACCAACTACTGGCCGGACACGATGCTCAAGGGCTATCCGAACTACGTCGATGTCACCAATCCGAAGACCATCGGGAACCTGAAACGTTTGTTAGACGAAATGATCTCGCTCTTCGACGGACCGGACATCCACATCGGCACGGACGAATACCGTGTGGGCAACCGCCCGGATCTCCATGAGGCGTTCCGCCAGTTCATCAACACGATGAACGCCCACATCCGCTCGCGCGGGAAAAACTGCCGCATCTGGTCCGGTTTCGAACACATGAAGGGCACCACGGAAATCGATCCCTCCGTCATCATCGACATGTGGGAAACCGACGACGCCAAGAGCCAGATCGCCAAGGGCCACCCGATCATCAATTCGAACCACGGCCGCACCTACATCGTGCCCGGCTGCCACTACTACGGCATCAGCCGTCAGGGGATCTATCAGAACTGGGAACCCTGGATGGTCAGCGGGGACAACAGCAGGAACCCCTCGAAGAACGATCCGAAGCTGTTAGGCGGCAAGCTCCACGTCTGGTGCGACATGGGTCCCACCGGATACACCCACCAGGAGATCGCCGATCTCACGCTGCCGGGCCTGCAGGTCTTCGCCGAGAAACTGTGGGGCACCAAGGGCTCTCCCGATTACGCCGCGTTTGAAAAGCGCGCGGCGCTCACGCTTCCCGTGCCCGGGGTTTCCGTGCTGGATCGACTGCCCGCCAAGGACAGCGTGCTGCTCGATCTTCCGGCCGTGCAATCCCTAACAAAAGCAGACAGCGTCATTCCCCTGCCCCTCGCCACGGCGGAACGCGGCGATCTGGAATATCCGTGGACGCTCACGTTTGACATCCGCCCATCCAAAGCCGCCGGAGCCAACCGCGGAGTGATCCTCTCCTCGGATCTCGCCGAGATCTGCGCCGGTTCCGCCGCCGGGGCCACCACGGAAATCGTCACCGAGTTCGCTGATGGCACCAAACGCAGCGGCAAAATCAACACCATCGGCCTCGGCAGCACCCGGCTCGCCGGAGCAGCGCAAGGCAAGGATCCCTTCAGCGGGTATCTCTCGCACGATGTCAGCAAGTTCAGCGGAATTTCGCTTCCCGCGGAAACGTGGAGCAGCGTCTGCGTGGTCGGCACCGCCGGACGAAACACGTTCTATCTGAATGGCGGCAGGATCTTCGAATCCAACAACCAGATGCTCTGCCCGCTGCGCTGGCTCGGCAGCAAGACCGGAAATTCGTTCATCGGACAAATCCGCAAGCTCAAGGTCGTCAACCGCGCGCTCACTACCAGGGAGATCGCGGAAGCCGCCGGCATCGAAATCCCGGAAAATCTCGCCGCTGGCGCGGAAGCAAGCGCCAGCGCATCGGACACGCCCTACGGCTTTGTCCCTGCCAATCTAACCGATGACAATCCCGCCACGCGCTGGTCCTCGGGCGTGACTTCGGCCGGACAATGGGCCGCGCTCGATTTGAAGAAACCCGTTTCCTTCAACACCGTCGCCATCACCTGGGAAACCGCGGTTCCCGGCAGCTATCAAATCCAGGTTTCCGACGACGCGGCACGATGGCGCGATGTCTTCACCGGAGAGGCGAAACCCGGCCGCTCGGTCGCCACATTTCCCGAGACCAAGGCCCGCCACCTGCGCGTGGCGATGAGCAAGCCGAAGACCCAATGGGGCTACTCCATCCATGAAATCGAGATCCTGCTCGCCAAACCCAAACAACCCTGAACCGCGTCCGCATGTTCCTCAGACTCATCCTCGGACTGTTTCTCGTCATTCCACTCGCTGCCAAGCCCTATCCGGAAGCCGCCCAACTGGTTCAATCCGGAGGAAACACGACCTATCACGTCGATCCAGCGCGTGGTGACGATTCCCGCGATGGCACCAGTCCCGCCACCTCGTGGAAATCGTTCGCCCGCGTCAACCAACTGCGCCTCGCCGCCGGAGACCGCGTGCTCGTCGCACCCGGTTTGCATGAAGTCTCCCTCAAGCCGCTCGCCACCGGCACGGCGGACAAGCCGGTGGTCATCCGCTTTCTATCAGGCACCCACGAGTTCGCCGTGGAGAACGCGGTGAGAAAACCATGGTTCATCTCGAATTCCTGCGACGCGCCCACCGTTCCCAAGCCCGCCGCCATCCTCATCGAGCACTCGAAACACCTGCGGCTCGAAGCGGCGGCCGAGTACAAACCCGGCCTGCTGCTCATGGGCGGACGCATGATCGAATTCATCAACCGCCACTCTGAAAACATCACCTACAGCGGGCTCAGCTTCGATCTGAAACGACCCACGGTTTCCGAGTTCCGCGTGCTGGAGGTGAAACCCAACAGCGCGGTGATCCGCATCGCCGAAGGATCCACTTGGAAGATTACCGATGGAAAATTCGAATGGACCGGCGATCTCGGCAGCGGCGGCGTGATGGTCCAGCAGGCCGATCCCGAACAACGCCGCTGCTGGCGCGTGGGCGTCGGCTGGAATCCCTTCGCCACCGCCAAGGCCACCGATCTCGGCGGCGGGAAAATCCAGCTCGAATGGCCGTCCGGAAACTTCGAACTCATCCCTAACAGACAATTCCAGTTCCGCCACGTCCTCCGCGATTCGGCGGGTGCCTTCAACGAGCGCTGCACGAACCTCCGCTTCGAAAACTGCACCTTCCACGCGCTCACCAACATGGGCATCGTCAGCCAGTTCACCGAGAACCTGGTTTTCAGGAACGTGAACATCGTCCCTCCTCCCGGCACGTTGCGCACCTGCCCGTGTTGGGCGGACGCCCT
>DAISZP010000021.1:0-17001 GCA_036824745.1 Luteolibacter sp.
GGTTTCCCGCGAGTTGTTGCAGAAAATGACGCTGCGCCTTGAGGCCGGATCGTGGCCGGAGGGCGTGCTGCCGGTGCTTTCGGCGGAGTTTGGCGAGATGCCGGCGATCCGGGTTTCCCCGCTGCTGGCGGATACCGGTGAGGATGGCGTGCCCATGCCGCGCAGCCTTCAGCACCGGCTCGACGAACACCCGGGACTGGAGTCCTGGAAGCTGGTGAAATCCATCGGCAAGGCGCTCGCCGCCATGCACTCCCATCGGGTGCCCCACGGCAATCTGAAGCCCGGCAACGTCATGTTCGATGAAAACGGCGACGTGCGGCTGACCGATTGGACGCTGGGAAACATGCCGGGCGTCCAGCAGTTCCACTTTACGGACGCCGTGCTCTATCAGCCGCCGGAGCAGCTCAAGAATCCCGCCGGTTATCTGGATGAGGAGGGATACCGCTGGGATGTCTTCGCCTTCGGCGTGCTCGCGTTCCGGATTCTAACAGGAAGGTTCCCGCGTTGCCATGAGACGTTCGAGCTGGTGGCTCCGCCGAATGGCGAGACCCACCGCGACGGGCTGAAGGCGGACTTGAGGAAGGTCGCCAGAAACTTGGAGAGCCAGGCGGATTTCTCGTGGCCCGATGAGGCCCGCAATCCGCTGGAGACCGGCTATCGCGAGTGGATCGGCCGCTGTTTGTCGCTGGAACCCGGAGCGCGTCCCGGATCGATGATCGAGGTGATGTCCGGCTTTGAGAAGGTGGATGCGGACCACGCGGGGGAAAAGGAGCGCGCGGAGCTGATGGACCAGCGCCGCCGCGCGGAGCGGCGGACGTGGACGGCGATTTTTTTTGTCGGCATCGCCGCCGCGGTGGCCGCCGTGCTGGGCAGCTTGTGGCAGCTCGCCGACACGCGTTTGAAAAAGGAGCGCGCCACGCACACCGGCGAGCTGCTGGATTTGAAGAACGCCGCGGATTCCGCCGCGAAGGACCGCGCCAACGCCGAATCCAAGGGGAAACAATCCGACGAGAAACTTTCCTACGAGCGGGAACTCGGCGTGGCCAGGCTGGAGGCGTCCCGGCAGATCGGCGACCGTTTGTTCGACTGGGCGATTGAAAAAGGCCACCGCAGCCTGCCGCCGCTGGACGGGCGCGAGCTGCGGCTCAAACGCCTCGAGCGCTACTATCAGGATTTTCTAACACGAACTTCCGGCATCGACAGCCTGGCCGACGAGCGAGCGCGGGCGAAACTCCAGCTTTCCGAAATCTCGATCGCCTCCGGAGACGCCAAGGAGGCCGCGAACCGCCTCGCGGACGCGCTTGCCGCCTGGTCCTCGTTTTCGATGGACGCGGACCTGAAAATGCGGATCGCCCGGAACTCCCTGTGGCTCGCGTTGTTGAGGCAGTCCCACTCGGATCCGGAAACCGCGGCCGCATACGCCGCCGCGCGCAAGGCCTTCGCCGATGTGCCGCGCGCGGAAGTGGATGCGGACCGGCTGGATCAACTCATGGCGATCATGGATTACCACGAGGCGAACCTGCTGGCCTCTACGGGGCAGGACACGCGCGCGCTCGAACAACTGATGCGGGCGACGCAGACACTCAACCGCATCTCCGACCAGCGCCCGGACGCGGTGATCCTCCGCTCGGAGCTCGCGGCTTGTTATCTCTCATCCGCCACGATCCTCGAAGGCATCGGCAGCCTTGGCGACGCGCGGGAGGTCCGCATGCTGGCCACGGCGGAGCTGAACCGCCTGCTCAAGGACAAACCGAACGATCCGGCCCTGCGGATGGATCTGGCGGGTTGTTATGGCGCCATGGCCGAGGCCGCGGTGCTATCAGGCGATGTCGCCGGAGCGGAGCAGGTTTCCAACGAGGCGCTGCGTTTGTTGAACGGTCTGCTCGTCGAGCAACCGGACAACGCGGAGGCGCTCGCGCGCAAGGCGGCCCAGCTCGGACTGCGCGCCGGCATCCTGCGGGACCGCGGGCAGCAGGCGGACGCGGTCCGGTATTTCGACGAGGGCATCCGCATGCTGGAAGGCATCCGCGCGTCCTCGCGTGACAACGCGATGGCCACCTACCGCCTGGCGCTGCTCTGGTGGCAGAAGGGCCGCATGGTCGGCATGGGTGGAAACCGTGATGAGGAGATCGCGTTGATACGCAAGGGCAGGGATCTGTTGGAGAAACTGGAGGCCGCCGGGCTGATGTCCGGACCGCGGCCCGAGCAGTTGCAGAGATCCAGCGCCTATCTGTTAGGAGACCTCGGGCACGCCCTGCAGCTCGCCGGAAGGAAGGACGAATCCAGAAAGGCGTTCACCGACGCGGTGGCGCTTTGGGAAGCGCTGTCCCGCTCGCGCCCGCGCAGCGAGGAATACAGCGAGGGCCTCACGTGGTGCCGGCAGCGGCTCCAGGACCTCAAGTGAGCGAGGGGGCGGTTCTCAGGTGATCGATCGCCTCCATCAGATTGTCCGCGGTCACGGCGGAGGTGACCTTGGCGCTTCCGAGCTGATCGAGCACGACGAAGCGGATCGCGCCGGCGGAGAACTTCTTGTCGGTGGCGAGTTTCTCCATGACCGTCTCCGTGCGGATCGATTCGGCTAGAACCAGCGGCAGTTGGAAACGATCCAACGCCTTGAGGATGGCGAGCGACGCCTCGCGGGAAAGCCCGCCATGTTTCTCTGAAATCCGGAGCGCGGCACGGGTGCCGAGCGAGATCGCCTCGCCGTGCAGCATCTCACCGTAGGGGACGGCGGCCTCGATGCCATGGCCGATGGTGTGGCCGAAGTTGAGCAGGGCGCGGATGCCAAGGGTTTCCTGTTCGTCCTGCTCGACGATGCGCGCCTTGATGGCGATGTTGCGGGCGATGAGGTCCGCCGGAACATCGCGCGTTTGCGGATCGAGGGCGGCGAGTTCATCGAGCATGGCGGCATCCCGGATGGCCGCGTGTTTCACCGCCTCGGCGAATCCCTCGCGGTACTCCCGGTCCGGCAGCGTGCGCAGGGTTTCCGGATCCACCAGCACCAGGCGCGGTTGGTGGAAGGCTCCTAACAGGTTCTTGCCTTCGGCGACGTTCACCCCGGTCTTGCCGCCGACCGAGGAATCCACCTGCGCCACGATGGTGGTGGGGATCTGGACGAATGGCACACCCCGATAGAATACCGCGGCGGTGAATCCCGCGAGATCGCCGACGACTCCGCCGCCGAGGGCGATGACGAGGGACTTGCGGTCGTGCCCGGCGCGGATCATCTCGCGGCAGAGGGTTTCCACGTGGGTCATGGATTTGGATGCCTCGCCCGCCGGCACGGTGTGGAGCGAGTGCTGGAAACCGGCGGATTGCAAGGATGCGGTGAGCGTTCCCGAGTGGAGCCGGGCGACGGTTTCATCACTGATGACCGCGACTTTTTTCCCGGCGAATCCGAGATTGGAAATCAACGTGCCGGTTTGTGTTAGGACACCGGGTTCGACGATGACGTCGTAGGAGCGGTCTGCGAGATGGACGTGCACGGATGGCATGCGCGGAAGCATGGGAAAAGCCGGCCGCATGTCCATCCCGGATACGGAACACCCGCGCCGGACGAGCCGACGCGGGTGACCTCCATGAACGCTGCCATACGCGTTCGTTTACCCAGAAAAGCGCTTATTCCTCCGGGGCAACTTCCTCCTCGGCGGGTTCACCGAGTTGGAGTCCGCCGCCGAACTGCATGCGGAAGCCGTTGCCTTTGAAATTCTGATCAATGTTGAGGCGCTCGATGCGCCTGCGCACGTCCGCGGGAGCGGCGGCCTTGTCCTGCTCGGTTTCCCACGGGCCGGTCCAGACGATGTTGTTGTCGTGATCGCGCACCGTGGCTTCCTTGTTGCCATCTTTGGAATGCAGTTCCACGGAACCCTGGGGATCGCCGATCCGGATGGTCGCCTGTTGTTTGATCTCCGCGTTCTGGATGCCGGGAACCATCCTGCCGCCAAGACCTTCCACGGCTTCTTCCATGCGTTTGCGCATTTGGTCCACGGCTTCCTCGATTTGTTTGGGATTGCCGCGCCCGATGTCGAAGTGGATGCCGCCGGCGTTTCCTTCGAGCGCCTTGCGGATGCGCTCGGCCATTTCCTCGGGCATGCCGTCGAGTTTCATGTTGCCGTGCGGTTGGCGGTTGAGGGCAATGCCATCCACCTGCGGACGCGTTCCGAGGGCGACTTCGAGGTCTGCGGCCTTGCCCTTGTGGATGATGTCGAGGCGCACCTTGTCGCCGGGCTTGTGTGCGCGCACCTCGCGGGTGAGATCCATCTGTGAGTTGATCGGCTTGCCGTCGAGTTTGGTGATGATGTCATTCACGGCGAGTCCGGCTTTGGCGGCGGGGCCTTCGGGATACAGGCTGTCCACGATCACGCCAGTTCCCTGCTCAAGGGCGATGTGGTCGGCGAGCGCTTCCGGCAGCTTGTCGGCAACCACGCCGATGAAAGCAACTTGTTCCTTTTCCGCGAGTTTCTCCGCTTGCGCGGCCGGTGCCTGCTCCGCGGCGGGCGCGGGTGCGGCCGGCGGCGGCGCGTTGTCCTCGGGCGCCTCGATGGCGAAGGCCGGAACGGTTAGAAACGCGGCGATCCCGGCGCGGATGATGGTGAGTGGATTCGTTTTCATGTTCACATACGGTAAGCGTAGTAGTCCGCCGTTCTTGTCTTGGATGTTCAATCGGCCTTGTCTGGAACGAGGATGTAGTCGACGCGCGGTTTCTCTATCTGATAGGTGCGGCCGGAGGCGTCCTTGTAGGTGACCTTGTCCATGCTCACCACGCGGACCACGCGGTGCGGTGTTTTGTCGGGAGACCAGACGACGCCTTCGTCGCGGGTCTCGCTGATGCCGCTGTTGAAGCCGGCGGGCACCAGGCGGTCTTGTTGGATCGCGCTGTTTCCGGAGGAGGATGGAGCAGGGGCGGTGATGGTCGTTGAGTCGGCCACACGGTTGGTGGTGCCTCCATGGGGAAGCATCAGCGCGGTGAGCGCGCCGCAGATCGCGACGGCGGCCGCGGCGGCCCAGCCGGAACGGTGGGAGCGCCTGGGAGCGCTGTTTTTTTCCGGGAAGGAGAGGATCTTCGCTTCCTCGATCGGGAATGGCGCGGCGGCGGTGATGGTTTCCAGCGAAGCCATCAGCGCGGCGGGGAGTTTCGCCGGAGCGAGTGCTTTCAAGCTGCGCTCGAAGGCGAGTTCCGCGGGCTCGATGCGTGTCCATTGGCCGTTGGCGCAGGCATCCAGCCGGTCGAGCAGCGCGTCATCCAGTGCGGCGGCACGGAGTGTGCGGAGGTCGGGATCGATGGGATTGGTGTCCGATGACATGATGGTGGGATGGTTGGGGAAAATCAGATGGACAGATCTCCGCGGCGGCGGGCTCCACCGAGGCTCTTCTTGAGGGCTTCTAAACCATAGCGATACCGTGAGGCGGCCGTGTTTTGGGAAATGCCGAGGATTTCACCGATCTCGGCGAAGGTGCGCTCGCCCCAGATTTTCATGACGATCACCTCGGCGAATTTTTCGGGCAGCTCCTTGAGCTTGGCCTCGACCTGGGAGCGGGTCTCATCGTCGGATGACTCGCTTTCGAACCACGGGTGGAATTCCTCCTGCTGGGCTTCTCCGCTTTCATGGCCCACGCTGTCCTCGCGGCGCTTGCGGCGGTCGTCGCGGCGGCTGAGGTCGATGGCGAGGCGGCGGATGGTGGTGTAGAGGTAGGGTTGCCACGCTTCCTGACCGCCGAAGAACTCGCCGGAGCTGACTTTTTCCACGAGCTTCACCACGGCGTCCTGGAGGATGTCTTCGGCGTCTTCGGGCGAGCGTGTTTGTTGGCGCGCGAAGAGCAGCAGCTTGGGAGCATGGGTTTCCAGCCACTCGCGCCATGCGGACGGAGCGGGGTTGGGATCCGGAACAACGGTGAGTGCGGACATGTCGGGAGGTTCGTCCATGTAGCGGCGCGGTGGATGAGGTTTGTCTCCGGATTCAATGATCTGGAAACTGAAATGTCGCCCGAAAATCCAGTTTCCCCTCGCGGAAACCGGGATTGCCCGCGGGCGTATCGGCTGCTTGAGTCCTCGCATGGAAGTCCGCAACCGCGACGAGCAGCCGCCCTTCACCACCAAGGATGGATCCACGATCCGCAGCCTGCTGGATCTCGCCAACGCGCCGGTGATGAACCAAAGCCTCGCCGAAGCCACGCTGCCGGCCGGGAGTTTCACCGACCGGCACTATCACCGGGTGAGCGAGGAGTTCTATTACCTGCTCGCGGGTCGCGGCTTGATGGAAATCGATGGGGACGAGCGCGAGGTCGGCCCCGGCGATGCGATTCTGATTCCTGCCGGCGCATGGCACCAGATCAAGGCGCTGGAGGCGCTGCAGTTCTTGTGCTGCTGCGCGCCGCCTTACGCGCATGAGGACACGTATTTCGAGTGATTCGGGCGGATGGGTGAATTCCGCGTTTCCCTCGCTGATGGAAATGCGCTAGGCACTCGGCGGATGAATCGAAACGCCGGACGCCTTTGGCTGCTCGCCTGGATCGGAATGCTGGGCCACGCGCTCGGCGCTTCCGAGGTGAACTGGGACGAACGCCTCGCGCGGCAGTTTTCCGTTAGAATTCGCGAGATTGAAACCGAACTCGTGGAAGCGAAGGCGAAACTCGCGCCGCTGCCCGGGATTCCCATCGATGATCAAGGCGGCACCGGCGGCCTTGCCGAGATCCACACCGCCGCCACGCCGAAGCCGGATCAACGCTACGCCGTGGAGGTTCGCTGGAAACAGGAGTCCATGGTGGACATGGTCGCGCTGGTTCCCGCCCGGCGTTATGACGCCCGGGGGTTGGACGCGCAATACGGGCTACCCGCCGCGTTCAACGCTGAGTTGTTAGGACCGGCCGGCGAGGTCGTCGCGAAAGTGGCGGCGGAGAGGAACCTGCGTGCCGATCCGGTGAGGAAAGGCCATCCGTTTGTCTATCAGATCTCGCCGCCCGTGAAGGCCGCGGGCCTGAGGATCATCGCGGAGGAACTCAAGCCTGACCCCGGCGTGGATGCCGGCTTCGTCCATGCCTGGGCCGAGGCCTTCGCCTTCGAGGGAGATCGCAATGTCGCCATCGGCGCGGACGTCCTCTACACCGGAGGCAGCAACAACCCGATGTCCGCCTGGCATTGGAGCAATGCCTTCCTCGTGGACGGCCAGACCCCGCTCGGTCTGCCGGAAATCCCGGCCGGCGATCATGGAAACATCGGCTGGATGTCCGAGGGCCATGAGCGCGCGGATCAAGCCTCCGTTCTCACCATCGATCTCGGACATTCCACGACGGTGGACGCGATCCGCCTGCTTCCCTCCAAGCCCCCCATCTCCGATCTTCCCAGCGGCTTCGGCTTTCCCCGCAAGCTCACCGTTTCCGTTTCAGACTCGATGGAGCCCGCCGCCCCATCCTCCACCGTGGGGAAGGGGGATCTGCGGAACCCGGGGATGAACCCGGTGACCGTGCCCTGCGAGCCGCTGCCGGGCAGATATCTCCGCATCGAGGCGAATCTGTTGTGGAAGGAGTTTGATTTCTATCCGGCATTCTTCGCGCTCAGCGAGGTGGAAGTCTATTCCGGTGGGAAAAACCTCGCGCTTGGAAAACCCGTGCGCTCGTCCGATGGCATGATGAACATGATCGCCCCCGGCGGGAAATTCTGGAGCGGCGCCGCACTCAGCGACGGCTTCGGCCCGGATGGCAAGTTGGTCTCCACCCGCGAGTGGTTGTTGAAACTCGACGAACGTCTGAAACTCGAAACCCTCATCCACGATCTGCGCGCCGAGGAGTCCCGCACCGTGAACGGTTGGCGGCGCGCCGGCATCGGGTTCTCCGTGCTCATGGGCCTCGCCGGAGCCTTCGCCATCATCGCCCTGCCGATCCGCTACCGCATTCGTTCTAACAAGGAATTGCTCAAGGTGCGCGAGCGCATCGCCGGAGACCTTCACGACGAAGTCGGCAGCAATCTCGGCAGCATCCAGATGTTCGCCGATCTCGCCGAAGGCCGCTCCGGCCCCTCCGATGAATTGAAACGCATCCAGCGCATCGCCGCGGAAACCGTCAGCGCGGTGAGAGACATCGTCTGGCTGCTGCGTCCCGGCGGCGAGCACCGCATCGGCACCGTCGAGCACCTGCGCGAAACCGGCTCCATCATGCTCGAATCGCTCGACTGGAGATTCCACGCCAACGAAGAGGCATGGAACGTCGAACTCCCCGAAGACGAGACCCGCCACCTCTTCCTGTTCTATCGGGAAGCCCTCCACAACATCATGCGCCACGCCAAGGCGAAGAAGGTCGAGATCAACGTGAACCGCCTCTACGGCCACTTCCAGATCGAGATCGCCGACGATGGCCAGGGCATCGCTCCCGAGCGGCTCGAACGCCCCGCCACCCTGCGCGCCCTGCGCCAGCGGACCTCCGCCCTCGGCGCCGAGCTGAAAGTCGATACCCGGCCGGGCGAGGGCACCCGCCTCACCCTCATCATCCCCATCACCCGCAAGCGCGGCAAAAAACTTCAGGAAAACTCCAACTCCGCCGAGATTTCCTGAGCCCGCGCTTTGCCAAGCCGCCCATCCGCGCTAACCATCCCTCCAGATGCTTCCCTCACCGCCCACCCGCGAGAACCCCATCCGCCTCGTGCTCGTCGAAGACCACGCCGATTTCCGCGAATCCGTCTCCATGGTCCTTGAACAGCGCGGCGGCTACCAATGCGTCGGCGGTTTCTCCACCATGGAGGACGCCATCGAGGCCTTCCGCGGCGGCTTGAAAACCGATCTCGTGCTCTCCGATCTCGGCCTGCCCGGCATGAGCGGCATCGCCGGCATCCGGAAAATCCGCGAGCTCCTGCCCGAGGCCCGCGTCCTCGTCCTCACCGCCTTCACGGACAAAGCCAAGGTCTTCGCCGCCCTCGAAGCCGGAGCCCACGGCTACCTCGTCAAGGCCGGCAGCGCCACCCGTCTCATGGAAACGCTGGAAGAAGTCCTCTCCGGCGGTACCCCGCTCGATCCCAAGATCGCCGGCATGATCCTCCAGACCTTCCGCAAACTCAGCCCCATCACCGACGCCGAATCCCTCTCCGCCCGCGAGTGCGAGGTCCTCCAGCTCTCCGCCAAAGGCCTCACCCGCCAGGAAATCGCCGACGAACTCAAGCTCAGCCAGCACTCCGTCACCGAATACATCAAGCGCAGCTTCGACAAACTCCACGTCCGCAACCTCCCCGCCGCCGTCAGCGAAGCCATCCGCCGCGGCTTCCTCGACCTCTCCTGACGCCCGCCCTCTCTGTCCCAAATCTTAGGGACATGACAAACTCCCGGATCCGCCCCATCGTTGCGCCGTCGAGGGGAGAGGTCCCCGGTTTCAGCATACAGTTCATGACACAGCTTTGGGGGCCGCGCGGGTGCGCGGCCCCTTTGCGTTTCCCGGAACTCCTCCGCAATCCGCCAAGGCCGACGCATCGATTCCTCTGGATTGGAAAAGCGAAACGCGGAGCCGCGGAGAACGCTGAGAACTTCGCGGAGAAGATCGGGACGTCGGGTGTCACGAGTGAGAATTCGCACCCATCATCCACCCGCTCGGCGCTTTCCTCCGCGCACCCGGCGTCTCCGCGTTTCGATGAAACCAGTTTGATCGCCGACTCCGGCCCCCCCGGATCCTTCGGTGTCCCAAATCTTAGGGACATGACAAATTTCCGGAAACCCGCCATCTTTCGCCCGTCGAGGGGAAAGGTCCCCGGTTTCAAAGTTTCCTGACAGGAACAAAAAAGGGATCGCACGAGTGTGCGGTCCCTTTTTTGTTGGGGAAATTCCCAGTCAGGTAGGCGCGCTGGTGACAGCGCGGTTTGGAGACAACTTGGCGGACCGGAGCGAGGCAGGTTCACTTATCGCGGCCACTGTCACGGAGTCATCGCCATGGCCATTCGTGGCATCGCATGATATGGATTGCCAGTGCACGGATTTGCGTCTATCAGATCCGCATTGGCGGGTCGCGATCCGTAGAAGGGAAACCGCATGATGTTCCAAAAGGTCAGATTGGGTTGCTTGGTTTTGATGCCGGTTGCCACGGCGTGTGGTGAAGTTCAGGTTCTGCTGGATGAATCGTTCGAGTCCGGCAGTCCGCCCCAGTGGACTCGTGTCACCGGAGACGCATACAGTTCCTACACGGTTTCCAAAAACAACCCGTCTTTCGTCGGAAGCAACTTTGACGGGGTGACGGGCGACTCATTCATGCTCTTTGGTAGCGGATCAAACCGGGGAACCATCCGACTCGTCCTGGAAACGGTGCCTGGAAGGGAATATCGCCTGACCTACAACTGTGGAGGAACTGATAGCTGGTCCGTTCCGCAGAAGTCACAGTCGCTTACATTCTATGCGGTGATCAATGCATTCCACGGCATGAAGACCGTGGTCAACCACGTGGGTCAGTTGGTCGAGGTCGAGGATTTGGAGCAGTTGGCAAGCAAGACTCACACGTTCACCACTCCAGGTAGTTCAAATTGGACAATACCACGTTGGGAATCCGCCGAGCTGACCTTTCGCGCTTCAAGTTCGGTTACCAGAATCCAATTCAACACTCCGACCACAAGCGCGATGGCTTCGGTAGGCGTTCTTGATTCGGTGCTTGTTTCAGCCCTGCCGTTTGTTTCGCTCAAGGGTTCTTCTTCCGGCTTGGTTCTTGAATACTCGGGAATGCTTGAAACGAGTTCGGACCTGAAAAATTGGGCTCCAGTGGCTCCTCAACCGGCGAACGTTTCTTTGCTGGGCACCGTCAATGGCACGAAATTCTTTCGAGTGGCCAAATAGCAATCTGGATTCGGGATTCCCAGCTCTGCCGCGAATCGCCTTTTCATTCTCAAATCCATGACCGCCGCCCTCGTCATCATTCCCTTCGTGGCGGCGCTCTTGTGGTTGTCCGCCATCCGGCCCTATTGCCGCCGCAACGGCAAGGGATACACTCCCGGCGCGAATCTTGGAGTGACCTTCTGGGTCGATTGGCAGGAAGCGAAGGAAATCTCAAAGGCCAGGGGCGATGAAGGGATGATCCTGATCTGCCGCATCGTGTTATGGCTGCACATCATCGCTTTGGTCATGGTCGCCTTCGCCATGTTCGGTCCTTAGCCACGGGAACGGAGATCAAACCGCTTGCCGATTCCCAAGAACCTTCCACCTCTTCCACTGATCACTCGGCACTTCTCACAACGCCCGTTGGATCAGCGCATTGCTCCAGTCCGAGTATCCGGTGCTGCCGCCGAGAGCGCGGGCCTGAAAACTGTGCAGTTTCCCGGGCGTGAGGCCGTCCACCGGGATGTTGCGGGAGCTGGTGCTGAGCGCTGTCTTGTGATGGGGTCCGGGTTTTCCGTCCTCATCCAGCTCCACCACGATCACTTCCCAGGTTCTCACGTTCGGCTGTGCCTTGGTCGTCACCAGTGCCTGGCCGCTGTGGCCGTGGACGACGCGCAGCAGCAGCGCCTTTTCCAGCGGCGTGCGGGCGCGGTTCTCGCTCTTCGCCTGGTAGCCGCTGGAGAGCAGGATTGCCAGGTCGCCATCGCAGGTGAGCTCGACGTAGCAAGCCAGTTTCCGCAGCAGGCCCAGCAGCTCGGCGCGGCGCTGGTTCTTCACCACCGTCGTCCTCCTGCCTCCGTCCGCCTGCGCCACCTTCGATTCCTTGAATGCGGCAATGGCCGCCCGCAGATCCGCATCCGGCACCGGTGGCGAGTCATAGACGGCCCGGGCATACAGGTTTTCGAGCACCGTTCCGGCGAAGTCGGTGAGCTGGCTGTCCGGGACCTTGCCGAAGGACAATGAGACCTTGGATTTCATGTTCATATCGGGTGTGTTTCGTATCGGGTGAAGTCATGGCTCCGGATCCGGACACCCGGAAACATCGCCCATCGTGATGTGTTTAGCAGATACCAATCATTCGCATCAACAGACATTTTCGGCACTCTCCCCCTACCGCCATCGCGTGGGGTGCTCCGGTCTTGACACCACCTTCCATCATGCCGGAATTGAAATATCAATGAGTTGCGTGAGGTCTTCCCGGATGTATGGAGACTGTTTCAGCATGAAACACGCAACCCGCCGCCTCCCGAGCACCCGCGCCCCGGAGACTTATGGCCGCTTTTGGGAGTCGATTGTTTGGATTTCTCCGCCTGTAAGCAGCCGGAAGCAGGCTGCAAGCCCATGCCCATCGCTGGTTTTCAAAGGATCAAAGACCCGTTTTCCAGACATCCATCCTGTAAGATTATCCCGTAATCTCATGGGAAAACGCCCTCATCCTATCGGGAAAGCCGGTCATCTTATTGGGAATGCGCGTCATCCAATTGGAAAAAGCAGTCATCCTATCGAAAAATCCCGTCATCCAATTGGAAGACACTGCCATCCTATGGGGAAAACCCGTCTTCCTATTGGAAAAGCGCGTCTTCCTATTGGAAAAGCGCGTCTTCCTATTGGAAAAGACCGTCTTCTTATCGGGAAGGCCCGCCATCCTATTGGGAAAAACCGTCTTCCTATTGAAATACCGCGTCACCCTATGGGGAAAAGCCGCCCGCCAATGATCCGCCTGTAGCGTCAATCCAGCAGGAGCTGTAGCGACTCTGAAAACCGGCACAGCCCACCCCGGATGGCCGTCAGGCAAACTATGTCCGTCGAGCCGATGCACCGCGCGAAGCTCCCCCCGTATCCCATTCGTTAACATCCGAGCCATTCGTGGTCGAAAGAACCCAAGCAGCCTTAACCACGAATTTCCCGAATGGCCACGAATGGCAGATCCCAGAAAGGTGGCCCGTCATTTCCCAATCTCGAATCCCCAGTTTCCATTCCCTCCCTTTTTTCTTCCCGTCCGCCCCGGTTCCGTTAGTTTCCGGGGTGCGCCGCTCAGCATCTCGTTCCTGATCACTGCCCACCGATCACTTTCTACTTTCAATCATGTCTTCCCCCGACTCCCAGGTCTTCCTCCGCGAACTCGATAAAAAACTCTGGACCGCCGCCGACAGGCTGCGGTCGAACCTCGACGCCGCGGTTTACAAGCACGCGGTGCTCGGGCTGATCTTCCTCAAGTATGTTTCGGACTCCTTCGCCCAGCGGCAGGCGGAGATCGAGGCGATGCTGCGAGATCCGGAGAGCGACTTTTTCATGAACCCGGCGGACTCCAAAAAACCGGGATCTTACGAGGAAGCCATCCGCCAGGAGCTGGAGGAGCGGGACTATTACATCGAGAAAAACGTCTTCTGGGTACCGGCGCTGGCGCGGTGGAAAACAGTGCAGGACTCCGCCAAACTGCCACCGGGGACCGAAATCACCGTCACCAACGGCAAGACCTCGAAATACAGGATCACCTCCACCGGCAAACTCATCGACGACGCGCTGGACGCTATCGAGAAGGAAAACGCCAAGCTCAAGGGCGTGCTCAACAAGAACTACATCCAGCTCCAGATTGATCCGGCGAATCTCAGCAGCCTCATCGACCTCATCGCCACCATCCCGTTCCAGCACGCGGACCTGTATGCGAAGGACATCCTCGGCCACGTGTATGAATACTTCCTCGGCCAGTTCGCCCTGGCGGAGGGGAAAAAGGGCGGCCAATACTTCACGCCCAAGTCCATCGTTTCCCTCATCGTAGAGATGATCGAGCCCTATCAGGGCCGCGCCTATGACCCGGCGATGGGTTCCGGCGGCTTCTTCGTCCAGTCCGAGCGCTTTATGGATGCGCATCCGAAGAATCCCACTTCGGAAGAATCCCACTTCGCATCCTGCAGAACCCGGAACCCGATGGGGCCACCGTGGGGCGAAGCCGGATCAAAACCTTGCCTCGCTTTTTACCCGTTGAATCGCTAACACCCAAGCCGCCATGATCGACCGCTTACAAATTCAAAACTTCAAAACGTGGAAAGACACCACGGAGCTTGAACTAGCTCCGATTACCGTTTTCTTTGGAGGAAACAGCAGTGGAAAGTCCAGTATCGGGCAGTTCCTAATGATGCTAAAGCAAACTGCTCAATCGCAGGATCGAACCCTTGCGTTGTTGCCGGGAAGCGAACAAACACCAGTTGATCTTGGAACCTTTGAGGACGTTCTCCACAATCATGATTTGACACAGAATCTAGACTTCTCGCTTCGCTTCCGGCTGGACGAACCGGTTATACTCACGGATATTCTGACCCGGAAAACCTATGAAGGAAATATCTTGCAATTTTCCTCTTCTCTTGAGGTGATATCGTTAGAACGCCCGCAGCCTCGGTGCGTCGAATTTGAATACAAATTGTCGCGGGTCAGTCGTATTCTAATTGGTGGGAAACCCAGATTCATCCTAAGGCAAATCGCTTCGGCGAGTGTGAAGCAAAAGGAGGTCGCCGAGGAATACTCTTTAGAAACCAGCGGAATCAAAGTAAAGCGGAATCAGGGACGTGGTTGGCCGCTGCCCGCTCCTTATCACTTCTATGGATTTCCTGATCAGATTTCTTCCTATTACAAGAATGCTTCCAATTTGACCCGCCTTCCAGTCGCTCTACAAGAGTGCCTTGCCGGAATTTCCTACCTTGGACCGCTCCGAGAGTATCCCCACCGAGAGTATTCTTGGGCCGGCGAGTCCCCATCAGACGTGGGGACCGCGGGTCGCAACTGGCTTGCTGCATATATGGCGGCAGCCAATCGCAAGCTGCTACCCCCTAGAGGTAGACGAAAGCAATCCTTTGCAGCAGTGGTCGCTACATGGCTCAAAGAATTGGGATTGATTGCGGAATTCGAAGTCAAAAAGATCGGTGGAGTCCGCAGCTATCAAGTCAAGGTTAGGCTACACGAAAATTCAGAATGGGTCCATCTGCCTGATGTAGGTTTTGGTGTATCTCAAGTGCTCCCGGTTTTGGTACAAAGTCTTTACGCGCCTAGTGGGGGAACCGTTGTCATGGAACAGCCTGAGTTGCACCTCCATCCCGCTGTCCAGTCCAACCTCGCTGATTTCTTTGTCCACACCGTCAATAGCCGCGCTGAGGAACCCGGAGGTTCCGTTCAGTTCCTGTTGGAAAGCCACTCCGAACACTTTCTGAGGCGCCTGCAACGGCGTATAGCCGACGAAACGATCCCGGCGAACAAAGTAGCGGTGTATTTCTGCACCTCAGATATATGCGGTGCCTCGCGAATCGAGCGACTGAAACTGGATGAGTATGGCAATATCTTAAATTGGCCCGAGAACTTTTTCGGCGATCAGATGACCGACATTGCCGAAATGACCAAGGCTGGGAATCGCCGTAGACGCGAAGCAAAATTGACCAACGTGCAGGCCAAATGAAAATTCCACGCTGGTGTCTGGTGGACACAAACATCCCCGCCTTGGCAAATGGCACAGATGATGAGGAGCTTTTCGATCTTGCGGATGATTGTATCGACATCCTGATGGAATTGAAGAAACAGGGTGGACTCGTTCTCGACGAAGGAGATCGTATTTTCGACGAATATCGCGCCAATTTGAGACTGTCTGGACAACCCGGATTTGGAGACCAGTTCATGAAGTGGGTGCATGATCATCGCTGGAATGAGCAGCACTGCCGTTGCATTCCCATCACCTGCACTGACGAATCGAATCAGATTTTTGAGGAATTTCCGGAACATGCGGATTTGGAGAACTTCGATGTGAATGACCGGAAGTTTGTAGCTGTTGCCAATGCTGACTCAACAAAACCCCCAATCATGCAAGCTGTGGACTTCAAATGGTGGGGTTGGAAAGACGCTCTCAAAGAGGTTGGAATTGAAGTTCGCTTTTTGAATTCTGCCCTCGCCAAGCGAAAATACGAGGAAGACTTGGCTCGATGACTCCAGATCTCTGCAAATTTCCGTCTACTCCCCATATTGGTTGGTTGTCAAATCAGCCCGTCCGGGGAGACAAAATCCTGTCGCCCTCCGAAGTTCATGAACTGCTTTCCAACCGCGTGCAAATTGAGGAGAAGATCGATGGTGCCAACCTCGGAATTTCCGTTGGCCCTGACGGTAAACTGCGTTTCCAGAATCGGGGAAATTGGCTTGAAGGCAAACTCACCGGACAATGGACACGGCTCCGTGGATGGGCTGCGGCGCGTGAAATCCGGTTGCGTGAGCATCTTCCTGAAAATCACGTTCTATTCGGAGAATGGTGTTACGCCAAACACTCCATCGAATACGACCACCTTCCGGACTGGTTCCTCGCCTTTGACGTCTACGACTGTTTCTCCGGTCGCTTCTGGAGTAGCGCTCGCCGGGACGGGCTTCTTCGTCAGATGGAGATCAGTCCGGTCCCTTCAATCGCGTGCGGACGATATACTCTCTTTCAGCTCGGGCAGATGCTAGAAAACTCCTCGGCATACGGAAGCAGCTCCCGCGAGGGGATCTACCTCCGTCGGGAACATGGCGATTGGCTCGTCTCACGTGCCAAATTGATCCGGCCAGAGTTCGTCCAGCAAATTAGCGAACATTGGTCGAAAGGCCCAATCCACAGTAACCGTCTCGCCGGAGCAGTATAAAAACTCCGAGCTAGCATCGAAGGGTTTCGACATCCTCCCGCACCGCGAGCGGATGGTGAAGGAGGACCTGGAGACGAAGTTCAAGGACCCGCAGGATCCGTTCCGCCTCGTCTTCGTCTGCGCCATGTGGCTGACGGGATTCGACGCGCCGTGCTGCCACACGATGTATGTGGACAAGCCGATGGCCGGGCACAATCTGATGCAGGCGATCGCACGGGTGAACCAGGTTTTCGCAGGCAAGGACGGCGGCCTGGTGGTGGACTACATCGGCATCGCTGCGGAAGTGAACAAAGTGCTGGCTGCTAATGAGCGGCCCATCACCTCTCCCTCAGCACATGGACGGCGACGCAGTCGGTGTCCGGGAGGATGTGTTTTTCGATGGTGACGGCGGCGCTTTGGAGCGGGTGGTGGCTGAGGAGCAGGTCCGCGATCTCGACGGCGAGGGTTTCGATGAGGGCGCGGGGTTTGGCGGCGGCGAGGGCCTGGATTTGCAGGGCGGTGGCGTGGTAGTCCACGGTGCG
>DAISZP010000021.1:17011-23269 GCA_036824745.1 Luteolibacter sp.
CGTGGAGTCCGTCGAAGCCTTGGGCGGGAATCATCTTCACGGTGACGAGGAGTTCCTGGGCGGCGGCGCGTTCCTCATCCGGCACGCCGATGTGGGTGCTGACGCGCAGGCGGCGGATTTCGATGGTATCTGGCATCAGAGTTGGTGAAGGTTGAGAAGGAAGATGGAAGAGAGAATCAGGGATTAGAAGAGGAACCACGGATGGTTTCGAAATGGGGAAGGAGGGCAGGGCCGAGGGGGAGTCATCGATAGGAACCTCAGATTTCGCAGATTACTCGGATTTGGGAAGAGGGGGATGATTGAGGGATTGAAGAGGAACCACGGATTTGAAGAGGAACCACAATCCAGCGAAGCGCAGATGGCCGAACTGGAGTATTCATTTCTGAGGCAAATGGACACTGATGCACACGGATGGATCATTCCTTTGGAGCAACATCCCGGTTACTCAGCAAAAGGAAGCAACCAATCCATGCCACTCTATCAATCCGTGTTTATCCGTGTCCATCGGTGGTTCGAATTCCTTCTTTTGAATCAGTCTCTATCTGTGGGGCCTTGGGTGGTGTTTCATTTTCCGCAATTCAGTCTCAACTCTCAACTCTCAACCCGCGGGAACAAGCCCGCGGTTAATGGCTTCGGTTAGGAGTGCGAGCGTGGGTTGGTTGAGGTCGAGCTGGATGGCTTCGGCGGGGCGCAGCCAGATGAATTCCTCGGCTTCGTCGTTGAGGCGGACGTGGGTGGTGCGGGCGCGGGCGAGGTAGTTGAGGAGGATGAAGTGCTCGGGGCGGATGAACTCGGCGGAGTCGATGCAGTCCTGCACCATGACGAAGGCGATGTCTTCGATGACGAGGGAGGTTTCCTCCAGCACTTCGCGTTGGAGGGCGTATTCGGCGGGTTCGCCGCGCTCGATCTTGCCGCCGGGGATGCCCCATTTGTGGTTCCACTTGTGGGTGCGGATCATGAGGACCTTGCCCTCGCCATCGTGGATGAGGGCGCCGACGGTGGCGACGGGGCGCACGACGCGTTTCCGCCGCTCCAACAAGGAGCGCAGCACGCCGAGATCGGGCACGGTGATGTCCGGGCGGACGGCGGCGAGGATTTCCGGATGGTTGTAGCCGGTGAGCACGGCGATGGAGGAAACGCCGCCGTGGCGCGCGGTTTCCACATCGTGGGTCATGTCTCCGACGAAGGCGGTCTCGTCGGGGTGGAGGTGATGGGTTTCGAGGATGTGGTGGATGACTTCGCGTTTGTCCAGGACGCCGGAGTAGGTGGCCTCGAACAAGCCGCGCAGGCCGAAGTCGTCCATCTGGCGCTCGAAGGCGGCGGTGTCCATGGAGGTGAGCACAAAGGTGCGGATGCCGTGGGCGGCGCACCATTCGAGTTTCTCCCGGGCATGGGGCAGGATGGTGACGGGCGTGACGGCTTCGTCGAAGGCGGGGCGGAAGTGGGCCTCGAGTTCCTCTAACGGGATGTCAGGAAGCACGTCCGCATAAAAATCCCGATAGGGGAGGCGGAAGTGGCGGCGGAAACCCTCGCGGTCGTAGGGTGGCAGGTTGTATTTGCGGAACACCGCATTGGTGGCCTCGATGACGGGGCCGAGGTCGTCCACCAGCGTGCCGGACCAATCGAAGATGAAATTGCGGAACATGGCGTGGCGGGGGAGGTTTTTTTAATTCTAGAGAAAGAGAGAAAGGAACCGCAGATGGACGCAGATGAACTTGGATTTTAAGAGTCTTTACACAGAGTTTGAGGGCAACCCTGCGGGTGAGCCCGACAAGCGACCCAGCTCTTTGATGAATATCTGTGTGTATCTGAGATCATCTGTGGTTCTGTTTTCCGATTCGGGATGAGTTCGTCCACCTTCGCGGCGCTTCGGTTGTGGTTCGATCTTTCAATTGAAATCAACCGAGGGTGAACTTGACGGACTTCACGCGGTCCTTGCCGAGGCGCTCGTGGATGCGCTTGAGCAGCATGGGTTTCATCTGTTCGAGATGGAAACGCATGGCGGGCTGGGTGACGCGGAGCACGAGGTGGCCGTTTTTCACGGAAACGGGCTCGCTGTGGCGGGAGATGAAATCGCCCGCGAGGTCCTTCCATGCGGCGCGGACCTGATCCTCGTGCAGGCCATCCTCGGCACCCGCGGCGCGGAGGATGGCGGAAACGAATTGCTCGGCGAGGTGGATGCCGCTTTTGAGATCATCGGCCTCGTCGCAACCCCGCCATTCCCGGAGAATTTCCTCACGGATTCCGCCGGCGCGGGGTTTGCGGGCCATGATGGGGAAGAGGCGTTTACTCGTCGCCGTCGTCGCCGATGGCTTCGACCGGGCAACCTTCCATGGCCTCGCGGCACTGGGCGGTTTCCTCGTCGTTTTCCGGTTGCTTGAAGACGTAGGAGTAACCTTCGTCTTCCGCGCGGGTGAAGTTGTTGGGCGCGGTTTCGCGGCAGAGGTCGCAGTCGATGCACTGGGCATCGACGTAGAATTTGCCAGCAACGTTTTCGGAATTTTTGTCTTCGCGGTCAGCCATGGTGTAGGTGTGAATCGGTTCGCCCTTGGATGAACTTCGCGGGGCTTGCTTGCAATCCGATTTTTGCGGAACTTGCAGCGTGGATTCGCACTGGCCAAGGCCGGAATCCGTCCGTAAGAAACCCGGAGCGCCCGACATGACTCCCCAGCCACCTTCATCCCCTGATGGCACTCCGTTGCCGCCCCGGCATCGGCCGATGCTTGGCGATCTGGCCAAGGACACGACGGAGATCGACCTGTGGGCCTTCGAGGATGATCTGGAGGACATCGACAGCGTTTCCACGCCGGAAAGCGGACGGTCCGCGCAGTCCGCGAATATTCCGGCACCGCGGGAAACGGCACCGGCGAAGAAGAAGGCGGAGCGCCAGGGCGGGCAGAAGACCCCGGAGGATGGCGAGAGCCGGATCCGGATGAATGTGAACAAGCCGCGCCTGAAGGGCCGGTCCGCGGAAGGCCTGGCCGGGCAATCGAAGCCGGAGAGTGACTTCGACGATCTTGAGGAGTGGGACGATGCCAAGGCGCGTCCGGTGGAGGAGGAATTGCCGCTGGATGAGATCGTGGTGGAAGACCGGCCCGTCGAGCAGGCGAAACCCGCGAAGGTGGAGAAGGCGGCACAGGTGAAGGAGGAAACCGTGGCCGCGGCACCGGTTTCCGAGCCGCCGGAGGTTTCACCGGTTGAAGAGTTGGTTGCGGATGATGAGTTTTCCGCAGCGCCGAAGCCGGATGCGAAGCCGATCTCGCTGCGCCCGCATCTCGGGTTGAGCAAGTTCGAGCGGATCGGGCTGATCTGTCTTGTGGGGATATTGTTAGGCGGGTCCATCTGGTTTCTCGCGAGCACGGTTTACCGCCTGCCGAGGCCGGCCGTGCGCTTGCAGGCACGGGATTTCCCGATCAAGGGGGAGAAACTCCGCGTGGATTCCGCGGAGTGTTACTGGCGCAAGCCGATCACCGAGGGCGAGCACGCGGATGTCTGCCGCCGCGGCACCTTGTTGCTGCCGGTGATCGAGATGGCCGTCTCCGAAGGCAGCTCGACGATCCGGGTATTCTTCAAAAACGACGAAGGGGTCACCGTGGGCGATCCGATCATCCGCAAGATCGGCAATGGCACGGTGAAGATCGCGGGCACGGCCGGCATCGAGGATCCCGGAATTTTCGCCGCATACCGGACGGGCAACGACACCCGCTGGACGGTCGCGGTTTATGAAATCCCGTCCGGCGACATCGCCAAGGGCGAGGGAAGGAAGTTGTTTGAAATGGAAATCCCCGCGGAGCGCCGCTGATGCCATCACCGATCATGTCCAATACCGAAGTCACCCCCATCGTCCCGCGCCAGGGATGGCACGTCATGCACTTGTTTTATCACGTCGATCACGCGCAGTGGTCGCTGCTGGATGACGACGAGAAACGCCAGGCGAAAGTCCGCCTGACGGAGCTGGTGCAGGAGATCCGCGCCACGCCGGACACGCACCTGCTCATCTTCTCGGTGGCCACGCCCAAGGCGGATCTCGGATTCATGCTGCTGACGCCGGATCTCCAGGTGGCGAACGCGTTTGAGAAACAGCTCACGCTTTCACTGGGGCCGGAGATCCTCAACCCGGCGTATTCGTATCTCTCGCAGACCGAGGGCTCGGAATACACCACCACCCGCGAGCAGTATGCGGCGGAGACCTTGGTGGGGGAAAAGGGCTTGAAGGAAGGGACCGAGGAGTTTGAGACGGCGCTGAAGGAGTTCGACGAGCGCATGGCCCACTATCTGAAACACCGGCTCTATCCGGTGCTGCCGGACTGGCCGGTGATTTGTTTCTATCCGATGAGCAAGCGCCGCCTCGGCCAGGACAACTGGTATTCGCTGGACTTCGAAACGCGCCGCAAGCTGATGGCCGGGCACGCGAAGACCGGCCGCGCGTATTCGGGAAGGATCCTCCAGCTCATCACCGGCTCCACCGGACTGGACGAGTATGAATGGGGCGTCACCCTGCTGGCGAAGGACACTATCGATGTGAAGTCGATCGTTTATGAAATGCGCTTCGACGAGGTCTCCGCGCGCTACGGCGAGTTCGGGGATTTCTACATCGGCATGCAGCTTCCGCTGGATGTGTTGTTCCGGCGGATTTGTTTATGAAGATTCGGTGAAATACAAAGACCGTCCGCGATTCTATTTGTAAGGAACGGCGGATTGCCTAGCCTTGCGACCCATGAAAAACGGGTCACTTGTCTTCGGACTAACAGTTTTGGGCGCGCTGCACGCCCCGGCGCAGGACGGAGACAAGGTGGAGCAGTACCGCGGCATGCTGCTCAAGCGGCCGGAAAACGCGGTGGTCTTCGGCCGTCTGGTGGACGCGTGGCTCGAAAAGGGCGAGATGGCCGGACTCAAGGACTATCTCGAAGCCAAGGCCAAGGAGGGCGGCGCGATGGATTGGCGGCTGCTCGCGGTCTATCGGAACTACGCGGGAGACGAGGCGGGGGCGGTGGCCGCGCTGGATGAGGCGGTGAAGATTTCTCCGGACGACGCCCGCGCGCGTCTCGCCCGGGCCAAGGCGCTGGCGACGGCCTCGCGTTTCGACGACGCTCTCGCCGATCTGGATGCGGCGGCCAAGGATCCGGCGGTGGCCATGGAGGCGGGCACCTTGCGCGGGAAATTCCTCGCCCGCGCGGGCAGGCCTGCGGATGCGGTGAAGGCTTGGAAGGAGATCATCGCCGCGAATCCTGCGGACGAGGGATTGCGCGAGGACATGATCGAGCTGGAGATCGGCGAGGGCTTGATGGATGAGGCGGTCGTTTCCGCGAGGGAGCTGGCGGACAAGACCGCGGATCCCTATCAGAAAGCGCTGCGCCGCATGCGCGTGGCCGAGATCCTCGCGCTGGCCGGCAAGAAGAACGAGGCGATCGCCGAATACACCGAGGTGTTCGGAGTTTCCGCGGAAGCCTCGTGGCTGGAGCGCGAGGTGCTTGCCCGTGCGGGCGCCTTGTTTACCCGCGAGGATGACACGGCGGGGCTGCGGGATTTCCATCAGAAACTCCGCGACACCTGGCCGCGGCGGGTGGCGGTGAAAAAGGAAGCCGCCCGCAGCCTGATGGCGACCGGCGAGGGCGATGAGGCGGTGGCGATGTTCCGCGAGGTGCTCAAGGTGATGCCGGGCGACCGCGAGGTGCGCGAGGAATTCATCGCGATGCTGGAGGGCGGCGGACGCATGAAGGACGCGGCGGACGAACTCACCGCCTTGCTCGCCGCGAATGATCAGGATGCTGCGCTTTGGGAGAAACTCGCGGGTTTCCACAAGGCCTTGAACGACGAGGCCGGGATGAAGTCGGCGCTCGACCGGGCGGTGGCTCTGGCCGCGGATGACGAGACCGGACGGATCACCGCGGCGTCTTTGTTAGAACGGTTCGAGCGCAAGGAGGATGCCGAGCGTGTCCTCCGCGAGGCCGCGGCGAAGTTCGGCATCGCGGGAGCCGCCGGTGACGCGCTGGCCACCTCGCTCGCCAATCACGGCAAGCGTGAGGAAGCGGTGAAACTCTGGCAGGAGATGGGAAAAACCGCGGACCGCGAGGGCTTGCTGCGCATCACCCGCTCGCTGACCGCGAATGGACAGCCCGCCCTGGCTTATGAGATCCTGACTTCGCGTGCCGCGGATTTCAAAGAGGACCCGCTGCTGCTCGCCGCCTTGTGCCAGGCCGCGCAGTTTTCCGACAAGCCGGAGAGCGCGATTCCGCAGGCCTTCGAGCTGGTGCGCCA
>DAISZP010000525.1:0-3562 GCA_036824745.1 Luteolibacter sp.
GCAGCACGTCGATCATCGGCGCGATTTGGAATTCCGGTTCGCCGCTTTCGCCTCCACCTCCGCCTCCAGCCATTGCCTTGTCGTGTTAGGGTTTGGGATTATGAAAAATCGATCAGCCTTGGGCCGCGCCGGCATCGGTCACCCAGTTGGGCAGTGCGGCGTAGGTTTCCTCCTGGCCTACGTCGGCATCCTTCAGGTATTCGTAAGGAGCATTCCGGAAGAGACCTTCGGCGTCTTCCTGAAGGTGGTGGACGGCGGCCTGAAGCTTGTTGCGGAGGAAGTAGAAGCCCATGAACGCGGGAATGGCGATGAACAGACCGGACGCCGTGGCGATAAGCACCTCACCGATGTGTGCGGAAAGCTTGGTGGGATCGCCAATGCCGGCGGAACCAAGGCTGGCGAAAGCGCCGCGCATACCGGAAACCGTGCCGAGGAGACCGACCATGGGAGTACAAACACCGATAACCGAGAGGTAGTTGATCCGGGTCTGGAGGGTGGAGTTGATTTTGTCCACTTCGGCGAGCAGCGCTTCTTCGGCCGCGTCCTTGCCATAACCGACGGAACCGAGCGTGGCGCGGACCACCTGGGCGAAGGGGCTGACGGAAGCTTTCATCGCTTGGTATGCTCCCACATAGTCACCGGCGAGGAAAAGCTGACGCGCGGTTTGCACGTCCTCTTCCGGGGTCATCTTCTTGACGTTCGTGCGCATCCAGAGGTCGATGATCAGCCAAACGGTCGCGATCGAGAACATCAGGATGACGTGCATACACCATCCACCTTCCTTGTAGATGTCGATGAAGGTCTTTTCAGTCACATGGCCCCCGCCTCCTTCCGCGCCGAAGGCGGTCATCGGGAGAAACAAGAGCGCTGCCAGGGCGAGCAGGTTGATGGTTTTTTTCATGGTTGATTCGATTCGGTGTTTTGTGAGGCGTCGTCTGTGGATGTCTTGAGACTTTCAATGCGCTTTTTCGCGTCTTCGGCGATGACGGTGCCGGGAGCGCCGCGGGTGGCGGAGTTGGCGAGCGCCAGGGCTTCGTCCGGGCGCTTCATTTCGAGCAGCAGGTCCGCGGCTTTGACTTCGCAGGCGGCGGTGATGACGAGTCCGGCCGAGGGATAAAGGCAGGGAGTGGTGAGGTAGGCTTCAAGTGCTTCGGGCTTGCGTTTTTCCTCGATGAGGAGATTTCCGCGGAAATAGCTGGCGAAGGCGGCCACATCGGCGGGCTGGCTTTCGATCATGAGGTCGCGCAAGGCGACTTCGCGGTCGGAGGCCTTGGTGGTGAGCGCCGGCATGAGCAGGGCCTTGCTGAGGCCGACGAAAGGATCGGTGCCTTGTTCGGGAGTGGTGTCCGAGATTTCCTTTCCAAGCGCGGTGCAGGTGGGGCCGTCGCCGCGAAGAGCCTCGGCGAGCAAGAGGGCGCGGGCCGCTTCCACCCAATAGTTTCCGGGATATTTGGCGGTGATTTTCTCCGAAGCCACGATGGGCGTCAGCAAGCGGCGAGCGTCTTCGTGCTTGCCGGTGAGCAGCAGTGCGACGCCTTGGTTGATTCCGGCCGGCTTGGTGCCGTAAACGTGATCCACGGTGGCCAAAGGGATGGTTTGCCCGGGATTGAATCCGTCCGCGGCGGTGGTGACATTGAGGTTGTTGCCACTTACGGTGACGGCGGTGATCGGGATGGAGCGGCCGTTTTGGAGAACGAACCGGGTGCCATCCTGAGCCTGTGCCAAGGTGGGCGCGGCCAGCGTGGCGGCCAGCAGAACGGATCGGGAAATGTGAAGTGTGCGAGCCATGCTAGCGGATCATTTGAGGATTTCCTTGGCCTTCTTGCAATACTCCGTGTTTTGGAGCTTGGGATGCTCGGCGAGGGTCTTGAGGGTTTCCTGGGAAATCAGGCTCTCACCGAGCTCCTTGGCCACCAAGTAGGCGCGCCAATAGGCTTCGGCGCAAAGTTCCGGATAACCTTGGTAGGCCACATAGACACGCTGGTAGGTGCCGTGGGCTTGTTTGAGGAGTTCCTTGGCTTCGCTTCCGGATTTCGCGGCGGCATTCTTTTCGTAGCACTGGCCGAGGATCAGGTAGATCTTCGCGGTCCATTCGCCTTTGAAAGTGCGATCACCGACGGATTCCAACGCCAGTTTCATGGCATCTTCGGTCTTTCCGGTTTCGAACAGGGCTTGGAGCTTGCCGAAGGTGGCTTCCTTGATTTTCGAACTTCCGGGGTTGGTTTCCAGCGCGTCGTTGAAAATCTTCAGGGCGTCCTCGGGTTTTTTGCGGGCGAGGGCCACGTAGCCTTCTCCGACAGGACCGGCGTCAGCGAAGATGGACTCCGCGTAGCGGTCCTTCAGACGGCGGAACATGGCTTCCGCGCCATTCAGATCACCGGTTTTCAGGAGAATGTCGCCGCAGACGGAAAGCAGGGCCGGACTGAGCACCGAGGGGTCCTTGGCATTGGTGGTGGCGATGCCTTTCAGGTAAAGATCCGAGCGGTCGTTGCGCTTCAGCATCTGGGCCAGCCGGGCGCGGGCGTAGAAAATGCGGGCGTTCGCGGTGGGGTTGATCTTGCCCACGGATTTTTCCAGCATTTCGACCAACTGTTTGTCGAGGGCGTCCGCATCGATGTCCTTCGGTTTCTTGCGGGGAACGAGGGATTTGACGAACTCGTCGATGAGGAACTCGACTTGTTCGGCGGAGGGATCACCGATGCGCAGCTTGAGGTTGTCGGCGAAGATCTTCGCGGCTTCCTCATTCTTGTTCATCCGGGTCATCATTTTGGCGACCCAGGAAGCGGAAAGCAGCGCGAGTTGGCTGTCCGGCTTCTTGGTCATGAACTCGGAGTGGAGTTTCGCGATGCCCTCCCAATCCTTGTTGCCCTGCATGATGGAGGTGGCGGCGTCGATGGCATACTGGATCACATCGTCCGGGCTGTCTGTCCAAACGGCCTTCTTGTAGCACTCCAGAGCCTTGTCGAGATCGTCCTTCTTCTTGTAGGTATCCGCGAGAAGGCTGAGCATGGAACCGTTGGCGAGGTCATCCGGATTCTGGGCGAGGAAACCGCCGAGTTCGCGGATGATCTTGTCGGTTTGATCCTCTTCCTTGTCGTTGGAATAGATGAAGGCCAGACGGTAGTGCATGTCACCGGCGTAGCGACCGTCCGGGAATTTCTTCAGGTAGGCGGAGCAGGCGGCGAGCGAACCCTTGTAGTCGTTGCCGAGGAAGTTCGCCATCGCTGAATAATACATCGCGGTCTCCACCATCTGGCTGTTCGGGTAGGCCTTGAGGAACTTGTCGAACAGGGAAAGCGCTTGTTTGAAATCCGCCTCCTGGAAGGTCGCCACGCCAAGAAAGAAAGTGTAGCGGTCGATGTTTTCGGATTTCGGGTAATCCTTGATCAGCTTGTCGTAAAAGGCTTTGACGGCTTTCCAGTCACCGCTTTGGACGAGCACCTCACCGGCGAGTCCGGCGACTTGTTCGAGGTTTTCGGCGTCCTTGTATTTGGTCATGTAGGCACAGACCAGTTCCTTGAGGGCGGGGATGTCTTTGAGCTGGTTCAGAATGACGATTTCC
>DAISZP010000526.1:0-3532 GCA_036824745.1 Luteolibacter sp.
CGTTCCTCCCAAGCTGGTTGTGGCATAGAGGAAACCGTCCGCGCCTTTCGCGAATCCGCCATGCGGGGTTCGGGCACCCGTCGCTCCGAACGCGCTCACCACCGAATACACTCCGGCGTTGGTGAGGCGGAAGATCACGCCTGTGTTGTTAGGCCCGCCTTCCTCGGCGAGTCCGTAGAAGTTTCCGTCACCCGCAAGCACCAGCGGTCCCCGGGGTTTCGCGCCCGGGGCGGCTCCTGTGGTCCCGGTGAAGGAAACCAGGCGCGTGCGCGTGCCGGCGGTGGTGATTCGATAGATCGTGCCCCGCGCGGATGCCCCGCCTTCACGGGAGACTCCGTAAAACAATCCGTCCAGTCCCTGCGCGAGCGGGCCTTCCGACAAGGACCCTCCCGAGGTGACGAACGAAGAAACCAGAGCCGCGCCCGATCCCGGCGTGTAGCGGAACATCGATCCCCGGGCCGAGGCTCCGCCCTTGGCGGCGACTCCATACCAATCCGCACCCGCTTGGACCAATGCGCCATCCGCCGCGCTGCCGAGCGTGCCGCCGAGCGCCGCTTCCACGCTGACCGTTCCGGACGTGGTGATTTTCATCACGTTTCCGCCGCCGCCTGTTCCGCCCGATGTCATGGGAAACAACAGGCTGTTAGATCCCAGGACGGAAGGCGCTCCGCCGGGCATCCATCCGGCGATTGGCGAGACCGCTCCCAGCGACGTGTAGACGCCGGTGTTGGTGACTTTGAAAACAGCGCCCAGATTTCCCGGCCCTCCCGAACTGGTCACCGCGTGGAATTGCGATCCGCTCGGCATCAGCCCGCCTCGCAAGGCCGATCCAGCGGCCGAGCCGCCCTCACCCGTTAGATTCGTGATAACGGTGTGAGTGCCTGTGGTGGTGATCTTGAACACGGTGCCAAGGCCGTTGGTCCCGCCGTTGACCGTCGCTCCGTAGAGCAGGCCGTCGGTTCCTCTAACAAGCGTTCCGGACGGCTGCGATCCCGTGGCATCCGCGAAGTGCCTCAGCGTGGTGAACACCGGTGAGACCGCCGTCGTTGTTTTGAACGCGACGCCGAAACCATTCGTTCCGCCAAACTCGGTGCAGCCGTAAAGCGCTCCGTCCGTGTTGAGCATCAGGCCGCCCGCGGGATTCGCACCGGGCCGCCCGCCAGCCGTGCCGGTGAACTCGCCCAGCGTCCGCCAAGTGCCTGTGGTGCTCACTTCGAACAGGACGCCGAAGTTTCCCGAGCCACCGGTTTTCGTCACGCCGTAGAGCAGGTTTCCGGAAAACACCAGCGGACCCACCGGTTGCGCGCCGGGTCTTGTGCCAGCCGTGCCGCTGAAGTTCACCAAGGTGCTCACCACACCCGCGGTGGTCATCTTGAAGACCGTTCCGAAACCATTCGTTCCGCCCGCCTGGGTCACGCCGTAGAAATTTCCATCGGTGTGCAGAGTGAGCGCGTGCGGCACCGATCCCGGTATGCCGCCAGAAGTGCCGGTGAAATCTAACATCTTTGTGAAACCACCACCCGTCGTGATCTTGAAGACGCAGCCGAATCCATTCGCTCCACCTTGCGGAGTCGTTCCATAAAGCGCGTGATCCGCGCCCTCAGCCAGCTTCGCCGCCGGCGCCGTGCCATCGGTGCCGGCGAAGGCGTGCAGCGTGCTCAAGACTCCCGCCGGCGTGACTTTGAACACCGTGCCCTGATCAAACGCGCCATTCGCGGTGGCCACTCCGTAGAAATTACCGTCCGAGTGCTCGGTGAGCGGAGCCATCACCTGGGTGCCCGGTTTGGAAAACTCCGCCAGCACCTCGTAAGCGGCCGCTCCGGGTGACAAGGATGTTCCCGCGGCGAGCACGACGCAGCCAGCCGCCACCACGGGGCGGCGCAGCTTGCTGGAAACATGCCGGAGGCGCGACAACATCCCGGGAAACCTATCCGCCGCGCCATTCTCCCGTCAAAAACGATCTGTAACGGATCGGTTACCGTCAGGGGGTTGCGCGTTTGCCGGTCCCAAGTTTCCCTGCTTAGAATGTTTTCATTGCGCAACGGCACGCTTCCCGCGAATGCCCTGCTCGTCGTCATCGGCGCGGCGGCTGGGGCGGGCGTGACCGTGCTCGTTTCTCCCATCCTGGGAAAACGTAATGAACCCCGCTCCCTGGCTGCCCAAGAAAACCCAACGGTCAGGAGCGGGGGAACTTTTTCAAACGGCAAGGAGCCGACTGTCAGCGAGGCCCTGCGCATCGAGGATGCCATACGCCGCGCCGCATCCCTGCGCGAGGCCGGTGCTGGCGCCGCCCGAAGGGATCCCAAGGCCGCGCTGGAATCCGCGGACAAACTCCAATCTGATCAGGACAAGCTGGAGTTTCTCCGCGGCATCTATTCCGAGTGGAGTGTGAACGATCCCGAGTCCGCGCTCGAACACGCCAAGACCAGCATGACTACCGGTCAGGCGAGGTCCGAAGTCATCGGCATCGCCGTGAACAAGTGGGCCGCCCGCGATCCGCGTGCCGCGTGGATGTGGACCGAGGAAAATCTATCAGGACCGCTCAAGGAACAGGCTTTCGCCGATGTGCTCGTCGGCTGGACGCGCCGCTCCCCTGAGGCCGCGGCTGACTGGCTCGGCGCCACCGGCATGAACTCGCAATCGCTCGTCGGCTCGGTTGCCCGCACATGGGCCGAGCAGGATCCCAAGGCCGCGCTTGCATGGGCCAAGTCCATCCCTGACAAGGAAGCCAGGCAGTCCGCATACATCCCCGTTGTTTCCCAATGGCTCGTCCAAAAGCCGGCCGAGGCCGCCGCGGAATTCACCGACGAAGCCTCGCTGCCCGATGGCGCTCCCATCGCCATCACCATCGCCGATATCTGGGGCACAACCGATCCCGCCGCCACCTCCGAATGGATCGCGTCACTTCCCGAGGGTGCCTCCAAGGAACAAGCCGCCGCCACCCTCGCCACCGTCTGGGCGGCGAGCGACATCAATGCCGCCGTTTCCTGGGCCTCGAATCTAACCAATCCGGATGTTAGGGAGCAGGTCATCACCCACATCGGCACCTCATGGGGGGCGATCGAGCCGGACGCGGCGCTCGCATGGCTCAACACCCTGCCGCCCGCCCTCGCCGCGGACGGCATCATCGGAGCCTTCAATTCCTGGGCCGCCACCGACGCCCAGCGCCTGCGCGATTGGGTGGACTCGAACCCGCCCAGCGCCTCGCTTGATGTCGCCCGCATGGCCCTCGCCGAGGTTTATTCGGACTCCGACGTCCAGTCCTCCATGGACCTCGCCTTCCAGCTCTCCTCCGCCACCAACCGCGACAACGCGATCTCGCGCTACTACAAGCACTGGATGAAAACCGATGAAGCCAGCGCCTCCGCATGGCTCACGCAAAACTGGAGCGCGCTCGATGTTTCCACCCGCCAGCGCCTGACGATGGAGAATCAAAGGCGCGTGGTGCGGAAGTGAGGACTTGTTAAGCGGCGCGCCACCTTTGGGCCCCGGCTGACCTTCTCCCGGAATCACTCCACCCGATGCAGCGGGA
>DAISZP010000527.1:0-3530 GCA_036824745.1 Luteolibacter sp.
GACATGGGCAAAACCGGCACCAGCGGCGTGACCGTGTTCGACGAACTTGGAGAGCATTCCTTTGGTGAAACCGTGCGCGCGGACCTCGTCACCTTCCTCTCGCTGAATGACGCCGTGACCGCCCGCAACAACGGCGCGGTTATCTGCGCCTTCAATGGTGTGAAGCTCAACGACATCGCCACCAGCGGCACGACGATGAGCGCCGCCGACAAGGCGAAGGTCACCGAGGGCTCCTACACCGCGTGGGGTTTCCAGCAGATGTATTGCCGCAACGACGCCTACACCGGCGACACCAAGACCGTCTATGACGGCATCAAGGCATTCATTCCCGCCAACCTCGGCGCGGCTGGCATCTCGAAGGATGACATGCACGTCGGTCGTTCCGTGGACGGCGGCACAGTGGCCCCCTGATCCATGACTGTTTGATTTCCGGCGGGTTTGATGCTTCGCCGGAAACCAAGCCATCCCATCAAAACCGGCATCGGATCACTCCGGTGCCGGTTTTTTCCAATCCTCGAACCGATGAAACTCAATCCAGGAACCTGTTTGATCGCCGCCGCGCTGCTTCTCGGCGCGGCATGGCTAGGGTTGCGCCCCGGAGAGCAAACACCAAGCTCATCGGCAAATCCTCATCGAACCCATGCTTCAACTCGTTCCGCGTCCGCGAGCAGGACGGGAAACGAGCCGGTTGAGCGTGGGCATTCCCTGAAGGCGCGTTCTAACAATCCGAGTCGTGATGCGGATCACATGGTAAATTCCCAAACAAATCCCATCGGCGTTCGTCTTGGAAACCAGGTCAGGCTTCCTGCCACGGCCATCGCCAAAGGCAGCGCTGCCTTCGCCACTCCGGAGATCACGGCCGCGAATCAGGACCTTGAAACCCGCTTCTATCAAAACATCCTCCATCGCACGCTGGAGAAACGGGCCGAATCCGCATCCCGGAAAAAAACCACGTATCAGGAAGAGGAAATCCCGCTCGATGAGAACGGCGAGCGCACGGTGACGGTCGAACCCGGGCCGGAAACGGAACAGGTCCTGCAGGATTCCGACGAGGCCTTCCGCTCTCTGTTCGGAAACGAGGCCTACAACCGACGCAAGATGGAGGGTTTGATGGAGGTCCGTGATTGAGATCGTGGCTGGAACAACCCCACCACTTCATCGGACCGGCTGAGACTTCTCCAACACGGAGTGCCGCAACCCAACCGCCTTGAGTTTCGCCTGCTCGAAGTCCCCTTGTTTGAAACCCGGGAGCGATTCCTCGATCTGCTTCGAAGCGGTGATCTCGCCGTTTCCGGAGGCAACGATCAGCCAAGCGATCGCCTCGATCCGTTTCTGAGGATCATCGCCGAGAGGTCCTAACAAGCGTCCGAGATTGCTTTGCGCCTTGGCGTTTCCGGCGATGGCGGCTTTTCGGAACCACTCGATGGCGACGGCATCATCCTGCGGCATTCCCTGTCCGTTCTCGGCCATGACTCCCAGCAGGTTCATCGCTTCGGGCTGGCCGCGTTCCGCCGCGGGCCTGAGATAAACGAGCGCCTTCGCGTCATTCTTCGGCATGCCGTGCTCGCCGAGAAAGAACAGGCTGCCGTAGGCGACCTGCGCGTCGGGGAGACCGGTCTCAGCGGCCTTGGAAAGCCATGACAGCCCTTCCTTCGTCGTCGCATCGCTTCTTCCGCCATCCACGCCGCGTCCGGCGAGCAGCATTTTGCCGAGGTTGAGCATCGCCTTGGGCGATCCCTTCTCCGCTCCCTTGCGGAACCAGACGAGGGCCTCCTTGTCGTCCTTCTTCACGGCGATGCCGTTGCTGTGGAAATAACCGACACCGCTCATCGCATCGGCATGGCCCTGATCGGCCGCGGATTTCATCAGTTCGAAGGCTTTTTTTACGTCCTTTTTCACGCCGTCGCCGTGGAGCGATTTCCGGCCGAGCTCGAACTCGGCGGACGGATCAAGAGCCAGCGCGTTCGCGGCTAACAGAAAACAGAAACACAGGATTCGGGATTTCATCGGTTAGGTCGGTTGGGGGAAATCACTGCTGACCGCCCTGCTCTTCAGTGTTTTCCTCTTCCTCTTCGTCATCGGCCGAACCGCCACCGTATCCGATCACCTCGACGGTGTAGAGCGAGGCGATGTCTTCTTCGGGTTTCGCGGCTTCCTGGGGTGTCTGATCAACCGGTTTGTTCTGGGTCGTGGGCGTGGTGGCCGCGTTGGCATTGGAGGCGCTGGTCACCGTGGACACGCTCGGCGCTGCCGGAGCGGAGGGCGCGGCACCGGTGGTGGTGCCGCCGGCGGAAATGTTCGAAGTATTGAGCACCACCTGCGCTGCGATGTTGAGGTTGCCGGTCACGCGGATGCCGGCGTCGCCCGCATCGACATATCCTTTCGGCGCGATGAGATCGACGTTTCCGGGTTTCACGCCCTCCACCGCCGCGAGCACGCCGATGCCGCCGCCGGTGGCGAGGCCGCCGAGGTCGGTCTGGATGTCCGCGCTGCTGATGTCGATGAGCACCCGCGTCGGCGGCGCGGTGACCACGGTGCGGGGTGAGCTGCCCGCGGCAATGTTTCCGTTAGACGACCACATCGTGATGTCTCCGCCGCGCAGCGTGAAGATCCGCGCCTGGCCGATGTCCACGTTTCCATCGGTGAAGGTGGAAACGGAGCCGCCGTATTCCGTCACCACGCCCGGCGGTGTGAGCGGATTGCCGAAGATTTCCGATGCCATGCGGATGTCTCCTCCGGGCACACCGAGGCTGATGGAACCACCCGAGGTCGTGCGGATCTCCCGCGCGCGGGTGAGGATGTCGCCCAGCGGTTTCGCCGTTCCGAACAAGGTCTTGATGGCGGTGTATCCGGGTTTGTAGGAACCGGACTCCGCGGCATCGCGGCCCGCCTTGCGCAGCACCTTGTAGAACTTCTCAAGCGCGACGATGGCTTGTTGCTCGGCGCTGAGTTGTTTGAATTTCTTCCCGAGCTTTTCCCGATAGACGGAATCGAATTCCTCCGGGTTCTCGAGGTAGCTCTTCGTGAAGGTGTCGATGTCCAGCGAGCTGAACGACAAGCCGAGCGCGGGTCCATTCCCGTCCGGCGATGAAACTCCGGCGAGCACGATGAGATCGGCCCCCGCGAAGGGCAGGTTCGGGTTGCGGTTGTTGCCGATGCTGCTGATACCCACGCCGGTGCCGTCGATGAAGTTCGCTCCGGTGCCGAGGTCGATGCTGCGTCCGGCGAGCACTTCGAGCACGCCGGGGCCGTTGATCTGGATGTCTCCGGCCATGGCGTTGGTGGAGCCTCCGGCCACGGTGGCGAGCGGCGCGTCTCCCACGAAGTTTCCGGCGTCGAGGTCGTTCGCCGTCGAGCGGATCGACGAGTTCTCGCTGAAGGGAACGATGTCCCTGCCTGCGGAAACCAGGGTGACGTCCTCCACGCCGAGGTTCTGGAGATAGAGGGCGATGTCGGCGATGTCGCGCCGCGCGATCAACTCCGCCTTTTTCGGAGAGAACAAGGTGAGCCCGGTGATGTCTCCGCCGGTG
>DAISZP010000528.1:0-3529 GCA_036824745.1 Luteolibacter sp.
GAGGTGCCTCCGCTTCCGCCAACCAGCGAGAGCCAACCCCGGTGGAGCACCAGCAGCAATCCGTGAAACAATCCCCACGCGAGGAACGCGAAACCCGCTCCATGCCAGAGCCCGCCTAACAACATGGTGGTCATCAGGTTCCTCACGGTTTCGAAAGCGCCGCCGCGGTTTCCTCCGAGCGGGATGTAGAGGTAGTCCCGGAGCCAGACGGACAGGCTGATGTGCCAATGCCTCCAGAACGATGCCGGGTTGCTTGTGAGATACGGGGCCTTGAAATTGTGAACGAGCTCGAAGCCCATCAGCTTCGCCAGGCCGCGGGCGATGTCCGAGTATCCGGAGAAATCCCCGTAGATCTGGAAGGCGAACGCATACAGGACCAGCCATGAAGTCGCGTCTGTGAATGGCGGATTGCCGGTGGCGAAACCCCAATCGACAAACGGAGCGAGCCGGTCGGCGATGACCACCTTTTTCAGATAGCCGATCAGGCAGAGCCAGATTCCATCTAGCACCTGTTCCCTCACGATCACCCGCGGCCGCTGGCACTGGGGCAGCAGGTCCTGCGCCCGCACGATGGGGCCGGCGACGAGATGCGGAAAGAATGACACATAAAGCATGAAATCCAGCGGATTCCTTGTCGCTTTGAGATGCCCGCGGTACACGTCGATCGTGTAACTCATCGAGAGGAAGGTGTAGAACGAGATGCCGACTGGAAGAATGACGTGGAGCGTCGGATAGTCCGCCTTCATGCCGAAAGTGGCGAGCACCCCGGCGAAGCTTTCCGCGAAGAAGTTGAAATACTTGAAAACTCCGATGACCCCGAGGTTCATCGTCATGCTGAAGGCGATGAACCACTTCCGGAGCCTCGGGTTTTCCAGCGAGTCGAGACGGAGCGCGCACCAGTAATCGAAGAACGTGGAGAAAAGGAGCAGGCCGAGGAATCGCCAGTCCCACCAGCCGTAGAACACATAACTCGCCGCCACCAGCAGGATGTTCTGCGCCCGGTGCTGCAGCCGGTAACAGGCCGCCAGCACGACCGCCAGGAAGATCAGGAAGACGATGGAGTTGAAAACCATTCAGAGGATGGATGCCATGGGAAGGATTGATTCACCCGCGTGGATTGCCCAGCACCTCCTGATAGATCCGCAGGTGCTCGCTTGCGATCCCTTCGGGTGAGTAACGGGACCTCATGAGATCCAGCGCGGGTGCCGGCGCGGGTGTTCCCGCTTCCAGCCACGCGATGATCCCTCGCTCCAGCCCTTCGAAGTTTTCGAACAACTCGGCGCCTTCCACTCCGGACACGATGTCCCGGATGCCACCGACGTCCGAGGCGAACATCTTCAATCCCCTTGCCAGACATTCCGCGACCACCAGCCCGAAGGCTTCCTCGCTCGGGAAATGGACGCAGGCATCGGACTCATCCATCGCCGCGATGAGTTCGTCCTCACCGAGCTGGCCGAGGAATTCGGCATAACCATGGGCCGTTCCATGTTCCAGTTCCGACGAGAAACGCACCCCGTATTCGTCCTGCAGGGTATTCAACCCGGCGAAGCGGAACAGGACCGGGTATCCCTTCTCGTGGAGTTTTCTGGCGACTCCGAGGATTTGCAGCGGGCGCTTCAGATTCGAGACCACGCCGATGGTGATGAACGTGGGGATCCGCCCGCTTTCTTGCGGGGCGGGCCGGGGACTGAAAAACGCGGACCTCAACGGATTCGGAACAAGCCAGGTCCGGCGGGTGCGGTTCCTAACAAGTATTTCGGTGTGGACCGAGTTGCAAATGGTGCCGGATGTCCTGCTGAGGGCGTGATCCTCGAGCGCGGCGGCCAGCCGGTAATAGAGCGGGGCGCCGAGAAGCCTCATCTCGTGGATCCGCCGCATGTTCCCGTGGATCGTGATGAGATTCGGAAAACCCGAGTGAACCGCAGACATGGCGCAGTCCCGTTCGGTTCCCTGTCCGTGAACGATGTCCGGCTTCAGTTCTGCTAGAAAACGCCGCGTGGCGAGGATGCAGCCGGCGAACGCTGTTTTCCCCCAGCCGATGGGTGGGACCCGCAGGGAGTGGAACCGCGCGCCGGACTTGAGAACCGGCGGGCATTTCATGGCGCGCTTCGCGCAGCTCACCACATGCACTTCGATGTTCCGCCCGAGCGAGGCGAATCCGTCGAGCAAGGCCGTGATCGCGGGCTCGAAATACGGTTTCTCAAGCTCATATCGCTGGTGCTGCTCGCGGTTGTCCGTTGCGATCAATGCGATTCTCATCGGGCGAACGTTTTCGGTTCAGACGGGCCTACTTCCGGAGCACCTCACGATAGATTTCAAGGTGCCCGAAAGCGTTTCTGGCACGAATGACAGATGTTTGCCAATCCGGGGAGGTTAGATTCCCGATTTGGATGTGCCGTCTCGTCTGGTTTTTAGGTGCGCTTTCACAAATTGTAGAATTGGCAGGCTGAATTTGTAGTAAACTACAAGAGAAAATAGGAAGGTCGCAAGAATGGGAATCACAGTCTTGATGCAATAGGTGGATATGCTTCCATTCGAGCTACCCATCAGGCGCTGGAGGTAGTGTGCAGGCGGATAGTGAAGCAAATACCACTCGTAAGACACAAGGCCGATCAAGCACAACGGTTGCCAACAGAATATCCGGGACAGAACCGATGATTCAGGGAGGTAGATCATGTGTAAGAGGAGAAATGTCGAAATCGAAGGCAATAATCTGAAAGTTTCCCATACCCACCAGATTGGCTTGCCAGTTATCGATAATTTACATTCGAGGTAAGTGTAGAAGCAATAGGTTGCCGCCAGCGTGAAGACTCCAAGGGAGCTGAGAAGACCAGACGAGTTCTTCATCCGGAGGCTGATTCTAGAATCGCTGTGGTGCAGGATTGCGAACAACATTCCGAGTGCGAATCCGTCAAAAGACCCCGGGGTTCTCTGGAGGAAGTAGTTCCATTTGACGATGTCGGAATTGTCGAAGTCGAAGCTGAGGTAGGTATTCAACCTCACCACGAGTGCGCCAACTGTGAAAACCAATGCGGCGATTGAAACAGCTTTTAAAGTTCTCCCGCCGAACAACAGCATGGTCAGAGGCAACAGGACGTAAAACTGCATTTCGATCCATAAACTCCAGTGCACCGGATTGATTTCGCGAAAGCCCCTCACAAAGTTTGGTATCGACGTCAAATTGGCTGCGAACGCGGTGAGTGCGCCTTCGTGATCTCCATTGGCAATCGAGGGAATCAGGAAAACCGCCATCGTTAGAATCAGTGGAGGGAATATCTTGAAAACCCTCCTGACACAGTATGAATACGGGGTGAAATTCCTGTCGAGCAGGCTCTGGGAAATCAGGAACCCACTCAGCACGAAGAATATGGAAACGCCCATGCCTCCGGTTTTGGTGAATGCTTGTAATACTATTTGAATCGAACCGGGTTTGGGATTGAAGTAGACGATGTGGCCAAAGACGACACTCAGGATGGCCAGCGCACGCAGCCCATCCAATTGAGGGAATATTTCTTTTGGTCGTGGGTTT
>DAISZP010000529.1:0-3485 GCA_036824745.1 Luteolibacter sp.
TTCGCAGGGAAGACAACCGAAACTCCAGCTCAGCCGGCAGCCGCCGTGCCGGCTGCTTCCGATGCCGAGACGGATCTGGCCAAGCTCATGTCGGGCGGTCGGGTCGCGGGTGGTGAAAACCTTTTCGCCGACTCCACATTCACCGGCGGTGGCGCGGGAACTCTTGGAAACACTACCGAGCGCGGCGGAATGGGAGGTGGTTTCAATTTCTCCCGCAATGATAGCGATGTGGATCACTTCGCGGATGCCAGTCAGATGCCCAGTCTTTCCACTGAGGATCAGCCGATCACCGAAGGCCAATCCGTGACCAATGGCATGCGGAGCCGGGAAATAGCCAAAAGTAAAAACAGCATCGACGCGGTTCTCAATTTTTCGGGATTTCAGAATGGTGAAGTCAAGGGTAGTCCCGCTCGCACCAACGCCGCTGAGACATCGAAACAAGAGCAATCCGTGGATGCGGTTCGCAAGAACCTCTACATGGCCGAAGGGAATTTCAATCTCGGCAAATACGATGATGCCAAGAAGTCCTACGAGGATGTGCTGAGAGCGGATCCATACAATTCTGCCGCACGCCGTGGGCTTGAACGGATCAATCAAACGAAGGTCGACTATTATCGCGCCGCCTATGATCACACCCGCGCCGAATTGTTGTCACAGGTGGATTCTGCCTGGGAGATCGCCGTGCCGGAAGAGCCAACGAAGGTCGAAGTGGGACGTGAACTTCAATATCCGAATGAGTTTGAACCACCCGAACTTCCGAATGCCAAATCCAAGGCGAAGGACTTTCAGGTGACTCCGGCAACTCCAGCCGAAACGAACGTCCAGGATGAAGGCTTGAAGGTTCCATTGGCGAAACAACAACCCGCCAAGCCCGATCTATCGAAACTCATCGAAGAAGTCGCCGCCTCCGACGAACCTTATTCGACCTTCTCGCTGAACATCAGCGACGCCTCGTTCCAGATCGCGCAGGCGGCGATGGCCAAGGGCGAACGGCCCGATCCGGCGGGGGTGAAGGTGGAGCAGTTCTACAACGCGGTGGACTACGGCGATCCCGCTCCGGCCGCGGGCGAACCGGTGGCGGTGAACATCGAACAAAGCGCGCACCCGGTGATTCCCGGGCGCAATCTGGTCCGCGTGGCCTTGAAGACCGCGGCCGCCGGTCGCGCCGCCTCACAGCCGTTGCATCTCACGCTGCTGGTCGATCAATCCGGCTCGATGTCCCGCGAGGACCGCCGCACGGCGATGAAACAAGCGCTCGGCAGCCTTGGTGGACTGCTCTCCAACAACGATTCCGTGACCGTGGTCGGATTCTCCAGAACGCCCCATTTGCTGGCGGACGGACTCTCCTGCGATCAGTCGAAGAAACTCCCGGATCTCATCAACGTGGAGGCCAGCGAGGGCGGAACCAATCTGGAGGAAGCCATGAAACTCGGCGAACAACTCGCGGAGCGACACAAACAACCTGGAGCGCAGAACCGCATCGTGCTTTTCACCGATGGCGCGGCCAATCTCGGCGACGCGGATCCGGAGAAACTCGCCGAACGCGTGAAACAACTCCGTCAGAAAGGCATCGCCCTCGACATCGCCGGCATCGCCGCCGCCGATCTGAACGACGGGTTGTTAGCCGAACTCGCCCGCAACGGCAACGGCCGCTACTATGTGGTGGGCAAGGGCGATGATGAGAACTTCGCCAAACAACTCGCCGGAGCCTTCCGTCCCGCCGCGGAGAATGTGAAGGTGCAGGTGCACTTCAATCCGGAGCGGGTCGCGCGTTACAAACTCATCGGTTTCGAAAAGGACCGTCTCAAGACAGAAGACTTCCGCAACGACGCGGTGGACGCAGCCGAGATGGCCGCGGAAGAGGCGGGTGTCGCCATCTATCAGATCGAACCGATCGCCGATGGCAAGGGCGAGATCGGCGAGGTGAGCGTGCGGTTCCGCGACACCACCGCGGGCCAGATGGTCGAGCGCAGTTGGGCGATTTCGAATGATCCTTCCACGCCCGCGTTCGACCGCGCCACGCCGTCGATGCAGCTCGCCACCTTCGCCATGCTCGCCGCCGAGAAGCTCAAGGGCGGTGCCTACGCCGAGGCGATCGACTTCAAACAACTCTCAGCTCCGCAAGCCAACGTGAAGCAGTTCTACGGCGACCAAGGCCGCCCCGCCGAAGTGCTGCGCATGGTGGACGCGCTGAAGTGAAGCTGGGAGCGCGAAGTTCATTTCGCCAGTCAGAAGAAGCGGAATGAATTCCGCGGTCCCACCGTGATTTTACCAAGCCTTTACCCAAAGTGGTTCCAAAAAGCCTTATTCCCATCAAGACCATGAAAACACTGTTAGCCCTGCTGATCGCCACCACGCTGCTTCCCGCGCAGGAAACCGATGAACGTGTCGTTCTGGTTCCGTGGGCCAAAGCTCCGAAGGAAGCGCCATTGTTCTTCTCCACCACCGCCGAAGTGAAGGCTCAGGTGGAGCTGGAAAGCGTGACCAGCGAGCAGAAGATCCGTTTCCGGGTCATTCAGGGAAAATCGGAAACCCTGACGCTCGGACTAACAGGAACCGGTGAGGTGACCGAGGTGACCGGAGCGGGTTTGAAGGATTGGTCCGTGCGCGTGGCGGAAGGCGGCGCCCGATTCCTCGATGTGCGTCCGGCCATGGTGGAAGGCAACTTTCCCGCCGAGCTGGAAGTGTTGGTGAAGACCCGCCTGAAGGTGGAAAAGGATCAAGCGTCCCTGCTGCTCCCCGCGCCGGGGAATGCGACCGGTTTTTCGCTTTCCGTCGAATTGCAGAATGGCCGCGGGGTGGATCTCAAGCTGACCTCATTCGATGGATTGGTGCCTGTCGAAGGATCTAACAATCTGCGTTTCGTGGGATCGGTCGCTGCGAACATGGGTCTGAAAGTCACTCCCGCCGGAGCGGGCGCGCGCGGGCTTGAACTCACCACCGCGTCCATCACCGGCCGTGCGGCGGCGGATGGATCGAGTGTCTCGTTCCGGCTCACGGGAACCGCCAGGTCCGAGGCACCGGGTTCGACCGCTGAGTTGTTAGGTGGTGGTGCGGCTCTTGCCGATGGTGTTTCCGGCGACGGCTGGCATGTGGCCTTGCGCAGGAAGGAAGACGGCTGGGTTTACGATCTGGTGGCCGAGCGCGGCGGTGAGTTTCCCGTGAACGTGGGCTTCGAGGTGCCCGCATCGCGCCAGGGGGATTGGCGGACGCTTGGATTCGAGCTTCCCGCGGGAGTGGTGGTTCCGGTGATGATCGATGGATTGGGAAAGGGCGGCGAGTTTGATGCGTCCCAAACCGTGGTGCCGGTGTTCGCGGAGAACCAATGGAAAGGCTATCTGCCCGCGAGCGGCAAGGCGACGATGGCGTGGCGTGAGGCCGACAAGGTGGCCGATGGCAGCCTGTTTTTCTCCACCACGGAAACCACCGATGTGCGCGTTGGCAGCGGGTTGTTGAGGCAGATGCCTGTCGTGGACTACAGTGTG
>DAISZP010000530.1:0-3483 GCA_036824745.1 Luteolibacter sp.
GCGTTGTTGAGATTGGTGATGTACGCCTGATGGTGCTTCGAGTGGTGGATTTCCATCGTGCGGGCATCGATGTGGGGCTCGAGGGCGTCGTAGGCGTATCCGAGTTCGGGAAGAGTGTGGGCCATGGTGTGAATGGGGAGTTTGGTTTGCGTATCGCCGGTGCATCCTCTAGGACATTCCTCCCGGCGACGCCCACTACGAAACCGAGCTTTCACCCACCCGCAAGAGAAATCCCGCATGATCCCACCCGAACTCGCGCCTTACCTGCCTGAAATCGTCACCGCCATCGTGGCGCTTTTCGTCGGCTGGTTGTTCACGAAACTCGCCGCGTCCGGCAAACTCGCGGCGGCGAACGAGCGGATCAAGGCGGAGGAGCGACGCGCCACGGACATCGAGGCTCGCCTGGTGCACGCGACCGCGGAGGCAGAGAGAAACGAGAAGGACGCCCAGAATTTCCGCAACCAACTCGGCGAACTGCGTTCCCGCGTGGAGGCGGAATTGAGAGCCGCCGCCGAAAAACAAGCGCTGCTGGAACGCGCGGAGACCAAACTCTCGGACACCTTCAAGGCCCTCTCCGCCGACGCCCTCCGGGTTTCATCCGAACAATTCCTCCAGCTCGCCAAAACCTCGCTCTCCACCCAAACGGAGGAGGCCAAGGGCGAGATCGAAAAACGCAAGATCGCCATTGAAAACCTCGTCAAGCCGGTGGCCGAATCGCTCGGAAAATTCGAGGCCCGCATCGGCGACATCGAAAAGGCCCGCGAGGGAGCCTATGCCGAGCTCAAGGAGCAGGTGCGCTCGCTCGGCGAGGGGCAGCTCGGATTGCAACGCGAGACCGCCTCGCTCGTCAAAGCCCTGCGTCAGCCGACCGGCCGCGGCCAGTGGGGTGAAATGCAGCTCCGCCGCGTGGTCGAGCTCGCGGGCATGCAGGAACATTGCGACTTCGAAACCCAACACACGGCCACCACGGACGAGGGGAAACGGCTGCGGCCGGACCTGATTGTCAGATTGCCCGGAGGGAAAACCATCGTGGTCGATTCCAAGACACCGATGGACGGTTACCTCGACGCGCTGGAGGCCACCGAGGATTCCGTTAGAGACGATGCCTTGCAACGCCACGCCCGCCAGGTGCGCACGCACATCCAACAACTCTCGTCGAAGAACTACACCGCGCAGTTCGCGCACGCGCCGGAGTTCACCGTGCTTTTCCTGCCCAGCGAGTCGTTTTTCTCCGCGGCGCTGCAAGTGGATCCGGGCTTGATCGAGCGCGGTGTCGATCAAGGCGTGATCCTCGCCACGCCCACCACGCTCATCGCGCTGCTGCGCGCCGTGGCCTACGGCTGGAGGCAGGAAGCCATCGCCGAAAACGCGCGGGAGATCTCGTTGTTAGGCCGCACGCTGCACGAACGACTAGGGAAACTCGCCGAGCACTTCGCCAAGCTCGGACGCTCGCTCGGCAACGCGGTGGAGAACTACAACAGCGCCGTCGGCTCGTTCGAAACCCGGGTTCTAACGACAGCCCGCAAGTTCGAAGACCTCAAGGCCGCGCCGGAAGCCGCGAACCTTCCCGTGCTCGAACCCGTGGACAGCGTGCCGCGCAACCTTCAATCCGTGGGCGCACCACCCTCGGCCCTCGCCGCGCTCGCCAAGGCCAGCGAGATGTCCGCGCGCCATCAGGAACCCGCCGCTCCCCTCACCCTCCAGCAAGCGGATGCGGAAACGTTCACCTCCGCGGGCATGGATGATGATTTCACGTTCGTCCCGAATCCACCCGCCAGCGCGAGAAGCGCCGCGGCGGATCTGAGATCCGCACTTGAATGAAATCCGCCATCCCATGCTACCCGCCCTCGCAGGACTGACACCGGAAACCCTCGCCGCCTGGCTGAAAGAACAAGGCGAGCCGTCGTTCCGCGCGGCGCAGATCCTGGAGTGGATTTGGAAAAAGAAGGTCACGTCCATCGATGCGATGACGAACCTGCCCGCCGCGCTGCGTGAGAAACTCGGCAATTCGTTCCGCCTAACAGCCCTTGAGCACGCGCACACCCAGGGCTCCGCGGACACCACGCGCAAGTTCCTCTTCCGCCTGCACGACCACCGCTACGTGGAAAGCGTGCTCATCCCTGCGAACCCCGCGCTTTACGGCGAGAAGTCCGACCGCCGCACGCTCTGTGTTTCCTCACAAGTCGGCTGCGCCTACGGCTGCAAGTTCTGCGCCTCTGGGCTCGCAGGATTCACGCGCAACCTCGATCCATCCGAAATCGCGGGCCAGGTGCTGGCCGCGGAACAACTCTCCGGCGAACGCGTGGACAACCTCGTTTTCATGGGCATGGGCGAACCGCTCGCGAATCTTGATAGTTTGTTAGAATCGATCCAGCTCATCACCGGCGAAAAATCGCTGCACCTCGGCGCGCGTCACCTCACCATCTCCACCTCGGGCCTTGTTCCGCAGATCCGCAAACTCGCCGAGCATCCCCAACAGATCCGCCTCGCCATTTCGCTGCACGGAGCCACCGACGAGGTCCGGCAGCAGATCATGCCGGTGAACAAGAAGTGGCCGGTCGCCGAGTTGTTCGAAGCGCTCGATTTCTGGAACGCGAAAAAGAACCAGAAGCTCACCCTCGAATACATCCTGATCGACGGCGTGAACGATTCGCTGGAACAAGCGGCCATCCTCGCGAAACACGCGCGCCGGCTCCACGCCAAGGTGAACCTCATCCCCTACAACAAGGTGGACGGGCTCGATTGGAAACGCCCGTCCGACACCCGCTGTCGGGCCTTCCGCGACGTCCTGAAAGACGCCGGAGTCACCGCCAATCTCCGCCTCGAAAAAGGCCACGACATCGACGCCGCCTGCGGCCAGCTCCGGCTCAAACAGGAAACCGAAGAAGGGATCATCACCCCCGCTCCAATAAAACCCGGCCGGGTTTGAGCAAGGTGCGACCTTGACATCCCCTCTCCGCGTTTCCTCTCATGGTGGGGTATGAGTCCGATTGGTTCGTTTTTGATACTGGGTGGTGGCAGCGCGGGATTGATTGCAGCGCTCACCATCCGCCGCCTGATGCCGGATGCGAAGGTGGAACTGGTGCGCAGCCAGGACATCGGGGTGATCGGCGTGGGAGAAGGCACGACGGCCGTGTTTCCCGAGCATTTCTTCAACACGCTCGGCATCCCGAAGGAGGATTTCTATCGGGAAACCCATCCCACCTGGAAACAAGGCATCAAGTTCATCTGGGGACCGCGCGACCACTTTTTCTACACCTTCGACTTCCAATACGACCAGCAGCGCCCAGGCATGCCGAAGGCGAACGGCTTCTACGCCCACGACGACTGCGGATTGTTAGACCTGCCCGCCGCGTTGATGCAGAGCGACAAGGCCTTCGCCACCGGCCCTCTGGGAAAACCGCTCGTCAAGGGGCAGTATGCCTTCCACATCGAGAACGAATCGCTCGTCGTCTATCTGGAAAAGGTGGCGCGCGAGAATGG
>DAISZP010000531.1:0-3477 GCA_036824745.1 Luteolibacter sp.
AATGCTCCCGGACGACGCGTTGATCGATCCGAAGATCGTCGCGAACTTCATGGAAGCCTGCCGCGAGTCCATGCGCGGCCGCGAGGGAATGGAAATGATGATCCAGCGCAAGCGCGCGGCGCGGAAAGCGAACTCCACCACCATGAAAGTCTGTTGGATCCACATCGGCATGCACAAGACCGGCTCCACCTCGATCCAGGAGAGCCTGGCGAAAGCCGGACGCGGCGAGGGCTGGTCTTATGTGAAACTCGATTCGCTGCCGAATCTCAACCGCGCCTTGTTCGCGATGTTCGACTCGAATCCAAGCCGCCATCCGGTGTTTGTGAAACAAGGGCTCCCGCCCGAGGTCATCGCCGAGCGCCGCGAACGCCTCCGCGGCAAGCTGCGCCGCGTGATCCAGAAGTTCAAGGGCGGCAACCTGATCCTTTCCACCGAGATGGCGTCTCTCATGGACCAGGCGGGCGTGCAGGAAATGAGGGACTTCCTCGCCCCGTGGTTTGATGAGATCCGCATCGTCGGATACGTGCGCGCGCCGCAGGCCTTCAAGAACTCGTTGTTCCAGGAACAGGTGAAACACGGCAAGGGCACGCTCAACAACATGACGCTGCCAAGATACCGCATGCGCTTCGAGAAGTATGACAAGGTCTTCGGTCGCGGCAACGTGCTGCTGCGCGAGTTCAAGCCGTCCTCTTTTTCTAACAAATGCATCGTGTCGGACTTCTGCGAGGTGGTCGGCATCACCCCGCCCGCCGAGATTGTCCGGGTCAACGAGAGCCTGTCCCGCGAGGCCTGCGGGCTGCTCTACGCCTATCGAAAGTTCGGCCCGGGATACGGCAAGGGCGAGGAGGTGGTGAAAGAGAACAACCAGCTCATCGCGCCGCTGCTCCGGATGGAAGGGACGAAGTTCCGTTTTTCAAACCACATCATCGGGAAATCAACCGCCGAGCTTGAGGATCAGGCGTGGATCGAGGAGCGGCTGGGCGTGAGCCTGGACGAGCGTGATGTCGAGGATGGAGCGGAAGTCGGCGGCGAGGAGGATCTCCTGCGCATCCGCCGCGAGTGCTGTCTGGAATACGTGGAGAAATTCCAACAGATGTACGGACTGAAGGTTCCGGCCGCTTTCATTCCCTCGGGCGATGTGGTGGATCCTCAAAAGGCCGCGGAATTGCTGGAGCATTGCCGCGGCCTGATCCGCGGGATGAACGGGAAACGGCGCAAGGGCGCCGCCGGAAAACCCAAATCCATCCTCCGTCCGCTCAAGTCCGCCCTCCGCTTCATCAAACGCCGTTTCGGAGCCTGAACGCGATTGCTTGTTAGATTCCCGGGTGGTGTCCGAGGTTTCCGGAACCGCCGAAGATGGCGTGTTCGAAGTGTGCTTCGGCCTCGATGTTGTAGGACTCGCCGTCGAAGGCGCGCGGTGCTTTCCACCCGCGGATGCAGTCCTTCATGCCCTGCACGAGCCCGTCCTCGCTGTCCGGCACGAGCATTCCGAGCCCGTCCGCGAGCACATCGCGAGGGCCTGGAATGTCCGTGGAGATCGCGGTTTTGCCGACGAGCAGCGCCTCGATCAATGCGAGCCCCTGCCCTTCGTGGATCGAGGAGAACACAAAGACATCGCAGAGTTTGATGACCGGCATCGGGTTGTCCACCTGTCCGAGAAACACGACGGAATCCCCGAGGCGCAGGCGCTTTGCGGTTTTTTCAAGATCCTCGCGCGACGGACCGTCGCCCACCAGATAGAGGCGGATGCGCGGATGGGACGCGCGCACCTTGGCGAAGGCATGCAGCAGCCTCTGGTGTCCTTTCTCCGGAGATAGCCGCGCCACGTTCACGAAGCGGATGTCGCCGCCGTCCGCCGCGGGCGATTGCCTCGCGGGTGGAAGTTTCGCGGCGAGCGCCGCGGGCGGTTGGTGCTCCGCGCGCGAGAGAATGGCCTGATAGTCCACCGGGTTCGGCACATGCACGAAGGCGTCCGGCCTGCCGCCGGCTCTTTCTGATAGAGTGCTGCGGTTCACCTCCGCGGACGAGGCGGAGACGGATATGAATCCGTGATATAGCGGATAGGTGGCGAACACCGAGTCGAGCTCCGGGAAACGCATGTCCCGCTCGGCGATCATATCGTTGTGCAGATAGATCAACTTGCGCTTCGCCGCGCAGCAGCCGATCAACATCGCCCACAGGCGCGAATAGCCGCCGTAGTCGATCGCCACATCGATGGCGAGCTCCGGACCGAATATGCGCCTCGCCTCGCGCTGATAGAGCGCGGTCATCGGATCGGTGAGTTCGGTTTCCTGATCCGCGCGCTGGTTCAGCAGGTAGTCCAGCGGGGTGGCGCTGAGTTTTCCACCGCGGTCGATGATCTTCACGGCGGGATGCACGCGCTTGAAATGAAGCACCTTCTCCGGATCCCCGACGAGCGAGGAGGTCATGGCCACGAGGATGACTTCGAACTTCGAGTGATCGATTGCGTTGAGGCGGGAGAGCAGTGAGATGGTGACGCCGTTTTTCTTCAATCCGCCGCCGAAGAACAGGATGCTGGGGCGCGTGGACTCTCGGCGGACGACGCGGCTCATGTCATCGCGGAAGAAGAAATCCATCGCGCGCCGAGTCGAGCTTCCATCCTCGAGTCCGCCGTAGGTGGCGGCGAGAGCCTCGTCTCCCGCGCGCGCTTCATTCACGGCCGCTCCGAGTTCCGCAAGAGTCCGGCAGACGGGGATTCCGAGGTGCTCCGGCTCGATGAAGAAACCGCGGGACCTGGCGTATTCGTCGCGGTCGAAGGCATACAGGATGATCGGGCGGCGCAGCGGGAGGAAATCGAAGATGATGCTTGAGTAGTCGGAAACGAGGATGTCGCAGATGGCTAACAGGTCATTCGTGTCCACCGATTCGTCCGGCTCGGTCCATGGCTGGCCTTGTTTCGTTTCTACGCCCTCGCCCGCGAGGTGGTGGCCGCGGTAGAGGATGGCCGCGTTCCCTCCATGGGTGGTGGCGAGTGCTGTTAGAGCTTCGATGGTTTTTCCAGCCTCCGTTTCGACGGAGCCCAACGTGCCGCGCCAGGTAGGGGCGTAGAGGATGACTTTTTGGTCCGGGGTGATGCCGAGTTTCGCTTTCAGCGCCGCTATCCGTTCGGCGCTGGCGTTGATGGTCGCATCCACCCGTGGGTATCCGGTTTCCGCGAAGCGGCCTTCGAAGCAGTCCGGAATGTCGTGGGAAACGATGAGTTTCTCCGTGGTGAAGGCGTTCTGTGAGAGGATGTGGGACGCTTGGAGGAAATTGTGCTGGGCGTTGCGGTGTTCGCCCAGTTTGCCGTCGATGAACTTGCCGAGGGTTTTCATCGGCGTGCCATGCCAGGTGTTGAGATACTTTTGGAACGGCCGGCGGATGTAGTAGGGAGGAAACGTGGTGTTGTTGATCAGGTGGCCCGCCTCGCAGAGGCAGCGGCGGTAGCGGTTGCTTTAGCGGGTGACGGTTAGAACG
>DAISZP010000532.1:0-3469 GCA_036824745.1 Luteolibacter sp.
GTCGGGTTTTTCTGGGAAACGACGACCGAGTGGTCAATGCACGACCTGTTATGCCGGCTGACTCGCTTGATGGCGCTGCCGTGGTCGTTCTGGTGGCCGGAAGCGCTGCCCGATCCGGATGACATCAAGGCGACGCGTTGGTTTCCAGGGCGCGAGCTGTCACCCGGACCGGCCGTCTGGTGGAGTTTTCTGTTGCTGGCGCTGTTTTTCTGGGGACTGTTGCCGCGGCTGCTACTGTGGTTGCTGGCGTGGCGATCCGGCGGGAGGGCGCTGGCGGCGTTGGATTTCCAATCGAGACCGGCGCGCGCCCTGTGGCGGGATCTCACCACCAACGGCCGCGCGGACAGCGATGACAAGCCGCTGGACGGAGTGCTGGTGCTGGATGTGGGCGGCTGCGGTCTGACAGAGGCATCCCTCAGGCCATTCCTGTTGCGCGGACTCCGGGTTCATCCGTCGTCCTGGCATCAGGTCGCGGTGTTGGACGAGGGCGGTGAGCGGGGCATGAGCGAGGCACTGGGAAAAGCTCCGGCCGGGGTGGTTCTGTTAGCCGAGGGCTGGGCGCTCTCGCCGCCGCGGATGAAGGCGCTGCACGAACGGATCCGCGGACGCGCGGGGCGGGAAACGCCGATGAAGTATCTGGTGGTGAACATCGGCGCGGGCAACACCCCCGTTTCCCCTCCGCGGGAGGAATTGTTAGAATGGGAGCGCTTCGTGGACGCGCTGGCGGATCCCCATGCCGAGGTGCGCGCTTATTCGGAAGTTCAGGCCGGCGAGTAAAGCTCGGCGAAAACCATCGTGCCGCCCGCGGTCTGGAGCGTGCTCACGACGATGACCTCGGCAGTGGAGCCGATTTTCGAAACCGCGTGGTTGGCCACGATCATCGTGCCGTCCGGAAGATATCCGACCGCCTGGTGGTCCTCCTTGCCGGTCCTCACAAGCGCGATGCGCAGCCGCTGGCCGACGGCGACGGTGGGCTTCAACGCTTCGTCGAGCTCGTGGATGTTGAGCACGTCCACGCCCTGGAGTTTCGCGACCTTCGTGAGATTGTCATCCACCGTGAGCAGCCGCGCTCCTAACAGGCGCGAGGTTTCGATGAGCCGGGCGTTGCGGTTCTCGCCGGCGCCGGCGGGCGGCGTGTCGTGGATCGAAATCTGGATGTCGGACGCCTTCTGCATTTTCTCGAGGAAATCCAATCCGCGCTGGCCGCGATGGCGGTCGCCGTTGGTCCCGGCATCGGCCAGCGCCTGCAGTTCATCCATCACGAAGCGCGGCACGATCAGCCTGCCGTGGAGGAAACTCGTGCGCATGATGCCGAGGATGCGTCCATCGATGATCGAGTCCGCATCCAGCACCAGCGGCTGGCCGGTGGATGCGTCCTGCCTGAAGCGCACGTAGGGGATGATGAAGGCGAAGTCGTCACGGTTTCCGCGCAGCGAGAGCACGATGCCGAGAAACCCGAAGGTCGCGAACAAGGTGACGTCCAGCGAGAGCTTGAGCGCGCTGATGACTTCCGGATCCTCGATCTGGTCACGGAAAACGAGCTCCAACAACTGGGTGGCCTGCACGCGGGTCAATAACCACGCGCAGAGCAATCCGATCGCGAGGCCGAAGGTGGCGGTCGAGAACCCGCGGAGGGTGAAACCCTGCATCAAGGTCTCCACCCAGATGAACAAGGCCGCCACTCCGAGCCCGCCCAGCAGACCGGTGGAGAGCGGGACTTCATACACCGATCCCCGGGTGCTCATGGCGATGGCCACGCCCGCGGCCTCGCAGAGCAGCAGATAGGTGAGCCGGGCGACGTTGATGGATGGTGGTGAACCCATGGATTTCCGAAACTGAGTGTTCCTCTTCTTGTGCTCGCACCGCAAGGCGAATCCCGCGGGCTCAGGTTTTCCAAGGATTGCCCGGTGGCTTCGCCTGTGGCGGTGTCCCGGACGGTGGGGCGATCGAGCTTCCCTCGATGAAGTCCGCCATCAGTGTGATCTGGGTCGCCGGGTTTCCGGACTCGTTCTCCAACCAAGAGATCATCGTTCTAACAAGCTTCTGCTGGGGAAAACGAAACCGCGAAAGCGGCGGATGAAACCAGTCCGCCTCCATCTGGTCGTTGAGCAGGATGAGCGAGACATCGTCAGGCACCCGCAGTTTCCTGGAAGAGAGGAAACAGTGGGCGGTCACGAGTTCCTTCCAATCGAGGAACACGAAGGCGCTCGGTGGACGGCTGGCAAACGCGGACTCGACGATCCGCCAGGTGACATCCGGTTTCAGGTAGTCGCTTTCAGGATTGTGATAGCTGGGCACGTAGGTGTTTCCGGTGGATTCCACGGCCTTGCGTGTGAGTTCGCGCAAGGGAGTCTTGAAGGATTCCGCCCGATCGCAGAGTGGAAACACGATGCGCCAGTGGCCGAGCGCGGCAAGCCGCTCAAACGCCATTTGCGCCATCTGCAAGGACCGCACGGCGACCATCGGAATCGGCAGACCGTTGGTGACACCGCCGAGAAACATCATGCGCACCTTGCGGCGGATGGCCCACTCGGCGAGAGCCGTGCGTCCGTAGAGCGCGATGACCGAGGTGTCGGGATCGGTTTGGATCAAGCGGTCCCATTGACTCTGGGCGCGCTTGGCATGGAGGAAATCGACCACCTGGGATTCCACGAGCCATCCTTTTTTCGCGGCGGCTTCACGCAGGAGCTCAAGGACCTTGCGGGAGGTCTCGGTGAGGAAAGCAGCCTGTTCATGGGTAAGGATCAGAAGGCGTTTTGATTTGGAGTGGGATGAGCCAGCTGTCTTGGCGCGGCGTTTCTTGACCACACGGTAGGCATGCCGCTCTCCGGGTTTCGTCAGGCATCCCTCGGCGGCGAGAATCGCGAGCGCTCCTGCCACGGTCGGCGGACTGAGGCCCATGCGCTGGGCAAGAACCCGGGCTCCGGGGAGGCGATCCTCCCAACGACCGGCCGTGATTTCCTCGCGGATGGCCGCCGCCGCAAGTTCCTGAGTGCTGGATTTCCGGATGGGTTTCATGAGCGAACTTCAATGGGGAAACCTCCCCGGATCAGGGCGACTCGCATCTGCAGCGCGAATCGATGCGGACAATGTGCTGCATTTCGTTGAGCAGAATCAAAGCGAACCGGGCGCTTGTCCAATCGAATCCGCCGCAGTGTCCTCACCGTGTCTTTTCGTCAACCCGTCTCCCTATCCTCCATGAAATCGAAATTTCTAACATCCCTCGCCTCGTCCATCATCATCTGCGCCTCGGCATTCGCCGCCGACGGCACCTGGACCAATACTTCAGGCGGAAACTGGAACCTCGCGGAAACCGGAAACTGGAGCGGCGGCACCGTCGCCGACGGCACCGGCTTCACCGCCAGCTTCAGCACCCTCAACATCACGGCGGACACCACCGTCACCCTCACCGAGGATCGCGGCATCGGGAACCTCTCCTTCGCGGACACCACCGCATCCTCGGCCGCCG
>DAISZP010000533.1:0-3468 GCA_036824745.1 Luteolibacter sp.
GCTCGTGGACGATGAAGCGGATCGCCGCGCACAGCATCGCCTCATCCCACCACTGGCGGGAGAGGCGAAGGCGCTCCTCCCAGTAAGTGATGACGAACGCGGATTCCACCTCCACTCCGTTGAGTACGATCTTTTTGCGCCCACTCTCGCGGATGTATTTCACCCAATCCGATACCTCGCGGATGCGGTCGTTCTGGATTTCCTCGATCAATGCCTCGCCGCGCTCCCAATCCAGGTCGATCCTCGACCATGCGAGCGTGCGGTGCTTTCCCGCGTGGATCGGGTGCCAGCAGCGTTCGAACGGATCGTCGTGTATGTTAGGAAACCTGCGCTCATTCCAATCCGCGTCCCGGTTGTTGAGGTTGAGCTGGAGCACGATGTTCCAGCCATCCCTGCCTTTGCGGGTGGTTTGCGTCCAGCCGTCGAAAAGTCCGGCGGTGAGACGGTAGGTTTCGGTTTCCTCAGGCCAGAGCATGCGGAGATCATCGCTCGTGAAGTCCTTCTTCCCGAGCCTGCCGATCCATGATCTCACCTGGGGTTTGTGGAAAAGCCTGCCCAACTGGCTATGTTTGATTTCCTCCGGCCCTGAGTGGCGCAGTCCCATCTCCAGAAGGGAGACGGCGTACCAGTCCTTGCCGTAGGTGAAGAGCGTGCGCCCGGAGGGCAGAAGCGAGAGCAGCTCCTCGGCTTCATGTTGTTTCATGCGTGTCCTTGTCCCGCGGGCATGGTTCGCCCGCGTTTGGTTTTCATTCAGTCCCGCCGCTGTTAGAAGGTCGGCGGCATGCCTTGATCGTGCTCCGCCTTGCAGGGGGAGCCATTCGCGATCAGGGCTTTGGACTTAGGAGACGCATGGTGCGTGAATGGGAACGGCGGAGGCTCTAGCAAAGCCGCCGCCGTTCTGTCAAGCGGACTTCAGGAATGCCTCAAATCAGGGGCAACTCACTTTATCGTTCCTGACTTCACCTGGATCAACGCCACGAAGTTCCTTCCGGAGATTTAGAGGAATGACACAGCGGTGAATCTATGATCTCCGGTTGGCTTGCCACGGTTGCTTTCGGCGGTGCTTCACTGGGCTCCCGCCGTCGGCCGGATGATGATCTCGTTCACATCCACATCCGCGGGCTGGTCGATCGCATAGGCGATGCCACGAGCGATCGCGTCCGGAGTGAGCGCCACCGCACGGAAGTCCTCGATCATTGCCTTCGTGCTCGGATCGGAAATGATGTGTGCGAGTTCGGATTCAACGACGCCGGGCGAGATAATCGTCACGCGCACATCCTTGTTTTCGAGTCTCAAGCCTTCGGAAATCGCGCGCACGGCGAACTTCGTGCCGGAATACACCGCGCAGGTCGGCCAGACTTGGAAGCCGCCGATCGATGAAACGTTGATGATTTGTCCGGACTTTCTCGCCTGCATGTGGGGCAGCACCGCCGCGATACCGTGAAGCACGCCGCGGATGTTCACATCGATCATCTGGTTCCACTCGGCGATCTTCAGTTCGTGCAGTGGGGAAAGCGGCATGACGCCTGCGTTGTTGATGATCACATCAACGTGTCCGAATTTCGAAATCGCGAAATCAGCGAACGCTTGGGTGTCTTCAAGACGGGTCACGTCGAGTGACTTGATTTCCACACTTCCGCCGGCATCTCGGATCGCCTCCGCGAGCTTTTCCAAGCGGTCCACTCGTCGCGCGCCGAGCACGACGTTGTGGCCGAGCGCGGCGAGATGAAGGGCGGTGGCTTCGCCGATGCCGCTGCTGGCTCCGGTGATGAGGATGACTTTGGTTGAATTGGTTTTCATGGGATCGATGTTTGTTAGGGTCAATGGTTTCAGAGAAAGAGGCCTCCGGATGCTTCGATGCGTTGTGCGGTGACCCAGCGCGCTTCCTCTGAACAGAGGAACAAGGCGACGCCGGTGACATCCTCCGGTTGGGCGGTGCGGCCCAAGGCGGTTTGGGAAACGAGCATTTCACGGATCAACGGATTTCCGAGCGATGCGCGGGTGAAGTCCGTTTCGACCGGGCCCGGAGCTACGAGATTTGCCGTAATTCCCCGGCCACCAAGTTCCTTCGCCATATAGCGGGTCAGCGTTTCCACCGCGGACTTCATCGCGGCGTAGGCGGCGTAGCCGGGCAGTGTGAAGCGGGCGAGTCCGGTGGACGTGTTCACGATCCGTCCACCATCGGCGATCAGGGAGAGCAGATGTTGGGTGAGGAAATAGACGCCTTTGAAATGAACATTCGAGAGTCGGTCGAAGTCCTCTTCCGTCGTTTCCGGAAACAAGCTTCGGGCATCGATGCCGGCGTTGTTGATCAGAAAGTCGAAGGTTTCCCGGTTCCATGTGTCCACGAGCGCCTTGCGAAGGTCCTCGGCAAACGCAGCGAAGGTATCCGAACGTCCGGTATCGAGCGGAAGGGCGATCGCCATCCGGCCACCGGCTTTGATTTCGGCGACGACTTCCTCCGCCTCTGTTTTTCCAGAGCGGTAAGTAAGGATGACGTCCGCTCCGTTTTCCGCGAAACGAAGGGCGGTGTGGCGGCCAAGGCCGCGGCTGCCGCCAGTGATGAGTGCGATTTTCTGTTGGAGTTTCATGACGGGAACACCATGCCTGATCGGACCGGCTTCCCACAATACCCACACCTCTTGAATGATTGCCGGATTCTGCGAAGGTGTGAATGATCCTTGCGAAATTCGCCGATTTGATTGTCTATTCCTCCATGAGCGCAAGGCCGACCATGGTGTCCCTGCTTGCCGATCTTGCCCTCGGTGAAGGCGTCCGTCCGTCCAGTCTTCCCGGCGTCCGGCTGATGTATTCCAGCGAGAACTGGCCGCGTGTCCCGGTGACCTACGATCCAGGAATCGTCATCATCGCCCAAGGCCGCAAACGCGGACATCTCGGCGGGCAGACCTTTCTCTACGATCCCGACAATTACCTCGTGTTGTCAGTGCCTCTGCCATTCGAGTGCGACACGGAAGGGACTCCTAACAAACCGATGCTCGGCTTGTTCGTCGGTGTGAATCCCTCGGTGGTCGCCGAGTTGGTGATGGAAATGCGCAACCTGCCACCGATCACCGATTTTCAAGGACCCGCTGTGAAGTCGCAGCCTCTTGACTCCGAGCTCAAGGAAGCCGCGCTCAGGCTCTTGCTCGCTTTGCGAAATGATGACGACACTCGGATTCTCGGGCCTCAGATTGTGAGGGAGATCGTGTATCTAGGATTGCTGCGGGATCGGAGTGGCAATCTCCGCGCGCTCGCCACACCCCATAGCCATTTCGGCCAGATCAACCGCGCCTTGCAGCGCATGCATGTGGACTTTGCAAAACCCATCGACGTTCCCGCGTTGGCGCGGGAGGCGGGCATGAGCGCGTCCACCTTTCACAACCATTTCAAGGCGATCACTTCCTCCGCTCCGCTCCAATACTTGAAAAGCATCCGTCTGCAGAGAGCGCGCATGCTGATGGCGCACGA
>DAISZP010000022.1:0-22562 GCA_036824745.1 Luteolibacter sp.
CCAAGGGTGACTATCAAATGGCGGTGGACAAGTACACCCAGGCGCTTCAGCAGGTGCCGGATGCTCCGATGTTCGCTGACCGCCGCCAGAGCTACGCCGCCCACCTCGGTGACGCGAGCGTCGCTTTGGCCATGCAGCACCGCAAGGTTGGCAAATACACCGAAGCCCGCGCGCTCCTCGATGGTGTTCTGGCCGTGGATCCCGCCAATGCCGCCGCCAAGCGCGAACTGGCGTACCTCGACGACCCGATCCGCACGAACCCGGCGCTCACCTACGAGCACACCCAGAACGTGGATAAGGTCCGCCGCGCGCTCTACACCGCGGAAGGAAACTACAATCTCGGCAAATACGACGACGCGAAGAAGGAATACGAAAGCGTTCTGCGCCTCGATCCTTACAACTCCGCCGCCCGCCGCGGCATGGAGCGTTTGTCCCAAGCCAAGAGCGACTACTACCGTGCCGCTTACGACCAGACCCGCGCCGAGTTGCTCTCCCAGGTGGACGCCGCTTGGGAAATCGCGGTGCCGAGTGAGACTCCTGTGACGATCCGCCAGGATGGCAGCAAGGAAGATAGCAGCGGAATCGCTTACATCTCCGCCAAGCTGCGCAACATCGTCATTCCAAGAATTGATTTCGACGACACCACCGTGGAGGAGGCCATTGACTTCCTTCGCATGCGTTCCGCCGAGCTCGACACCCTTGAGCTGGATCCCGCCAAGAAGGGTGTGAACTTCGTGGTTCGCCGTCCCAAGAGCACCGCCGCACCGGCTTCGACCGATGCCGGTGTGGAAGCCGCTCCCGCAGGTGGTGGCGATCTTCCCGCAGCCACGGTGGATCCCGGTTCGCTGCGCGTCAACGAACTCCGCGTCCGCAACGTGCCGCTGATCGTAGCCCTCAAGTACATCTGCGAACAAACCAAGCTTCGTTTCAAGGTGGACGACTTCGCGGTGACTCTCGTGCCGCAAACCGAGACCGGCGAGGATGTCTTCACCAAGACCTTCTCCGTGCCACCGGACTTCGGTGCCATGCTTGATACGGGTAGCCCCGGCGGCGGCGGCGGTGGTGCCGATGCCGATCCGTTCGCCGAACCAGCTGCTGGAGGCGGATCCAAAACACTTACGGCCCGCAAGCCCATCAAGGACCTTCTGCAAACCGCTGGTATCGCATTCCCGGATGGAACCTCTGCATCGCTCACCGCGAGCGGCACCCTGCTGGTCACCAACACTCCGACCGAACTCGACAAGGTGGAACAGTTGGTGGACGAGCTGAAGGGCAAGCAGCCGAAGCAGGTGAAGATCACCACCAAGTTTGTGGAAATCTCCCAAGAGAACAACGACGAGCTCGGCTTCGACTGGATCGTCAATCCCTTCGGTCTCACCGCCAGCACGATGTTCCTCAGCGGCGGCACGCAAGGCAACCAGCAGTCCCGCAAGGGTGCCGACTGGGTGAGCCCGGTGGGCGGCACTTCGGTGGACGGCATCCCGGCAAATCCGACGCAGCTCAGCCAGAACGGCGTGACCAACGGTCTGCGCAGCGGTGACTTCGCGACTTCCCGCAACAGCATCGACGCGATCCTGAACAACTCCAACCGCACGGCCCAGACCGGCAGCATCGCTCCCGGCATCGCGGCTCTCACCGGTTTGTTCTCCGACGGCCAGTTGCAGTTGATCATGCGCGGTCTCGCCCAGAAAAAGGGAACCGACCTGATGACCGCTCCGTCCGTGACGGCGCGTTCCAATCAGAAGGCGACCATCGAAATCATCCGCGAATTCATCTACCCGACCGAATACGAACCCCCGGAACTTCCCAACAGCGTCGGCCAGACCAGCGGTGGATTCGGTGGCAACGGCGTCCTCGGTGGCAGCAGCGGCGGCAGTTTCCCGGTCACCCCGGCTACTCCGACCGCGTTCGAAACCCGCAACACCGGTGTGACTCTCGAAATCGAACCCACCATCGGTGAGAACGACTTCGTAATCGACCTCCGCTTTGTTCCGGAAATCGTCGAGTTCGAAGGTTTCATCAACTACGGCAGCCCGATCCAATCGCCCGGCAGGGACGCCCTTGGCAACCCGGTGACCACGGTGGTGACGGAAAACCGCATCGAAATGCCGGTCTTCTCGACCCGCCGCGTGAACACCTCGCTCACCATCTATGATGGCTACACCGTGGCAGTCGGCGGATTGGTGCGCGAAGACGTGCAGAACGTGGAGGACAAGGTGCCGATCTTCGGTGACATCCCGATCATCGGTCGCTTGTTCCAAACGAAGTCTGAGAACCGCATCAAGAGCAACCTGATCGTCTTCGTGACCGCGAACATCATCGATGCCACCGGTCGTCCGCTCCGCGGAGTGGATGCCGCCAGCTCGATCCCGGGCCCTGCGGGTGCACCGGGTGGCATGGATGCCGGAGTCCTTCCGGATCTTCCGCCGACTCCTTGATCGGAAACGGTTGAAGCAACTCAGATTCAAAAGCGGGCGGAGGAGCGATCCTCCGCCCGTCTTCTTTTCTTGATTCGATCCGGGCACCACCGGATGGTCGGGGCCATGCAAGTGATGGCCCTGACCGGCGGAATCGCCTCCGGAAAATCGACCGTATGCCGGTTTCTCCGGGAGTTCATGCCTTCGATCGTGATCTTTGATTGCGATGCCGCGGTGCACCGGATGCTGGAGTCAGACGATGAGATCACCGCCATCATCGCCGGGGCATTCGGAAGTCAGGCATTGGATGCGCAGGGCCGCGTTGACCGACATTTTCTCCGCGGGAGGGTTTTTTCCGATGAGTCTGCCAGACTGCGCCTCGAAGCGATCCTCCATCCCCGGGTGCGGCAGGAATGTCTTGATTCGATGGAAAAGGCTGCTAACCGTGGCGCGGATCTGTTCGTCGCGGATGTTCCGCTCTTTTTTGAAAAGGGATTCGATTACGGACAAAGCCAGGTGCTGGTGGTTGCCTCATCCCGACCCACTCAGATCCAGCGGCTGAAAGCCCGCGGAGGATTCGAGGATTCCCTGATCGAGGCGATTCTCGCCGCCCAACTCTCGGTTCAGGAAAAGATGTCCCGCGCGGATGTGGTTTTCTGGAACGAAGGCCCGCAATCCGTCATCCGCTCGCAGATCCGCCGTTTCACAAACTCATTTGTCATGTCACTTTCCAACGAATCCGAATCCACTGCCACGGTGGAAGCCGCGCCGGTATCCATCGATATCAATCAGTTCCGCCGCAAGCCGCTGGTCGAGCTTCAGGCGATGGCCGAGGCCTCTCCGGCGCGGATTCAGGGCGGTATTCCGAAAAGCCAGCTCGTCTATGAGTTGCTGAGTTTCTTCAGCCACGAAGGCACCGCCTTGGTCTGCGAAGGGGTCTTGGAGCAATCCAAGGACAACTATGCGATGCTGCGGGACCCGGATCGCAGTTTCCGCCCCGGCCCGGATGATATCCACGTCGGAAACAACCTGCTGAAGGATTGCGGCCTGCGCGTCGGCCAGATGATCAAGGTCCGAGTACGTGCTCCCCGCGAGCGGGACAAGTTTCTATCAGCGATGGAGGTGCTGGAGGTGGAAGGGATTCCAATCGCGGACTACAAGATGCCGACGGAATTCGACCGCCTCACGCCGCTGTTTCCGGATCAACGCATCCATCTGGAAGGCGAGGGGAATGATTTCCTCGGCGTGCGCGTGATCGATCTCATTGCCCCGCTCGGCAAGGGCCAGCGCGGTATCATCGTCGCGCCGCCGCGTGGAGGGAAAACGATTCTTCTCAAACAGATTGCCCGCGCCATTCGGAAGAATCATCCGGAGGCGGAACTCGTTGTTCTACTGCTCGATGAACGTCCCGAGGAAGTCACTGACTTCGAGGAAACCGTAGGGGCTCGCGTTTACGCGTCCACCTTTGACGAGTCTCCGAAACGCCATGCGCAGGTCGCGGACCTCGTGCTGGAGCGGGCGAAGCGTCTGGTCGAGCTTGGCAAGGATGTGATCCTTCTGTTAGATAGCCTCACCCGTCTCGCCCGCGGCCACAACTCGGCGATGCAGGGCGGCCCGATCGGCTCCGGCGGCGTGAGCCCCGTGGCCCTGCAGAAGTCCCGCAAGTTTTTCGGCACCGCCCGCAACGTGGAGGAAGGCGGTTCGCTCACGATTCTCGCCACCGCGCTGGTGGAAACCGAAAGCCGCCTCGACGATGTCGTGTTCGAGGAGTTCAAGGGCACCGGCAACATGGAGGTGAAGCTCGATCGCGAGCTAGCCGAGCGCCGGGTGTTTCCCGCCATCCACATCCCGCAGTCCGGCACCCGCAATGACGACCGGCTCTATCATCCGGACGAGTTCCTCAAGGTGGTGGACGTCCGTCGCCAGCTCGCGGGACTTCCCATCGGTGACGCCATCGAGACGCTGCTCACCAACCTCAAGGCGACCAAGAGCAACGCCGAGTTGCTGCTGCGCGGACTGCGCTGAAAAATCCGGCGTTTTTGGCAAAAACTGGCTGATTGACAGTGGGCGCGCGCTCCGCATAGCTTCCCGCGCGTTTCGCCGGACGGGGGGCTTTTTCCCGCGCATCCGGCGTTTCACTTTGAACCCCACGATACCTATCACCACGATGGCTACCAAAACGAAGGCTGCGAAACCCGCGGCGAAAAAATCCGCCTCTAACAGCAAAACGAAATACGTTTACACCTGGGGAGCGGGCAAGGCTGACGGCGACGGCGGCATGAAGGCCCTCCTCGGCGGCAAGGGCGCGAACCTCGCCGAAATGACCCGCATCGGCCTTCCAGTGCCTCCGGGATTCACCATCACCACCGAAGTCTGCACCTACTTCTACGCCAACAAGAAGTCCTATCCGTCCACCCTTCAGGGTCAGATGGAAGCCGGCGTTGCCAACATGGAGAAGATCATGGGCTGCAAGTTCGGCGACGCCAAGGGCATGCCGCTGCTCGTCGCCGTGCGCTCCGGCGCGCGCGACTCGATGCCCGGCATGATGGACACCATCCTCAACCTCGGCCTCAACGATGAGACCGTGAAGTCCCTCGCCGCCGCCACCAAGAACGAGCGCTTCGCGTGGGACTGCTACCGCCGCTTCGTCCAGATGTATGGCGACGTCGTGCTCGGCGTGCAGAAGCGCGAGGGCGAGGACCACGAGCCCTTCGAAGTCGTCATCGAGCACTTCAAACACGAGAAGTACGGCAAGGACATCATCGACTCCGATCTCACCGCCGCAGACCAGCAGGAGCTGGTGAAGCGCTTCAAGGCCCTCGTCAAGGAGCGCACCGGCAAGAGTTTCCCGAGCAGCCCGTGGGACCAGCTTCGCGGTGCCGCCGGCGCCGTGTTCGGTTCCTGGATGAACGACCGCGCGATCGTCTATCGCCGCAAGTACAACATCCCCGCCGAGTGGGGCACGGCTGTGAACGTGCAGGCCATGGTTTACGGAAACACCGGTGACACTTCCGGTTCCGGCGTCGCCTTCACCCGCAACCCCGCCAACGGTGCGAATGAATTCTACGGTGAGTTCCTCATCAACGCGCAGGGCGAGGACGTCGTCGCCGGTGTCCGCACTCCGGAGCCCGTCGCCAAGCTCAAGAAGGCGATGCCGAAGAGCTACGCCGAGCTCATGAAGGTCCGCACCATTCTTGAAAAACACTTCAAGGACGTGCAGGACGTCGAGTTCACCATCCAGGACGGCAAGCTGTTCATGCTGCAAACCCGCAACGGCAAGCGCACCGCCGCCGCCGCGCTGAAGTTCTCCATGGACATGTACAAGGAGAAACTCATCGACTGGCAGACCGCCGTGCTGCGCAACCCGGCCGACCAGCTCGACCAACTCCTCGCTCCGATCTTCGACCTCGCCGAGGTCAAGAAGGCCAAGGCCCTCGCCACCGGTCTTCCCGCCGGCCCGGGCGCCGCTTCCGGCAAGATCTATCTGAACGCCGACCGCGCCGCCGCCGCCGCCGAAAAGGGCGAGCAGGTTCTGCTAGTTAGAAACGAGACCAGCCCGGAAGACCTCCGCGGCATGATCGCCGCCGAAGGCATCCTCACCGCCAAGGGAGGTGTCTCCTCGCACGCCGCGCTCGTCGCCCGCCAGATGGGCAAGGTTTGTATCTGCGGCGCTTCCGCCGTGGACATCAACTACGACAAGAAGACCGTCACCATCTCCGGCCAGACCTTCAAGGAAGGCGACTTCCTCTCCATCGACGGCACCTCCGGCGTCGTCTATGGCGGACAGCTCAAGACCGCTCCTTCGGAAATCATCACCGGCATCGTTTCCAACAACAAGGCCGCCCAGAAGACCGAGAAGTTCAAGAGCTTCCTCCAGCTCATGAAGTGGTGCGAACAAGCCACCCAGCTCAGCGTCCGCACCAATGCCGACACTCCGGAGCAGACCCGCATCGCCGTGGCCTTCGGTGCCACCGGCATCGGCCTCACCCGCACCGAGCACATGTTCTTCGAAGGTGACCGCATCGACGCGATGCGCGAGATGATCCTCGCCACCACGCTCGAAGCCCGCAAGGCCGCCCTCGCCAAGCTGCTGCCCTATCAGCGCGCGGACTTCACCGGCATCTTCAAGGAGCTCAAGGGCCTTCCCGCCACCATCCGCCTGCTCGACCCGCCGCTTCACGAATTCCTGCCCCACACCAAGGAGCAGCAGCTCGATCTCTCGAAGAAGATCGGCATCCCCGTTGAGAAAATCATCCAGCGCGTGCACGACCTCCACGAGTTCAACCCGATGCTCGGCCACCGCGGCTGCCGCCTCGGCATCGCCTATCCGGAAATCACCGAGATGCAGGCCCGCGCCATCTTCGAAGCCGCAGCCGATGTGGCCAAGAAGAAGATCAAGGTGAAACCCGAGGTCATGATCCCGCTCGTCGGCTTCCAGAAGGAATTCGACCTCCAGGCCGAGATCGTCCACAACGTCGCCAAGCAGGTGATGAGCGAGAAGAAGATCAAGTTCGACTATCAGGTCGGCACCATGATCGAAGTACCGCGCGGCGCGCTCACCGCCGACGAAATCGCCAAGGGCGCCGAGTTCTTCAGCTTCGGCACCAACGACCTCACCCAGACCGCGCTCGGCATCAGCCGTGACGACATGGGTGCCTTCATGATGCCCTACATCGAGAACGAAGTGTTCAAGAAGAACCCCTTCGCCACCCTCGATGCGACCGGCGTCGGCCAGCTCATGGAAATCGCCGTCGCCAAAGGCCGCAGCACCCGCCCGAACATCAAGCTCGGCATCTGCGGTGAGCACGGTGGTGATCCGGACTCCGTCAAGTTCTGCCACAAGCTCGGCCTGAACTACGTCTCCTGCTCGCCTTACCGCGTGCCCGTCGCCCGCCTCGCCGCCGCCCAGGCCGCCATCGAGGAAGCCAAATCGGCTCCCGCCCCCAAGGCGAAAAAAGCCGCCAAAAAGGCCGCGAAGAAGAAGTAATCTGTAGCGGCGGTTTCTAGCCGCCTGCTCACAAAACTCCAAAGCCGCCCCGGGAAACCGGGGCGGCTTTTTGGTTTCCGGGCCTTCCGCGGAAACGAAAGTGACAAACCGGCCGCGCCGCGCTTTGCTCTCTTCGTTTCGCTCATGTCATCCAGATCAACGGGTTTCCGGTGGCTTCTCACGGCTTGGTTAATTGCCGCGTTGTCCGATGGTGTATTTGCGCACTTTGTTGTCCCGCCTCCAATTGCCGCCGGTGCACTACTGGATCCGGTTCCGATCAAACCATCGGGCACCGCAACCTGGGATAAGCTCGCCGGCGAGGCCGAGGCCGAGTTCGCCGCGAAAAACTACGACGCGGCCGTTGTGAAGATCCGCGGATTGCTGGCCGTGGCGGGAGATGACGGTACGACCACGCCGTTAGAGCCGCTCTATTTCAAGCTCGGACTCGTGAACCTGTTGAACGGCAAATACCCGGAAGCCGAAGCGGCTTTCAATGACTGCATCAAGCGTTTTCCCAAAGGCGAATACACATCACGTGCGTTCCTCGGCCTGGGCCGTGCGTGCATGAAGATAGACGATCCGCAGATCAGATGGCGGGCCATTGTCGCGCTGAAGACCGCTGCGCAAGACCCCCACTGCCGACCGGAAGCGATCCTTTGGCTTGGCGAGGTCTATGCCGATTTCAGAAAAACCGAAGAGGCACTGGCCGTGTATCGCGGATACATCGGCAAAGAAGTCCGCACGTTCCAACAGGCCGCTGCCGCGGTCGCTTTAATCGGACTGCTCGCGGATCAAGGGCGAATGGATGAACTCAATGTCGAGCTTGGCAATCTCACCCGGCAAGTTGGCGTGCGGGATTCCATCGCATGGTTCGCCAATGAAATGATCGTTCGTGGCGAGGAGATGCTTGCGGACGAGTCCTTTGAATCCGCGCTCATCATCTACCGTTCCATTCCGCCACGCAGGGAGATTCTGGAAATTCAAACCGGCGCGCTCAAAGCGATGCGCAAGAAACTGGCCGCCCTCGAATCAAAGCATGGCGACACCTTGCAACTCCTCTCCAATTTGAAAGCGGCGATCGACAATGCCGAGATCTGCATGAAGGCCGTCGAAGAAAAAACCGATCTCGATGCCGCGCTCCTGATGCGCCGCGGGCGCTGCCTGTTCTATCTGGATCGCTTTGAGGAAGCTCTCCTCTGCTTCAGAACGATCCTCTCGAAATACCCGGATGCCACTGATGGGGAAAGTGCGGCCTATGCCGAGCTAGTTATCCTGCACAAGCTTGAGGACTTCGCCGGGATCAAGGAAAGGTTCGACCAGTTCCAACAGAAATATCCTCAGTCCGACAAAGGCGAGCAAGCCGCCGGGCTGGCCGTCGATTCGATGATGAGAAATGGCCGCTGGAAGGACGTAGCTGCGTCGTACCGCGAGATGGAAGCGAAGTTTCCACGGTCTGACGATTTGGATCGCTACGTTGCCATCCAAGGCCTCGCGTATTTTGAAGATGCCGATTTCAAACAGGCCATCCCGCAGTTAGAGCGATTCCTGGCGACCTTCCCGCAAAGCCAACTCGTCGAAAGAGCCTCCCATCATTTGGCGGAATCCTATTTTCTGAACCACCAATTCCAGGAAGCCCTCAAAGCCGCTTCCGCCTATCTCGAAAAGTTTCCCAATGGCATGTTTGCCGGGGAGATGCACCACCGCATCTCCTTCATCGAATTCAACGACAAGAATGCGGATCACTCCGAGAAGATCATCCGCGATCTCGGCGATTTCCTTGCCACACATCCGGACGATATTGCCAAAGGCTCCATGCTTTGCCTGTTAGCGGACACCTACATGAGGAAGGGAGAATCGGACAGGGCCATCGAGTGCTACAAGAAAGCGCTTTGGACCGACAGCTCGGACGAGGTGATCCAGCATGCGTTGGATTCCGCCACCCAATTGCTCAAGGCCCGAGACGATTGGGCGGCCGTCGCTGGCCTGCATGAAACCTTTCTGAAACGCAGGGACGAGAGTCCGTTGGCGCTTCGATCAGTGGTTGAATTGGCCAGGATCAAAACTCGCGATGGCAAGCCCGAGGAGGCCTTCGAGATCTTGGTGAAGGCATTCCGCGCCCACCACTCAACCCCGGGAAAACAGGTCGAACTCATCATTGATGAAATTGTTGGAACCCTCATCCCCAAGAACACCGAACAAGAGCCCGATTTCGACACGCTCGACAAACAGCTCGTCGAACTCTTCGAGAAGATCCGCGCTGGCAAAACAAGCCCGATCACTCTTCTGCGAGTCCGCTATGCCCGCGTCCGCCTTGCCCAAATGCTCAAGCACGAGGACCGTGCGGACGAGCTACTGGGAAACATCGCTCTCATCGGGCTCAAGATTCCTTCAGAACTCAGCCCGGTAATGCTTGCCAGTTGCGGCGGGTTGCTACTCAAACGCGGAAACCTTGATGGAGCGGAGGTGATGTTCAAACAGCTCAGAGACATGCTTCCTCGCACCGCGTCGACCGATGCCGGGCTGATTGGCTTGGGCAATGTCGAACTCGCCCGCAAGAATCCGGAGGCCGCCCTCGCGATTTTCGAAAAGGCACTCTCTCAACCGTCCTCCACTCAGTTCAAGGAAGCTACCCTCGGCAAGCTCCAGGCCTTGTTGGAAACCGACAGGCTCGATGAAGCCATGAAGCTCGGACTTCAATCCGCGGAGGACACATCCTTCCAAGGCGAATCCAACGCGAGGATCTATCTGATTCTCGGAAACGTCTGCGAGAAAAAGGCCGGAGCCTCGGCAGGGGACGAAGCCAAAGCCTTCCTCGATCAGGCGCTCGGATTTTACCAGCGGGTCCGCGCGGCTTACGCTTCCTATCCCGAGCTCTGCGCCGAAGCCGCGCGACGAATCGTAGAAGTGAAAAAGAAACTCTGACCAAGTCTCGGATGGTCCAGCAGTGGGAGCGGATGAATGTTCCGTTCGCGTTACCGCGATCAATTGAACCCGGAGGGTTCGCAGTCATTAGCCGGGGGTCGAGGCGCAACGCGCCGATACTCCCGGGATGGCGGTTTCAAACGATTCGCTTCCCGGAGGGATGCCAGCCCGGCCGTGATTCCTCCGGATACCGCACCTGGTCCGCACCCCCGCCGCGGGGACGGCATCGCGGGTTCTTGGCGATCTCCGGGGTGTCCTTTGCAACCGCTCCCCGGTCCGAGGCTGATTTTTCCATCCGCTGGCGCGAACCGTCCGTCGTTTCGATGAGTTTCCGAATCCCGGTCCGCTTCGTGGATGCCCGGATGCACCGAATGCGTGGCCTTTTCATTCAAACTGATGCCAGCTTGTGAAGCAGAGCTAAACGGAGAAAAAGAAAAGCAACGTGTGTAAATAAGAAAGCTAAAAAGTGGTTTAAAAATGCAGAACGTTTAAGAGGAAAAGCTAAACTGGAAAAACAAGAAGCAAAACGGTAAAAGAGAAAAGCCACAAAGTGAAAGAAAAACGCCACGAAGTCATAATCAAATGTGAAGAGGCAGAATGAGAAAGCCATGTTTTGCGGCGGATGGGGCGGTGGGGTTGGGTTGACAGCGGGGAGTTTCCGCTTCAGGAATGGATGCGGATCTGGCGGGGCTGCGGCGGACGGGCTGCGGCCCGGCGGTTTCCAGAGCCGGTGGATGGAATCCGAAACTCTCGAAGCAGATGGCGAAACATTGGCAGAAGGTGGAGGCCCGCGCGGTGCAGAGCCGGGGCGTGTGGGCTCTGGTGCCGGGATTTGTGGTAAGGGGGAAAACGCTGGCGGCACATGAGGACCTGGAAACGGCGCTGCGGCAGGCGGCGGGGGAAGAGGAGGCGGCCAAGCTGGAGCGGGTGGCGCGGAGGGCGGAATTGAGGTCGGTTTTCCGGGAGTTCAAGACGATGAACGCGGCGGTGGCGGCGCGGCTGGAGAGCGAGCTGGAGGCGGCGGATTCGCTGCGGGGGGATTTGGTGCGGCTGAAAAAGCTGCAGCCGGATAGCCGGGAGAAGATCGAGAAGCGGACGTTGATGACTTTGGAGTGTTGGCAAGCTCTCAATGACCGGCGGGCGGCGGAAACACCCGCGCGGCCGGAGTTGCTGGTGCGGGACACGACATGGGCAGCCCATGAGGCGCGCTGGAAGGAGCTGCCGGGCCTGCGGCTGGCGGCGGAGGAGGCGGATCTGGATTGGCGTGCGGCGAAGGCGGCGCTGGCGAAGGCGTCCAAGGTGCTCAGCGGGCTGAATGTGGATTGGTTCAAGGCGTGGAAGAGCGAATACGCGCCCGGCACGCCGGAGAACGACGCGTTGGCGGGCGTGAAACGTTTCCCGCCGGGGGCGAGGAGGAAACGGGGGAGTTGATGGCTCGTTGACTTGGGGGCGGCGCTTTGGTTTCATGGATCGGTTTCAGCCATGTCATCGGGCACTTTCAGCTATCCCTTGGGCTTCGCGGCCGTGCTTGCCGTGATCGGGTTGGTGGTTTCATCGATGACGCGCGAGGGGGTGAAGGCAGACGAACAACCCGTGAAGGCGGCGGAATCCCCGAAGCTTGACGAAGAGTCCGCGAGTGGAGCGAAGCTTTGTCGGTTAGGGGATGCTTACAGGGATCAGGACAGGCTCGATGAAGCGCTGGATAGCTACAAGAAGGCGGTGTGGACTGACAGCCCGGACGATGTGATCCAGTATGCGTTGGATTCCGCCACGGGCATCATGCTGGGCAACAAGGATTGGGAAGGCATCGCCAAACTGCACAGTGAGTTCATCACCCGGAGGCCGGACAGCCAGCTCGCGGTTCTATCCGTCAAGTGGGTGGCCAAGATGGACGCGCGCCAACGCAAGTCCGCCGAAGCCGCGGAGATCTTCGCGCAAACCCTCAAGAGCAGGATCGGTGGTCCCGCCGCCGTACAAACGGAGTTTCTGCTAGACGAACTCGTCAAGTCGATGGTTCCCCTCAAGAAGGCCAAGGACATGGATGCGGACGCTATCGATCAACAGTTGGTGGAACTGCTTGAAAACGTGGCGGGACGCGATGCGAACGCCACGGCCAGGATGAGGATTTACTACGCGCGCGTCCGGATGGCCCAGTTGCTCAAGCGCAATGACCGCAGCGAGCTTTTCCTCAAGGACCTCGCTCAACAAGCCGTGAAGGATCCATCCGTTCTCAGCCCGCAGTTGCTTTCGGAATGCGGAAACACCTTGTTGAAATCGGGTGATGTGGACGGGGCGGGAAAAATGTTCCAATGGCTCAAGGATCACCACGCGGCGAAGTTTGGAAACGTGGCATCCATTGGATTGGGAAACGTCGCGCTGGCACGCAAAAAGCCGGAGGAAGCTCTCAAACTTTTCAACGGAGTGTTGGAGAACCAGCCGGCCCCGCCCGAGATCACCGGTGCCACCGTTGGCAAGCTGCAGGCCTTGGTGGATTTGAACAAGGACGACGAAGCGATGAGGCTGGCTCTCGAAGCACTGCCTAACAAGGCGCTCAAGGGCGAATCCACCGCGAGGATCTATCTGATATTGGGCGGGCTTTATGAAAAGAAGGCGGCCGCGGCAGCAGGCGACGAAGCTGTGGGTTTCCTGAAGCAGGCCCTTGCTGCCTATCAGCGGGTTTACGTGGCCTACCAAGGTTTTCCCGAACTCTGCAAGGAGGCCCATCGAAGGGCCGAGGAGGTGAAGAAGAAACTCTGACGGACTTCCGCGTTTTCACCAACGCGCCTGCGTCGCTCACTCCACGTTCTGCACCTGCTCGCGGATTTTCTCCAGCTCGGTCTTGGCTTCGACGATGGTCTGGGCGATGCCGGCGTCGTTGGCTTTGGAGCCGATGGTGTTGAACTCGCGGAAGAGTTCCTGGCAGAGGAAATCGAGCGCGCGGCCGGGTGGCTCGGCGGCATCGAGGTATTCGCGGAATTTCGCGAAGTGGGAATCGAGGCGCGTGAGTTCCTCGCTCACGTCGCAGCGGTCGGCGAAGATGGCGAGCTCCTTGAGGACGCGTTCGTCGGCGGGATCGAGATCGAGCCCGGCGTCGCGCAGGCGTTTGCCGAGAATTTCCCGCTGGCGGATGGCGCGTCCGGGTGCCTCGGCGGCGATGGTGCTTGCGAAGGTGGAAAGGGTGTTGAGCCGGCTCAGGAAATCCTCCTTGAGGTGCTGGCCTTCCGTTTCACGCATCGCGGTGAGAGCGGTAAGGGCTTCGCCGAGAGCGGGCTGGATGGCGGACCATGCTTCTTCGGCATCGATCTGGCTGTTGCCGAGGGTGAGGATGCCGGGCTGGCGGAGGAAGTCGGTGGCGGTCGGCGTGATGGCTTGGCCGATGGTGTTTCCCAGATCGATGAACGCTTGGTGGAAGGCGATGGCGAGCGGGGCGTCCAAGCGGATTTCGGATGCGGCGGAGTCGGCCTTTTCCAGATTGATGGATACCTGGATTCTGCCGCGCGAAACGGCGGCGAGCACGGCCTTGCGGATGCGGTTTTCAAGTTCGGCGAGTTCGCGTGGTGCTTGCACGATCACTTCGAGTTGTTTGCGGTTCACCGAGCCGATTTCCACCGTAGCATGCCACTTTTCCGTCGCCGCCGAAGCGCGGCCGAATCCCGTCATTGATTGCATGCCAATACGGTGCATGGACAGGACCGGATTGTGAAGCGCTGATGCACCGCAACCTTGCCGTATTTGGGAGGTTTTTTGTTTGCGGGGTCGGATTCATCTGATAATCACCCCGGCATCGCTGGAATCGCAGCTTCCATCCGGAGTTCTTTTAGGAAAAATCCCATGAAATCTTGGCTTTCGAAAATCGCTTCACCCAAAACCATCGCCCTCGCATCCCTCTTGCTGGGATCCGCCTCGCTGGAGGCAAAAACCATCTACGTCAACGAACTCGTGGCAGGTGGAAACAAGAACGGAACCTCTTGGGCGAACGCCTACCAGTTCCTGAGAGATGCGGTGGAAGCCGCTGCCGCGGGTGACAGCATTTATGTCGCAAAGGGCACTTATTACCCGGATGACGGTGCCACCGGCGTTTTTGGTGATCGTGAAATGGCGTTTGAGTTCACAAAAGCCGGAGTGGCCGTCTATGGCGGCTTCGCGGGAACCGAAACGAGCCTGAGCCAGCGCAACATCACGGCCAATCCGACGATCCTTTCCGGAAGAATCTGGGGAGTGCTGCCCGTCGCCTTGAAGGATTACTCCTCGCTCCATGTGAATTTGGTTTCGGCCAGCACCATCTTCGATGGTGTGACGGTGACCGGTGGAAATGCCAACGGCTCCCTCAGCTGGACTTATCCGCGCGACCCGTTTTATGACCAAGGCGGTGCTTTCTATGTCACGGGAGGCAGCACCCTAACGCTGCGGAATTGCACGATCACCGACAATGCCTCGATGGAATACGGCGGCGCCATCATGATGGAAGCTGGAAACGGTGTGGTTGCCGCGTCCGACACCACCTTCTCCGCCAACACCGTCACCTCTTTTCACCTCTCCACCTTCAATGTCGCGGGTGGCGCGGTTTACGGCAATGTGAACGCGACCAACTGCAAATTCGACGCCAATGTCGTCACCGGAAATCCGATCGATTCGGATACCGCTCCCACCACGGCCATCGCCCGCGGCGGTGCGATCTTCGGTGATGTGACCGCGGTTTCCTGCACGTTCTCGGCCAACCGGGCTGTCTCCAGCGGAACGGAGAACACTTCTTCGTTCGCCTCAGGCGGCGCGATCGACGGTGATAGCATCACCCTCACCAAATGCATCTTCACCACCAATGGATCCGCAAACGTGGTTTCCTACGGCGGTGCGGTGGTCGGAAACGCCATCAATGCCGTGAATTGCGCGTTTTCGACGAACACGACCACGGGTGGTTACACTCCAAACGACTTCATCGGCATTGGTGGTGGTGGAGCGATTTACTCAGGCGGTGGAAATTCCAACCTCACGAACAGTGTGTTCGTTTCAAACAGTTCCGGATACCGCGGTGGTGCGGTGACCATGCACGCGCCGGGTGACAACACCAGCTCGATGGTGGTCGCCAACTGCACCTTCGTGGATAACGCGGCTCCCCAAACGCCGGCGCTCGGCACAGTGACGCCGCACCTTACAGCAGGCGGCGCGGCGCTCAACGTCCAAGGAATCGTGCGCATCGTGAACAATGTGTTCTGGAACTCGGCCGCTACCGCGACCACTCTAAACCTCATCAATGTGATGAAACGGGGCGTGCTGAGAAACTCCACCGGCAACTACCCGACGACTTCCGCTTTCGCTCAAAACTTGGTGAGAAACGGCTTGGCTTCCATCACGGAGCAACCGGAAGGGGATCGATTCCTCGGTGCAGATGCGGACAACATTGTGACCGGAGATCCTGCGTTTGAAGTACCTGCCGATTTTGACGGTGTCGATAACGTCTTCCTCACCAAAGACGACGGCCTGCGCATCAAGTCAAACAGCGCGGCGATCGGCACGGCGAGAACCGCCACCATCACCTATCAGAACTTCCTGACCAAGGACGTTCAGGACATCGATGATGACGGCAATATCACCGAATCCCTTCCGGCTGACGCGTGTGGTTTCATCCGCGTTCAGAACACCTATGTGGACATGGGGGCCTATGAAAATGGCGGAGCCCTTCACATTGGTGACATCCAGATTGAAGCTCCACTCAATACGGTGCTTCTTGACGGGGTGAAGGACTTGGACTTCGGCACCGTGCTGGGCGTGGGTGTGACAAAAACCATCTACATCAAGAACACCGGCGTTGCCAATCTCACCAATCTGGTGGTCTCGATGACTGGTGCGAATCAGTCGGATTTCACGGTTACGCAGCCATTCCTAACGAAGGTTCCCGCTGGTGGCGTTACTACGTTTGACCTGACCTTCACTCCGAAAGCGGAAGGAATCCGTTCTGTCAACATTCAGGTCGCCAGCAATGATCCTGACGAGAATCCATACATCTTCAAAGCCGTCGGAGACGGCAAGATCGCCGACATCGCCGTGGAGCAGCCAGCCGGGACCAACTTGGTGGATGGAACCGCGGTTGTGAACTTCGGAGACATTTCGACGAACTCCACTTCTTCCAAAACCTTCACGATCAAGAACACTGGCTTGGGCGTGCTCTCCATCTCCGCCATCAATGTGGCCGGTGCGAATGCCTCGGACTTCAAGGCCTTCCTTCCGGCGGTGAAGTTGGTCAACCCCGGCTCGTCCACCACGTTCCGGGTGGATTTCTCCCCGAAGGCCGTGGGTGCCCGCAGCGCGACCCTCTCCATCATCAACAACGACCCGGATGCCGAGGGTTCATTTGACATCAACCTGACGGGAACCGCAACGGACAATCCCGAGATCAAGGTGGCCCAACCGGCTTCCAGCGAACTCACCACCGGCGGCAGCAGGTCCTACGGTTCCGTGAAGCGGGGACTGATCTTCGCCAAGGATTTCACGATCACCAACGTCGGAGTCAAACCCTTGAGTAACATCGCGGTGTCGATCTCCGGGGATGCGGATTTCTCTCTGGTGAAGCCCACCGTCAGCCAGTTGAACTCGGGTGAAAACGTGAAGTTCAAGGTCTCGTTCAAGCCCTCTTCCTTGGGATTGAAAAGCGCAATAGTGAAGATCAAGAGCAACGATGCGGATGAGAATCCCTTCGTGATCAACGTTTCCGGAACCGGTATCTCCGCCTCCTCCGCCGCGAGGATCGCTCTGGAGTCGGTGGTGAAGAAATCCAGCTCGCTGGTGCAGGAAGATGGCGGCACGGTGACGGTCCGCACGACCGCGGATGGCCTGTCCTACCTCGTTCTCACGATTGAGAAGTCCTCCGGCTTGGCGCTCGGCAACCGCCGCGTCGAAGTTTCCGGAAACCTGGTGGACTGGTACAGCGGCAAGAAGCACACCAAGGTGCTGGTGGACGATGACTCCACGCTGCGCGTGCAGGACAAGACTCCGGTCTCGCCCAGCAAGAAGCGCTACATCCGCCTCAAGTAAGCGCGATTTCGATTTTTGAATTCACGAAGGGGGAGCCGGCAGGTTCCCCCTTCTTGTTTGGTTGGGAGATCCGGCATGGACGCTGGGAAATCGATGGTTCAAACTTTCCGCATGTCGAAGGTCTTGGTCGGATTGTCCGGTGGGGTGGACAGCGCGGTGGCTGCCGCGCTGCTGGTGGAGCAGGGGCACGAAGTGGCCGCCGGGTACATGAAAAACTGGATCAACGACGAAGGCATTCCTGGAGATTGCCCTTGGGAACAGGACATCGAGGACGCGCGTGCGGTGGCGAAGTCTCTTGGAATCGAATTCCGGGTGATCGATCTGATCGATTCCTACCGCTCCCGCATCGTGGACTATCTGATCGAAGGCTATCGCGCGGGCATCACTCCGAATCCGGACGTGTGGTGCAACCGCGAGATGAAGTTCGGCGTGTTTCTGGACTACGCGCTTTCCCAGGGTTTTGAAAACGTGGCCACCGGCCACTATGCGCGCCGCCGGACCTTGGGTGATGGTTCGCCCGCGATCCTCCGTGGGGCGGATCCGAACAAGGATCAAAGTTACTTTCTTTCCCTGATGACGCGCGATCAGGTCGCACGCGCGTTGTTTCCCACCGGGGAGATGCTCAAACCCGAAGTCCGAGAAGTGGCGCGCAGGTTCGACTTGCCGGTTTCCGAAAAGAAAGACAGCCAGGGGATTTGTTTTCTCGGCCAGGTGAAGATGAGCGATTTCCTGCGCCACTATGTGCCGGATTGCCCGGGTGAGATCGTCGATGTGAATGGCAGGGTGCTTGGTGAACATCGCGGCCTGCATCTCTACACGCTCGGCCAGCGCAAGGGCCACGGTGTTGCTTCCCCACGCGAGGGAATGGCTTATGTGGTTGTGGGAAAGGATGTGCCGAACAACCGGCTGATCGTGGGTTGGGACTCGCCGGAATCCGGCGGACTCTATTGCAGGGAGTGCGTGGTGGGCACGCTGTCCGCGATCAACGAGCCTTTCGATGCCAAACGCGGGATCGAGGCGCAGCCGCGTTATCGATCCAAGGCGGAACCCGCCCTGATGGAGCCGCTCGGCGACGGACGCGTGCGGTTGTCATTCCAGCGTCCGCAAAGGGCCATCGCTCCGGGGCAGATCTGCGCGTTTTACGATGGCGGTCGTCTGTTAGGCGGAGGGGTTTTCGAGAGCGCCTCCTGAGGCCACCGCCACGCTTGCGCGACCGTGACTCGGCCACTAGTCTCCCGCCCATGTTGTCCGAAACACGCACCCATTTCTTCGAAACCGGCGGTCCAGACCACCCGGTGATGCTGAGTGATGGTGGTAGCCTTCCCGGCATCCGCATCGCTTACGAGACATGGGGCAGTCTCAATGCGGAGAAATCCAACGCGGTTCTCCTGTTCCACGCGCTTTCCGGTTCCCATCATGCCGCGGGCCACAATCCCGCCATCGACGGGGTGGGGGAGATGTGGCAGGAGGAACTTCATTCGGGTTGGTGGGAGGACATGATCGGTCCCGGCAAGGCGCTGGATACCGACAAGTATTTCATCATCTGTGCGAACTATCTGGGCGGTTGTTACGGCAGCACCGGACCCGCCTCGCTTGATCCAGTCACGGAAAAACCCTGGGGTTCCCGGTTTCCCGCGGTCACCGCCGCGGATCAGGTGGAAGTGATTTCACGGCTGGTCTCCAGTTTTGGAATCGATGTCCTGCATGCCGTGGTCGGGCCTTCGGTGGGAGGTCTCATCGCGTTGACGTATGCGACGCGCCTGCCGACGAAGGTTCGCAACGTCATCGCCATCGCATCCGGTTACAAGACCACGGTGCTCAACCGCCTGATTCTTTTCGAACAGATCCTGGCGATTGAAAACGACCCGTATTTCAATGGCGGCGATTATTACGATTCGGCCGCGCCCCTGTATGGTCTCGCGCTGGCCCGCATGGTCTCGCACAAGACGTTCGTCCACCTGGATGCGATCGAGGGCCGCGCCCGGCAGGATGTGGTCCAGCCGGATGACGTGCTCGCCTGGTACCGCGTGCGCGACCAGATCCAGAGCTACATGCTGCATCAGGGGAAGAAGTTCGTGAAACGCTTCGATGCGAACACCTATCTGCGCATCATCGACCTCTGGTCCCGCTACGATGCGACGCGTGAAGGCGCGGCGGACTCGCCCGCCGATCTGTTAGCCCGTGCGCGCGCCGCCGGCCAGAGATGGCTGGTGTTTTCCATCGATTCGGATTTCTGTTTCTATCCGGAAGAGCAGGCTGAACTCGTGAAACATCTGGAAACCGCCAAGGTGGACGTGATGCACATCACCGTGCATTCCGAAAAGGGTCACGATTCCTTCCTGCTTGAGCCGGATCTCTACACGCCGCACATTTCATGGCTCTTGAGCCGCTGAGAAAACCATGCCAACTCCCGTCATGACACACTTGGAACGCTTTCTCGATCCCTCCGTGGTTTCATTGAAAATCTGCGGCGTCCGATCGGAGGATGACGCGCGCCGTTTGATCGGGATGGGAGTGCACGCGCTGGGAGTGAACTTTTGGAATCATTCCAAACGCTATCTCGATCCCGCGTCCGCGGCATGGCTGAAGGAACTGGAGGGAAGCATCCTTCGCGTCGGAGTTTTTGTGAACGCCTCCGCGGAGTTCGCGATCCGAATGGTGCGCGAAGGCTTGATCGATGTGGTCCAACTTCACGGCGACGAGACGCCGGAGGATGCCGCGGTGTTTCGCGAGCTGCGGATTCCATTCATCAAGGCGCTTGGAGTGGGCAAGGCGGACGATCTCGCCATGGCGGACCGTTTTGGCGCGACGGCGCTTTTGTTAGACGCCCATGCCCCGGGTGTGTATGGCGGGACCGGAGCCACATTCGATTGGCATGCGGCCGTGGATTACATGCGGGAACATCCGGAACTTCCGCTCGTGCTTGCGGGCGGCATCACGCCCGCCAACGCGGCGGACGCGGTGGCTTTCGTGAAACCCGCCGCGCTTGACGTGGCATCCGGAGCCGAACACGCGCCGGGCGTGAAGGACTTTGAAAAGGTGGCGGCGTTGTTGGCCGCTATCGGAAACAACGACCATGTGGATTGATTCGCACTGCCACCTCGCCTCGCATCGTTTCCAACAGGAAGAGGTTGCTTCATTGATCGAGGCCGCCGCTCAAGCTGGTGTCGGCCGTTTGGTCACTCTGGCGACATGCCTTGAGGACTTCTCCGCGAATCTGGACCACGCGCGCGATCCAAGAGTTCATGCCTGCCTCGGCATTCACCCGTGCGACGTGCATCACGCGCCCGGGAACGTGATGGATGTCATTGCTCCCCACCTCTCCGATCCACGTGTTTGCGCGCTGGGGGAAACCGGTCTCGATTATTTTCACCCGGCACCGGATGGTTGGGATGAGGACGGGTTCAGAAATCTTCAGCGCCGGCTTCTTGAACAACATTTCGAACTGGCCGCGCGCAGCGGACTGAATGTCGTCATCCATACACGTGACAAATCGGGGCACGCATCCTTCGAAGACGCGCTCGCGATCTATGCCCGCCATGCGTACAAGGTGCGTGCGGTCTTCCATTGTTTCATCGGACCTTGGGATCTCGCCAAACGTGTGATTGATCTCGGAGGACTGGTTTCATTCGGCGGAGTGGCCACGTTCAAGAACGCCCGTGAGGTTCGTGAGACCGCGCTGGCATGTCCTGCGGGATCTTTCATGGTGGAAACCGATGCCCCATACCTCGCTCCCGAGCCGCATCGTGGAAAACGAAACGAGCCGGCTTACGTTCGGGACACCGCGGAGTTTCTAGCGGGCCTTCGGAATGAATCCATCGAAACTCTGGCCGGGCACACCACAAGTGCGGCGCTCGGGTTTTTCCGCTTTCGATCCGATTCAAATTGAATAAAGGAGAACCGCTCCGGCGTTTCATGATCGATGGCGGGGCAGCACCAGCCATTTCCCACACAACCAAATCCGATCGTCATCATGACCTCCATTCGATTCATCGCACCATCACTCTGCGCCGCCGCGCTGGTTTCCTGCGCTCCTGATAAAGCGGACAAATACGATACGGCCGATCCATACGGCACTGCCGACGCGGGTGTCTCGGCCGCGCCAGCGCCTGCCGCTCCATCCAATCCCATCTACGACACGCCCGCGGCATACGAGGAAAGCACCGCCGCGGTGCAAGGAGTTCCCGCGGCCGGAGTCCCGTCACCCACACCGGCGGTGACTCCCTCCGTCGCGCATCCCGCGCCGGCCGTTCCTCCGGCCAATGGTGCCGCGATCATTCATACGGTGGTTGCCGGAGACACGCTCTCCGGATTGAGTTCGAAATACAAAGTGCCGATCGCTTCGATCAAGACGGCCAACCGCATGACCAACGATACGGTCGTGCTCGGCCGCAAGATGGTGATCCCTCCCCGCTAACAAGTTTATACCGCCGCCGGAAGTTCACGCTTCCGGCGGCTTTCCGTTTCCTGACATGCGCCTCCATCCGATCGCCGCTTCATCGTTCGCCCTCATGATCCTGTTCGGCTTCTCCGTCTTGAACGCCCAGGACAAGGACACGGTTCCTCCCGTCGAAAAACAGAACGCGCTCGAGGAATTGCTGGCCGAGCGCGATAGCGACAAGGCGCTGGATGCCGCCATCGAAGCGGCTAGGAAGTGCGGCGTCAGCGAGCAGGCGATTCTTGAGGCGCGCTTTCTCTATCACGTGGACCGCCGCGAGGATGCGAGGATCGCCGCGATGCTTCCCGAGTTCCTGAAACGTCGGGATGAATTCAAGTTGAAGGACTCCCCCATCTTCGCGCTCGAAGAGGATTGGCTCGCGGTGGTGGAGTACGTGCAGGCGATGGACGCGTTGGAGAAAAACGACAAGACCTCGTTCAAGAAACACATCACGGAAGCGTTCTGGCTCAGTCCGAGACAAGCCGCCGCCTTCGCTCCGCAAGTCGAGCGCATCCGTCTTGAAGCGTTCATGCGTACGGTGAAAGTCGATTTCACCACGTCCCTTCAATCCGTGAAACAAGCGGACGGGGTTGCTCTGGATACTTTGATTTCAGGGAAAAAAGCGCTGCTGCTGCATTTCTGGTCGCCACTCAGTCCCGAGTGCGAGGCTGCGATGCCGGACTTCGCCGCCACTGCCGCCGAGCTTGAGGCGCACGGTGTTGCGGTGGCTTCATTGATTCCCGAGAACTCTCCGAAGCAACTCAATGCC
>DAISZP010000534.1:0-3448 GCA_036824745.1 Luteolibacter sp.
ACCATGATCATGATCTTGCGCGGGGAGGCGAGCGACTGGACGAACTCCTCCAACGTTTTCGTTCCGACGAGCTTCTTGTCCGGGTGTGCGGCGACGAATTCGTCGGTCACCGAGGTGGTGCGGTTATACACCGAAACCTGGAATCCGCGGGATTCCACGTTGAGAACGAGATTCTGGCCCATGACGGCCAGACCGATGAGTCCGAAGTCGCTATTGCTCATGAGTGGGAGTGCCGATTTTTTTGGCGGGGAGGATTTAGGGAACTTCGCCGCCTGCTGCAACCCCTTGTTGCCATGTCGGCATTGATTTCCCACATTCCGCGCGTGAACCTGCCGAATGCCATTACTCTGTCCCGTTTGTTCCTGACGGCGGTCTTCGTCGCGGGCACCACGATGGAAACCGTGGCCGGGCACTGGATCGCGCTGGTTTCCTTCGTAATTGCCGCGATTTCGGACTTCGTGGACGGCTGGCTGGCGCGGAAACTCGGGCTGGTGACGTCGATGGGCAAACTGCTCGATCCGCTGGCGGACAAGGTCCTCGTGTGCTCAGCTTTTGTTTATCTCAGCCAGAAGAGCCTATGCCCCGTTTGGGTTACTGTACTCATCATCGCGCGCGAATTCCTCGTCACCGGCTTGCGCCAGATCGCCGTGGAAGCGGGTCAGGTGATCGCCGCGGATCGCCTCGGGAAATGGAAAACCGGTCTGCAACTCACATTCTGTATCACCTGCCTCGTGTGGTTTGCCTTCGAGCCGTTCAAGGAGGAAAACGCGTTCGTCTCACTGATCCGCTATCTTTCCCACCCGGATGGCTGGCTGACTCCCGCCTCGTTGTGGCTGGCGCTCTTCCTCACGCTTCTATCAGGCTGGAACTACCTGTGGAGCAGCAGGGGCTTGCTGAAGTCCTGAACCGCCGCGTTGTTAGAGCGCGACCTTCCACACCAGCCCCACCAGGGCGCAGGCACCGAGAGTGGGGATCACGCCGGTCTTGAAACGCTCCATCGCCAGCCATGCGGCGGCGGCGAGAAGCGCGACAAAGGTGTCGAATTTCCCCGCTTCCGGAACCAGCGCGTGCCAGGTGAACCAGATCGCGAGATTGAGGATCACGCCGACCACCGCGGCGGTGATGGCTGTTAGGGCGCTTGAGATGCCGGGGCGCTCGCGCAGACTCTCGACATGCGGCGCTCCGAGAAACACGAAGAGGAAGCAGGGAAGAAACGTCACCCAGGTGGTGATCAACGCGCCAAGCGCCGCGGAGGCCAGCGGCGGAAGGTTTCCCGGATGCTGCCACGCCGCGACGAATCCGACGAACTGCAACACCATGATCAAGGGCCCGGGAGTCGTTTCCGCCAATCCAAGGCCGGCCATCATCTGCCGCTGGCTGAGCCATCCGTAGTGCTCGACGGCCATCTGCGAAACATACGGAAGCACGGCGTAGGCTCCGCCGATCGTGACAAGCGCCGCCTTGCTGAAGAAGAGTCCTTGTTGGAAGTGGATTCCCTTCCAATCCTGCAGGAACCCCGCCGCCAGCACCGGCAGCCACCACAGGCTGAGACAGACCGCGGAGACTAACAAGGTGCGCCCCATGCCCGCCGCGGGAGCCGGAGGAAGCTCCACGCAGGAGGATTCCCCGGAGTAGGACGAACCGTGACCTTTGCCCGCCGGAAATTGTTTCGGAGCGAGTTTTCCTCCCACGTTTCCGATGAGGGCCGCGGCGAGGATGATGAAGACAAACGAGATCTTGAAATGAAAAATCGCGAGGAACGAAAGCCCCGCCAGCAACCAAAGCGCCGGGGTTTGCAGGGCTTTCGAGCCGATGCGTTTCACCGCGGAAAATACGATGGCGATGACCGCCGGAACCAGTCCGTAAAAGATGCCCTGGATCCAAGTGACATTCCCGCCCGCCATGTAGATCCAGCTCAAGCCGAAGAGGATGAACATCGACGGGATGACAAACAAGGAGCCCGCCGCGATCCCGCCGCGCGCTCCGTGCAGCCGCCAGCCGAGATAGGTGGCGAGTTGCTGGGCCTCGGGTCCCGGAAGCAGCATGCAGAAATTCAGCGCGTGGAGGAAATGCTCCTCGCTCATCCAGCGGCGTTTCTCGACCAACTCCTTGTGCATGATGGAGATCTGCCCCGCCGGCCCGCCGAAGCTGATCCAGCCGAGTTTCCACCAGAAACGCAGCGCCTCGCCGAAACCCGGCGCGGGCGGGGGTGAATCATTGTGAACTTTCGAGGCCGTGTCCTGCATTCGGTCCATCACTAGCGGGAGCGCCGTGGGGATTCAACAAGTTCCGATTTCCCTTCAAGCGACGAAACAATCACCGGATTCCGTTGGACAGCCGGGAACTCGCCCACTATCGCAAGCGCATGCCCATCCGCATCCAATCTCCGGCTTCACCGGTGCGGACCGTGGAGGCGAGCGAGTTCTCCCGCAGTCTATCCCGCGAGGTGGTCTGGGTGGATCTGGTGAACGCCTCACCCGAGGAAATCCTCGTGGTGCAGGTCACCCTCGGCATTGAGCTGCCGACGCGTGAGGAAATGCGCGAGATCGAGGCGACCAGTCGTTTTTACTGCGAGGATGGAGCGCGTTTCATGACCACGCCCCTGCTCGTGAGCACGGATTCGGACGATCCCATTTTCACCGAGATCGGCTTCGTGTTGTTCCGCGGACACCTGATCACCCTGCGCGACAGCGAGCCGCAGAGTTTCCGTCAGACATCCGTCTGGCTGTCGCGGCGGCCGTCGGTTTCACGGGACCAGGTCTTCGTGACTTTGTTGGAAACGATCGTCGATCGCCAGGCTGACTTCCTCGAACGGATCTCGAAGGAGACCGAAGAACTCTCGCAGCGCATCTTCACCCGCCATCACAAGGTGAAGGAATCCGAGAACAACCTGCGTGAGGCGATCTATCGGTTAGGTCGCAGCGGCAACCTCATCGCCCGCGAGCGGGACTGCATCGTCGCCCTCTCGCGCCTGGTGCAATACGCCGGGCACGAGGACTTCGATGACGAGGGGCCGGCCCGCGAGACGCCGTTGTTTCCACGGCTCAAGCCGCTGCTGCGCGACCTGCAGTCCCTCTCGGAGTTCGCGGGATTCCTTTCCAGCAAGATGAACTTCATGCTCGATGCCACGCTGGGCCTCATCAACATCGAGCAGAACGCCATCGTGAAGATCTTCACCGTGGCGGCCGTGATCTTCCTGCCGCCCACCCTCGTCGCCAGCATCTACGGAATGAACTTCGAATGGATGCCGGAGCTCAAGTGGCACTTCGGTTATCCGTTTTCGCTCGGCATGATGCTGGTCTCCGTGCTGCTGCCATTCTGGTTCTGCCGCCGCAAGGGCTGGCTTTGATGCCGGCGCTCACCAGACAAGGGTGGCGATGCCGCGGCCGGGAATCTGATAGGTGAAACCGCCTTCCCCATCGTCGAGAAACACGGTCCTCGGCTCCTT
>DAISZP010000535.1:0-3443 GCA_036824745.1 Luteolibacter sp.
CGTCCGCCGGGCCGCCGCCGAACTTCTGATCGGCGTCCTTCTTCGGCCGGCGTTTCTCCATGTCCGGCACTTCGATGTTCTCGCCGATGCACCAGAAGTCTCCGGCGTCCTGATGCTGCATCTGCACTTCGATGGACTTCGGAAACATCGCGTAGAGGAATCTTGGAGTGGAAGCATGCACCAGCACGCCACAGTTACCGGGCTTGCCGGGGAATCGGTATTCCACCGTGAGTTTGTAGTTCGAATATTCCTTCTCGCTCACCAAGTGGCCCTTGGGATCTCCAAGGGAAACGAGTTTCCCATCGCGTACGATGAAACTGGGGGCGATGTTCGGATCGGAATCCGCTTTCGGCACATCGGCTTTCCAACCGGAAAGATCCTTGCCATTGAAAAGTTGCACGGGTTCGCCGCAAAGGGCGAGGGAGGGGAGGAGGGCGAGCATTGGGAGTAACGATTTCATCGGCGCTCGTTTACGTCGTTCGGTGTGGGATCGTTTCAAGGTTCCGCCTCCTGCCGCAGCCGGTATTCCCGCGGGGAAAGTCCGGTCACCTTGCGGAATTGCCGGGTGAAATAATTGCTGTCGTTGAACCCGATCTCGAAGGCGATTTCCGTCACCCGCTTGTCGGTATGGCGCAGCAAGGCGCAGGCCCGCTGGATGCGCTGCCCGATCAGCCAGGCGAGGGGAGAGGTGCCGGTCGCCGACTGGAACACCCGAAGAAAACTCCGCCGGGACATGTGGGCGATTCTGGCCAATTCCTCCAGATCCACTTCCTGTTGGATGTTCCGCTCCAAGTGCGAGAGCGCTTCGCCCACGCGCAGCAGCGCCCGGTTGTCCGGTGACGGACTGCGGCCGTAGGCTCGCGACAAGTGCCCGATGATTTGCATGAAAACCGCCGTCGCCATGAAACCGAAACCCGGCTCCCGAGACTTGAGTTCCGCTTCCAACCGGTCCACCCAGCCGATGATCTGGGTGAGTTCCTTGTGCGTGAGGTGCAGCCGTGACTTGGTCGGTTGCCGGCTCCGGCGGTGTGGTTCGAGCGTGAAAAGCGCGTGGTATCCAGCTACGGATGGAAGGTCCATCAGGCGCATCCGGAGCTGGTTTGGCTGATAGAGGATGTTGACCAGGCGCAGATCCCTCAGGTCCCGGTATTCGTGCTCGCGGGGGCCCGAGATCACAAACACATCGCCCGCGCTGAGTTCCCAGGAGTCGTTTCCCGTCACATGCAATCCCTTGCCGCCGGTCACGATCACCACCTCGGCGAACTCGTGCGAATGCGTTCCAAACTCCTCCTGCGGCTCCCGCCGTTCGATGCTGATGGGAAAGCCGTCCGGGTGGAACCAGTCGTCGATTTTCAGGATGCGTTTCACGTGGCGGGATCGTGCTGGTTTTTGGCGAATCCGTGGAGGTAATTTTCGGGTGATTGCGCTGGAATCCGAAACCCGATTTCAAACCCACTCTATTCCCGTCATGGCCAAAGCCTCGAAACTCATCGCCCAGTCCTATTCCGCCGCCAAAGCCCGCTACGCCGAAATGGGCGTGGATACCGAGGCGGCGATGGCCGCTCTCGCCCGCATCCCGATCTCGCTCCACTGCTGGCAGGGCGATGACGTCGGCGGCTTCGAAAACACCGGCGAAGGTCTCAGCGGCGGAATCGCCGTGACCGGAAACTACCCCGGCAAGGCCCGCACGCCGGACGAACTCCGCGCGGATCTCGATCAAGCGCTCTCGCTCATTCCCGGCAAGCACCGCCTCAATCTGCATGCCTTCTATGGTGAGTTCAGCGGCAACAAGGTGGATCGCGACCAAATCGAGCCGAAGCACTTCAAAGGCTGGATTGATTGGGCCAAGTCCAACGGCATGGGCCTCGACTTCAACCCGACCTGCTTCTCGCACCCGAAAGCCGCCGATGGTTTCACGCTCTCCCACGCCAAGAAAGGCATCCGCGATTTCTGGATCGAACACTGCGTCCGCTCCCGGGAAATCGGCGCTCACATGGGCAAATCCCTCGGTTCTCCCACTGTCACCAACGTCTGGATCCCCGATGGTTTCAAGGACACGCCGGTGGACCGCCTCGCGCCGCGCCAGCGTCTTGAGGACTCGTTGGACAAGGTGTTCGCGAAGAAACTCAATCCCAAGCACCACCTCGACGCCGTCGAGTGCAAACTCTTCGGCATCGGCAGCGAGAGTTATGTCGTCGGATCGCACGAGTTCTACATGGGCTACGCCATCAAAAACCAGACGCTGCTCTGCCTGGATGCCGGCCACTTCCATCCCACCGAAGGCATCGCGGACAAGATCAGCTCCGTGCTCATGTTCGTGCCGGAAATCCTCCTCCACGTGAGCCGCGGCGTGCGCTGGGACTCCGACCACGTCGTCACCCTTGATGACGCGCTCCAGGCCATCGCCAACGAACTCGTTAGAAACAAGGCGCTCTCCCGCACGCACATCGGCTTGGATTTCTTCGATGCCTCCATCAACCGCATCGCCGCCTGGACCATCGGCACGCGCAACACGCTAAAAGCCTTGCTCATCGCCCTGTTGGAACCGCCCGCACTGCGCGAGGCCGAAAAATCCGGCGATCTAACCACCCGCCTCGCCCTGATGGAGGACGCCAAAGGCCTGCCCTGGGGAGCCGTTTGGGACGCCTATTGCGAGAAACAAAACGTCCCCGCCGGAAACGCGTGGATGGCGGAGGTGAAACAATACGAAAAAGACGCGCTTTCCAAACGCTGAAGCATTTCCTTACCCTATCGAAAACCCATGAACGATACCCAACATCCGGCGGAGGATCACTCCGCCAACGAATACGAAAACGAGCGCGTGCCGGACAAAGCGCTCAAAGGCCCCGCGTCCTTCTGGGGCATGTATGCCGGCGAGCACACGGCGGGCACCGAGTTCATGATCGGGCCGCTCTTCGTCGCCTACGGCGTGGGGGCGGGGGACCTGATCCTCGGATTGTTGTTAGGAAACCTCGCGGCCGTGCTGACGTGGCGCTACCTGACCACTCCGATTTCGATGAAGCTGCGCTACACGCTCTATCACAAGCTGGAGAAGATCTGCGGCCGCAAGCTCGTCACCATCTACAACCTCTCCAACGGCTTGCTGTTTTGTTTCCTCGCCGGAGCCATGGTCACCGTCTCCGCCACGGCGGTGGGAGTGCCGTTTCCCGGTGTGAAAATGCCGGGTTTCACCGACATGATGCCCACCGGTTTCGCGTGGAGCGCGATCGTGGTCTTGATTGGTGCGGCGATGACTGCCGTCGCGCTCAAAGGCTACAGCGTGGTGGCGCGCGTGGCGAACTACGCCGCGCCATGGATGTTCCTCGTCTTCGCCGCCTGCGCCCTCGCCACCATACCCAAGCTCACCTCCACCGAACTCTCGCAGATCTGGACCGGCATTCCTCAGAACGGAAACCCGAAGATCGGTTTCTGGGGCGTGTTTT
>DAISZP010000536.1:0-3443 GCA_036824745.1 Luteolibacter sp.
TGCTGGTGCGCTGGCTGCAACAAGTCCCCGGCATCTTCTCGCCGAAGGTCCGCTACTTCGAGGGTGCCCTCTTCCTCGGCGCGGCCATCGCCATCACCGCGTTCCCCATGCTGGCCCGCATCATCTCCGAACGCGGGCTGTCCGGCACCGCGCTGGGAACCCTCGCTCTCGCTGCGGGTGCCATCGATGACGCGGCGGCCTGGTGCGTGCTGGCCATCGTGCTCGCGACCTTCGGCGCGTCCCATCCGGTAAACATAGGTGGCGTCACCATAGGCGCGCACACCGTGGCCATCGGCGGAGCGATCCTCTACGGCGTGTTCGCGCTGACGCTCGGACGCAAGTGGCTCTCGGTGCTCGGCCGCATGGCGGAGAAACAAGGCGGTGTTTCACAATCGATGATGGCCGTCACGCTCGCGCTTTTCTGCCTGGCCGCCTGGTACACGGACATCATCGGCGTGCACGCGGTGTTCGGAGGATTCATCCTCGGCATCGCCATGCCGCGCGGGCTTTTCGCCACCGAGATCCGCAAGAAAATCGAGCCATTCGCCGTGGTTTTCCTGCTGCCGATGTTCTTCACCTTCTCCGGGCTCAACACGAAACTCAACGTGCTCGTCGATCCCAAGCTGATGTTGGTGGGCGTGGTGATTCTGTTAGCCTCGGTCTTCGGCAAGGGTGTCGCCTGCTGGGCCGCCGCCAGGCTCAATGGCGAGGACAACGCCACCGCCATGGCCGTTGGCACGCTCATGAACGCCCGCGGCCTGATGGAACTCATCATCATCAACATCGGCCTCCAGCGCGGCATCATCGGCGAGGCCCTGTTCTCTATCCTCGTCATCATGGCCATCGTCACCACCCTCATGGCCACACCGATCTTCGAATGGGTTTACGGCCGAAAGGCCCGCGAAGCCGGAGAACTCGGCGCTTCGGGTGTCGAAGCTTAAAACCTCCAGCCCACGCCGAGCGTGAAGCCGAGCGCGTCGATGCCGGGATTCGGATCGGTCATGCCGAGGTTGGAGTGGTGGATGAAATAGGCACCCGCTAACAGCGAGACGTTTTCCATGATCTCGCGGCGCACGCCGAGCTGGGTGAACCAGTTGAACGTGAGATCCTGGCCCATGCCATCGGTGCCGCCGGAGCTGTCCGTCCAGCCGAGTCCGCCGCCGATGGAGAAGAACAACGAGGTCTTGTCATCGGGAAACCAGTATTCGATCGAGGGAGCCGCGGCCGCGCCGAGGTAGTAGCTTTCGGGACCGGAGGTGATCGTTTCCATCAGCAGCGAAAAGCGGTTCCGCACCACGAATTCCGCGCCGCTTTCATCCTTCCACCAGGTCCACACCACGGGAGATCTCAAGGTGAGCTGCGTGGGCACAATTTCATAATCGATGTCCGTGTTGTTCCCCACGTTCCAAAGGTAGCCGCTTTCCAAGGTCCACTCCCAGGAATCGGCGGGATCCTCTCCAATCGATCCACCGCAACCCGCCCAAGCTGGAACGGCCGTTGCCAACAATCCGAATAGCGTCCCAATGCCGATGATCTTCATGTCCCGAATCCAAGTTCCCCTGCCCCTCCGCGTCGATGCGAAAAACCACGGCCTTTACTCGAACAGACCATCCGGTTTCCTTACTACCCGATCAGGTAAGCCGCACGCTCCCGCGCCGGGCTTGACAGCCGCACGAAGCTCACCACGCTTTGCAGGAACTCCCATGTGTTTCCTCAAACCATCCCTCCTGCATTCCCTTGCGGTCCTCGCGCTCACCGCGGTTTCCGCCCTCGCCGAAACAAAGGCTCCCAACATCGTCCACATCGTCGCGGACGATCTCGGCTGGAAGGACGTCGGCTTCAACGGCTGCACCGATATCAAGACGCCGAACATCGACCAACTCGCGGCCAAAGGTGCGAAGTTCACCCAATTCTACGTCCAGCCGATGTGCACGCCCACGCGCGCCTGCCTCATGACCGGGCGCTATCCATGGCGATACGGCCTGCAAACCGCCGTCATCCCCGGCACCGCCGGTTACGGGCTCGATACCAGCGAGTGGCTCATGCCGCAATGCCTCAAGGAAGCGGGATACGCCACGGCCATCATAGGCAAGTGGCACCTCGGCCATGCGGATCTGAAATACTGGCCCAAACAGCGCGGCTTCGACTACGCATACGGCGCGACCATCGGCGAGCTCGACTACTACACCCACGGTGACGCCGGCGTGCTCGATTGGTTCCGCGACAACAAGCCCGTCCACGAAAAAGGCTACACCACCACCTTGCTCGGCGACGACGCGGTGAAATACATCAACGCGCAGGACGCGAAGAAACCATTCTATCTCTATCTGGCCTTCAACGCCCCGCACACACCGTATCTCGCGCCGAAGGAAACCATCGCCAAGTATTCCGGCATCGAGGATCCCACGCGCCGCACCTACGCCGCTATGGTGGATTGCCTCGATGAAAACATCGGCAAAGTCGTCGCCGCCCTCGACAAAAAAGGCCTCCGCGAGAACACGCTCATCATCTTCCACAGCGACAACGGCGGCACGCGCGACGCCATGTTCGCAGGTCAGATGGCGGATCTATCGAAAACAAAAATCCCCTGCGACAACGGCCCGTATCGAGGCGGAAAAGGCCAGCTCTTCGAAGGCGGCTGCCGTGTCGCCGCCTGCGCCAACTGGCCCGGCCGGATCAAACCCGGAACCGTGGACGGCATGATCCATGCCGTGGACCTCTACCCCACGCTCGCCGCGCTGGCCGGCGCCTCCACCGCCAAATGCAAACCGTTGGACGGACTCAACGTCTGGAGCGTGATTTCAGAAAACAAACCCTCGCCGCGCACCGAGATGGTTTACAACGTCGAGCCTTTCCGCGGCGCGCTGCGCCAGGGCGACTGGAAGTTCATCTGGCGCACCTTGATCCCCACCAGCTTCGATCTCTACAACCTCGCCGAAGATCCTTACGAGAAAAACAACCTCGCCGCCGCGCATCCCGACAAGGTCGCCGCGATGCAGGAACGCCTGAACGCGCTCGGCAAGGAATGCGCCAAACCGCTCTTCCTGCAATACGTCGCCGGCGTGGGGCTGAAACATGACAAGCCCGTCATCGCATCGGAAGGCGGGAAACCCCGTGCCATGATCGAAGATGGCGGTCGCTCGATCACTGATGAAGGCATCGGCGAAACGGAAGCGGCCCCGGAGGCCCACTGAGCGGCTTTCAGCCTAACATGAATTGCCACGAATCCCGAATCTGATCCTTGATCCCAAACCTTCCATGAAACCAATCTCCAAATCCGCACTCATTCTGCTAGCCAGCGCCTCCGCCCTGAGCGCCGGCGCTCCCACGGAAACCACCATCACCACGAAACCGGCCGATGACGACGGTTGGACCTTCCGCAGCGCCATGTACGGCTGGGGCCAGGCCTTTGATGGCGAGGTCGGCATCCGTGGGCTCGAAGC
>DAISZP010000537.1:0-3428 GCA_036824745.1 Luteolibacter sp.
CACGGAGCTGAACAAGGGTAACATCTCGTTTCCCCAGTTCTTCCTGCTGACGTATCTATCGAGCGAGGAATACCTGACCATGTCCGACATTGCGAAGAAGATGGGTCACTCGACCGCGGCCGCCACCGGCCTGGTTGATCGACTTGAGAAGCTTTCGTATGTCGAGCGGGTCCACGCCGCTGAAGATCGCCGCAAGATCATGGTTCGCATCACCTCGAAGGGAGTCGATCTCGTTTCGAAGATGCGTTCCGAGATTGCCAACGATCTGGCGGGCATCCTTGCCGGTTTGGATGAGGATCAGGCGGAAGCCCTCGAGCATACCAAGCGCGCCATCACCGGCCGCGCGATGGCCTGATCGAAGGAAGCACGACCCGATTCAAAAACCAGCTTGGCGAATCTCAGCGCCTCCGTCACCGTCCCCGGGTGACGGAGGCGTTCCCTTTTCTAACCGCATTGCAGGAAATCCCCGGCGTGAGAGCGGGATGGGTGGAGCGTGTTGCGGGTTTGACCATCACCGGAGACCGTGATGAGGCGATGAACCAACTCCGCCCGCTGCATGAGCAGGTGGTTTTCAGATTCGGCGGCGAAAACACCGAATGGTGGCGCGCCGAGCAAATCCACGGAAGCGCCGTGGCGGTGGTGCCCGGAGCGGAACGGATTTTGGCACCCGATGGATTGCCGGTGGTGCCGGGTGTGGATGGATTGGTGAGCGCGCGCTCCGGCGTCGTGTTGGCCATCTACGTGGCGGATTGCGGTGCGATCTGGCTGGCGGACCGGAAAACGGGGGCCATCGGCCTGCTGCACTCGGGGAAAAAGGGCACGGAGGGAAATATCTTCGGGGTGGCCTTGGAAACGATGGCCCGGGAGTTCGGCACCGATCCGCAGGACGTGGTCGCGGTTCTCAGCCCGTGCATCCGGCCACCGGACTACGAGGTGGATATTCCTCATGCGATTTCCGACCAAGCCGCGGCCGCGGGAGTGGGGAATTTCATCGACTGCGGGCTGAATACGGCCTCAGATCTCTCGCGCTTCTACAGCTACCGCAAGGAGCTGGGGAAAACCGGCCGGATGATGGCCCTGATTGTCCGTGATTTCCTGCCATGAGCGCTCTCCAACTGTCAGCCCCCGCGAAGATCAACTTGTCGCTGCGCGTTCTCGGAAGACGCGAGGACGGGTTTCATGAGATCGACACCACGATGGTGAGATTGCCCGGTCTGGCGGATCGGCTGGAGTTTTCTGAAACCGGCGCGTTCTCCTTCACCTGCAGCGATCCGGACCTCCCGACCGGTGAGGACAATCTGGTGGTGAAAGCGGTGAGAGCCTATGAAGCGGCTTTGGGCATCCCGTGCCGATATTCGATTCATCTCGCGAAACGCATTCCGCATGGCGCGGGCCTCGCTGGAGGAAGCAGCGATGCGGCAAGCACCTTGCTCGGGCTGGACCAACTTCATGAAGGCAAACTTGGCTCAGCCAAGCTCGCGGAGATCGCGGCAGGAATCGGCTCCGACATTTCATTCTTCCTCACACCCGGTGCGGGCCGCTGCACTGGTCGTGGCGAGCATATCGAAAAGGTGCCCTCCCCTTCCCCGCTGAACGTGCTGCTCTTGAAACCCTGGTTCGGAGTTTCCACGCCGGATGCCTACGGTCGCTGGAACGGTTCGGTGGAACTGCAGGGCGTGCTTTATGGTGAGCAGGAAATCGGAGGAGTGAGCTTGGTGAACGAGTTGGAGCGTCCGGTTTTCAGCAAACACCGGTTTTTGGCGGAGTTGAAGATGTGGCTTCTGGCGAGAGATGAGGTGGCGGCGGCTTTGCTCTGCGGATCGGGTTCCACCCTGTTCTCCGTGCTGCATGAAGGTGCGGATGCCGAGGCGCTGGCAAAGTGCGCGCGGCATGAGCTTGATCCCGGGCTTTGGCACTGGGCGGGTCTCACGGAAGGATGAACTGGCTTGCGGAAACGTCTACCGCTTGCTGGAATCGCCGAATGATTTGGAAACGCATCCCTCTCATCGGACTGGCTGCCATTCTGTGCCAATGCTCGGGCGGTGGAAACTACGGCCGGATGCCGCTGAACAAGGCACCGAAGGTGGTGAACGTTTCCAGTTGGGATCCCAAGGAACGCCAGCGAGGCGGCTCCGGTTTCTCCGAAAATAACGTTTCCGCATTGGCCGCGAATGGCGCCTGCGGATTGATCGCCCGCGCGGGCAAGGGTGGCGTGCCGGATGAGAAATGCGCCGCGTTTCTCGGCTCCGCGCACCGGGAGTCGTTGAAACTCGGCACGTATTATTTCGTCACCAAGGGGACCGATCCGGTGATGCAGGCGGATCAATACGTTTCCATCGTGCGTGGGATCGCCCTAACCCGCGGACTTCGGGACACGCCCGTCCTGTTAGCCGGTGATTTCGACACGAAATCCACACCCGCGGAGATGATCCGTTTCTTGGATCGGGTGGAAAGCCTCACCGGCGTGCCACCCATCATCTATCTGGAAAACAGCGATCGCATGCGGGCCACGCTGAGCTCCGCCACGCCCGCCCAGAAGGCGAGGCTGCGTCATCATCCGTATTGGATCGCGCTGTATTCCCACGACAAGGGATTCCGCACACCCGCCGAATTGATGGCGGCGCACGGCACCTGGAAAAACTGGGCGATGTGGCAATATGCTGGCGTCGAGTGGAAACACGGCCGTTCCCAGCCGCAGGTCTATCACTACGGATCGTGGAAAGCTCCGCGCTATTTCGGCGGCATGGACCGGCCGCTGGAGCACAACGCTTTCAATGGCAGCCACGGTGATCTGGAGGATTTCTGGGCGAAGCACTCGTGGAAAGTGCCGTGATTGTATGCTCATTCTGCATTTTTTGCCCATTTCGGCGCGGCGAAATGCTTTTTGAACACCCCGTTTGACAAGGCGCGTGGGTATCCACTAGGTTCCCCGCCCCGGTGCTGAAGACCGGCCCCATCCATCATGAACATCGTTGTCGAGAAGCAGCCCAAGTGCGTCGCCACCCTGCGTGTGGAAATCCCCGCGGAAAAAGTCCAAGGCCAGCGTGACCAGATCGTCCGCGGATACGCCAGCAAGGCCCGGGTTCCCGGCTTCCGGCCCGGCAAGGCTCCGAAGGCGCTGGTGGAGAAGAAGTTTGAGAAGGAAATCACCGAGGAACTCAACGAACGCTTGTTCAACGAGGCCTTCGACGAGGCATTGAAGCAGGAAGATCTGAAGGTGCTGGATTTCGGCATCCCGGAAAACCTGACGACCGCTGCGGACGGCGCGATTTCGTTCGTTTCCAAGTTGACGCTTGCTCCGGAAGTTCAACTTCCCGAATACAAGGGCATCAAGGTCACGGTTCCTCCCGCCGAAGTGCCGCAGGAAGAACTCGACGCACAGCTCCAGGCGCTGCGCGAGCGTTTCGCGGATTTCAACAACATCGAAG
>DAISZP010000538.1:0-3427 GCA_036824745.1 Luteolibacter sp.
CCCAACCCCGCCTGCACGCCTCCCAACCCCGCCTGCACACCTCCCAACCCCGCCTGCACACCTCCCGGCCCCGTCTGCACAGTTCGTAACTCCGCCTGCACGTCTGCCGGGGCCGTTTGCATGTCTGCCGGGGAGGCTTGCACGATGCAGGGCGGGCGTGGAGCCATGCAGGGCAGGCACACAATCATGCAGGCGGCGGGCGCGGCGGGGAATTTTGTCAGATTGGAAAACATGACATGCTTGACATGACACAAGCGGAGTTTGTTAGTCATCCATGACGGTGGAAGGCGGATGCACCGCCGTCGGCGGGACGGGGAAATGGGTTCCACGGCCCGCCTGCTTCACCCGGCATCCGCGCACCATCCATAGAAACACAAAACCATGCCCCAGAACTGGCAGATCATCCAAGCCCGCGCCCTCCAGACCCAAGGCGTGTGGGAACTCGCCCAAACCTTCACCATCGGCACCCGCGGAAAGGACGACCACGCGGAACTCGTCGCAGCCCTCGTGGGCCAGGCGGAAGACGCGGAGGCCGCGAAAAACACGCTCGATACCGCGGACGGCGCGCTCGCCGTGGAATACGCCTTCTTCCAAACCATGAATGTGGCGCTGGCCGCCCGCTTCGACAGCGAGGTGCCGGATGAGGACCCCATGCAGCGGGATGTGGACCAGATCAGCGGCATCCGCCAGACCAGCCGCGCCACCATCGAGGAGCGCACCCTCAAAACCATCGCCTGCTGGCAGAAGCTCAACGCAGCGCGCGCCGCCGCCGTGCCGCCCGTGCCCGCCATCGTGGCGCGCGGCACCGCCGCCGCCGCCTATCAGACGCGCTGGGCCGCGCTGCCCGCCAAGCGCCAGACCCGCGAGGAGGCCGCCGGCGCCTGGCGCTCGGCCAACTCCACGCTGCGCGCCTCCGCCCGCACCCTGGATGTCTTCAACAAGGCCTGGTACCAGGCATGGAAGAGCGAGTTCCCCGCAGGCACCCCGGAGGGAGACGCGCTCGCGGGCGTGGATACCGAGGACGGCACCGCCATGCCGCAGGTGCTGGAGATCGCCGCCATCGTGCAGGAAGGCCTCTCGCTGCGCGTCACCTACGTGGCGGAATCCGGCGCGCACGCCACCGTGCTGGACCTGCTCCATCTGGTGGAGGGCGTGCAGGCGGACTACCAACGCGTCACCGCCAACGTCCCCTCCGGAAACCTCATCGGCCCCTTCACCGCCGGCCAGATCGTCCGCGTCCGCACCGACGTGGGAAACAGCCGCGACCACAGCGAAATGAGCGCCGAGCAGGTGATCACCATCACCGCCGCCCCGTGAACGCGGCCAGACCTAACTGAATCGCAAAGCCCCGTCTGGAAACAGGCGGGGCTTTTTTAGAAAAAGGACGCATCAATAGACACAAACACCACACTCTCAATTCCATGAAATTTGATTTTTCCCTCCTTGTGGGAGCTAACTCCAATCCCTAGCCTCTCGCACTAAACCAATACGCTGTTCGCCCAACCTCGCAGCGTCATCTGCCAATCCATGAAGAAGCGCATTGCAGGCATGATACTGATCTTGGTCGCCGTCATTTGCAGCAGCCAGATGATTGCGATGTTTCAGACGCCCGCCAACTCAGCTGGTGATGGTGGCCCGAACTTTGCAGCTTTGTTTTGGCTCGTTGGCTTGGCGTTGGGCACACTTGTATTTGTCATCGGCGGTTTCTGGCTGCTCTATGCCGCCGGTCGAGATCACGCTCCATGAGACCGGAACGCCCACCAATGCGATTGCTAGCCGGGCTACTCGCCTTTGCCACGTGGAATCTGGTTTTTCCACCCTTGCCGGAGCTAACTTAGATTCCTAGCCTCTCGCGCTGGACCGATACCCTGTCAGCTAGAAAAGCCATGAAAACGATTTCAGCCATGTTCTTCCTATTGGCACCGATCGCCAGGGCATCATTGCTCGCGATCATCACGGTCAAGCAACCGCTCTATCTGGCGAACTCGGGAGGTGGAGACGAGATTCTTATACGAGATGTTCAGGTGGTTTCGGATCGGTCCGGGCTTGAGGCTGACATCATGGCCATCGTTCTTCCTTTCACGCCGATTACGGACGGATCATGGAAGAATCCGGCCAATATCAATATTGCTTCGTCAGCCGGCATCAAGATTCGCACCAATGACCCCGGCAGTGGCGAGATCGAAGTCGTCGTTGACGCCTCCTCCGCGAAGATACCAGCGAATGTCCCTCTCACCATCGAGGATGCAGTTGATGCCACGGTCCGATGCGTTCAACAGGTTTCCAGCGCGAAGGGGCGCAAGGTGAAAATCAGCGTCGAGAGACCAAAGGGCTCGTGACCAAGGGACACGCCCATCGCCTTCCTGAACATGCATCCTGCGATCCAAGCTGTTTTCTTGCTCCGAGATAAGGATCTCCTCAAGTGGGGGCGCGGAATCGCGATCTTGTTGTTCATCGTTGCCGCGATTTGTTTCGGAGCGACAGGGTTCGCGCATCACATGACCGAGAGCAGGCTCAAACCGGCTCTTCATCGGAATCTCGAAAGTGAAATCAAACTAGTCAGGTTTCTCGAGAAGAAGGGCCATGACTTCGATGCGGAGGGAATAATTGCGGCGCAGAGGAAGGCCCATGAAAGCATCCTCACGGTTCTGGGATCATTGGCCTGGATTTTTGCCGGATCCGGATTGTTGGCGCTTTCCTCCGGAATGGTCTCGTGGAGAGCACATGAATTGGCGCGTCAGAAGCTATCCAATGCGGAACAACCCGTCGATAGGGCCCGGAGCGAGTCCGACTAACCATCATTGAGCGGCGGGATAGGACGGCCTTTCTTTATCCCGGTAGGGATTACAGCGGGTAGCCGGGGGGCGAGGAGCGATAGCGACGACCACCCCCGGACTGGAATCCCGAAGCATCCGCACCCAGGAGGGCGTGCAAGAACGGCCGCGAATCATCATGGACGTCCGCACCCTCTGCGACCCACTCCGGGGTCGGATACAGATGCGATGCGAAAGCCCCGGGTGGTCGTCGCGATCGCTCCTCGACCCGGGGCTAATTTCTCCGATCCCTCCGGGATCAAGAAACAACACGACAGAGTGGAATCCTTAAAGGCATTGCCCCTGGAAAGGGGAACTACGAACACTCCATGAACGGGGCGTCAAGAGGGGCGGGCATACATGAGGATGGCGCTGCTGCCGTATTCGCGGCGGTCCATCAGTTCCAGTCCCTCACCGGCGGGGGATTTCTGGTTGGCGGAGATTTCGACGATGAAGAGTCCGTTTTCCGCGAGGCGGGGAGCCAACAAACCGGCCTTGAGCAGGTCACCGGCGTGGTCCTTGTCGCCGTGGGATTTCCAGTAGGGGGGATCGGCGAAGACGAGATCGTAGGTGGCGGCGTCCCGTTTCAGAAACGAGGCGGTTTCGGAGCGGAC
>DAISZP010000539.1:0-3425 GCA_036824745.1 Luteolibacter sp.
CATGAAGTGCCATGCGATCCCACCGATTGCCTCGCCGAGCCGGAACGCCCAGGAGCCGGGCAGCAGGCTGGCAAGACCCTCGATCAACGAGTGGCCGAGGCACTCCAAGCGCCACTGCATGAGCTTCGGGGGATGTTCGGATTCGCCGCTCAACGCCCGCTGGGTAACGGGTGCGGGCCGCCCATGCAAGGCAGATGCGGCGGGTTCAGGTGCCGACCACCGCGATCTTTTCCGCCTTGATCCAGCGCCGGATCACCCGGTTGTCCGCGGTGAGGTTGCCGATCATCCGCCAGCTCGATCGCTTGAGCGCCCAGGCGTTTTCGCGGGATTCATCCACCACGCACCACGGTTCGCAGCCGGAGGAATGCAGCATGCGGAAACCATCGGCCGTGACCACGAGAAACCCGACGTGGGTATCGAGCCCTAACAAGTAGATCCCGGGTTCCGCCTTGGACACACCATCGGCGAACTGCTCGTATGGCTGGTCCACGGTGAGCCGGCAGTCGTCCTTTTCCAGAAACGAGCGCATGATGTTTCCCGATGCCTGGCGTGCGAGCTGATAGCGGTCCACCTTGAATCCGGCATCCATCAGCACGGTGGAAACGAAATATCCGCAGGCGATCTTGCCGCCGCCGGGTTTGGCCGCGGTGCCGTTGAAGTCCCACGGCGTGCCGAGCCAGCAGCGCATCATCTCGGGCAGCGTGGTTTCTAACACAATCCTCGCATCATGCTCCACCGCCGCGCGTTCGGCGGAAGTTCCCGCTTGTTTGTGCTTCTTCGCGAGATCGGCGCGCCAGCGTTGCAGCTCGGAAACGAGCACCGCGTAGCGCTTCGGGTCGGGTTTCGGCTTCGGAACCACCGCCGTGCGGAATTCGTGCGTCCATTTCAACAGGGGTTCGCGGAACCACCATGCCGCACCTCCGGCCATGCCTAACAAGGCCAGCACCGGCAAGAGCATCCACTTCCGCATGGCGGGAAGGTATCGGAACGGCTTCCGCATCACAAGCGCCGCTCAAGGGATCGGCCGCAGGCCCTCCCAGCGGATATCCCACGTGCCGTCGTCGGGAAACCCGGGGTTTTTGCGATCCGGCGCGCCGTCCCAGCCCGCGAGCATCGCGGCGACGGCGAGAAGGAGGCCGCCGTTTCCCGGCAAGTAGAGCGGCAGGCGGTCTTCCTGATAGTTGTGGCCGTTGGCGAGGTAGCGGTTCTTCGGCGTGTCGCGCAGCAGCTCGTCCACCGCGTCCGCCGGACGACCGAGGCGCGCGGCGGCGAGGGCCATGACCGGCGGATCCCAGCCCCAGGTCGTGGGCCAGTCCCATTTCTTCCGGATGTCGGCGAAGGTGTTAGAGAAGCGTTTCATGTCGAAACCTTCACCGGGTGGCAGGAAACCGCAGATCATGAGGACGCACGGATGGTCATGGTAAAGGGTGAACGGCGGCCCGCACACCGTGGCGTAGCGATCCTCGAACGTCGGCAGTGGCGCGAGTTCCCTCCACGCGCGGTCCCACATCGGGTCCGGCGCATCGCCGAGTGCTTTCCGCCATTGCCGCGCGATGCCGAGCGCCCAGCGGAAATAGGCCAGCTCGAATGCGGGATCGGAAGTCCCCGCGGGCTTGTAACATTCCTGCGCCGGGATGAGCGGAGGCACGAGATGCAGCTTGCCGTCCTTTCCGCGCAGCGGAAACGAAGCCATGAAATCCGCGGTGGCGTAAACAATCTCACGGAGGTTCTCCATGCCTTCCCGTCCGGGATTCACTCGCCTCGCAAGCTCCGCCAGATAGATCGGATGCGGTTGCTGCCAGGCGAGGAACACGCCGATGTCGCTCGGGCTTTCGCGGCCGGAGGGATCCGTCATCTTCGGCCAGCGCGCGCCCATGCAGCCTTGGTTTGCCGCGGTGGCGCGGGCCTGCGGCAGGATTTTCTGATAGAAATCGAGCTTCTCCACCACATCATCCACTCGTCCCCACAGGGCGAACTGCGCGCAATGCCATGGCAGCATCTCCATGTGGAACTTTCCAAACCATGAGTTCTGCGCGAGGCCGGTTTCCTGTGGCGGACTTTTCCCCGCGCAATGGATGGCGGTCAGGTAGAGCGAGAGGATGATGCGGTGTTCGAGCTCCTTCGCGCGCGGATCTTTGGATCCTGAGAAATCGACCATGCCGGTGCGTTTGGTCCAGTATTGTTTCCAGAGATTGGCGCTGTCCTGCGCCACGAGATTGAATTGCGCACACGAGCGGTCCCTTGTGTGTTCCATCTCCGGCCAGAGGGACCAGTTGAGTTCCACCACTTCAGAACCTTTCACCTGGAAATTCCAGCGATGCGGACCAGCCTCCACCATTTTCCCGTCGCCCATCCACATGAGAACCGCGAAGTATTTCTTTTCGCCCACGGTTCTTTCGAACATCGCGGTGTTTTGAACGTTCTTGATCAGTTTGGTTAGATGGGACTCCGGATGTTCTTCGGAGGAAGTGCCGCCCCAAGTCGCGGAAGGACCGGGAAAATGAATGACGAAACCAAGCCGGCCGGATTCCAGCAACTTCGATTCGATGCGCGACGCCACTTTCGCGCTAGGTATCACCGCCGTGCTGACCTTCACGACCTCTCCCGCCAGTTTGAAGCTTGTGTCGAGGCGGCCTTCCCACAGATTGTGAACCAGCTTGATTTCTGATAGATCGGCGGCATCCAGCGCCTTTCCGTCCAGAACCAAACCCAGCGTGCCGAGCGGGAAACGTTGCGGATTGGCCCGCAACCATGCGGCCGCGGCGGGCCAGCGGGCGGTTTTTTCCTTCGTGAGTCCGGGCGGCGTGGTCATCGGCGAATAGGGACGCGTGCCATCTCCATGCGGGTGGGGCGAGGTCGTGTCGGCGAGCGTGAAGTTCTCCGGGTTTGGAAACTCGTGCCACGCCCAGTCCGCCATCGTGTTGAGTTGCTGGCCCTTCGCGTGAAAGGAAACGAGCGATTGCAAGCCGGTCACATCCGCCGTGAACACAAACGCGGGCACCGGCAGGCCGAGGTTGATCGGCGTGAGAGGGTCGGCTTTTTCCAACACCACGTGGTGGCGGCGGATCACGGCCTCGCGATCGATCGGACTTGGGTTTCCGGGCATGGAAACACTACAGCGGAGCGCCCCGCGAGCTGTCAAACGCTCCCGCCGCCTTGCATGGACGGGCTTCGTGTGAAACAACCCGCCGCATGAGGAAACAACAACGCGCCGACCACGTCCGGCGGCGGCTCGCGGAACTCTATCCGGAAACGCCGATCCCGCTCGATCACACGGACGCGTTCACCCTGCTCGTCGCCGTGCTGCTGTCCGCCCAATGCACCGACGTGCGCGTCAATCAAGTGACTCCAGCTTTGTTCAAGCTCGCGGACAACCCACACGACATGATGAAGGTGCCGGTCGAGAATATCCGCGAGATCATCCG
>DAISZP010000540.1:0-3417 GCA_036824745.1 Luteolibacter sp.
CTTCCCGACGACGCCCTGCGCGGGCACTTCGGCTTTCGCGGTCCAGACGATGGCGTTGAGCACGAGTTTGCGGAAGCCGTCGTTCGACCAATGATGGTGGAAATGGCCGCCAGTGAAGCCGAAACCACGGCCTTTGCCCGGGTTTTCAGCCACCCAGGCGAGCGTTTGGGGTTCCTTCATTTCGAGCGCCTTGCGGATCATGGGATTGCCCGAGCGCGGGCCGTCCTCGCCTAACGAATCCATCGGCGGCAGCGCGCGGAAGACCGGCGTCGCGTTTTCCGCGAACTTGATGTGATAGTAAAACTCCTCCTCGATCGAAAACGGACTCACACCGCTGGTGACCGAATGTTTCGCGATCAGCGGATCATTCATCTTCCACACCGGATTGACCGACCAACCGACTTGGAAATGCCCGCCGATCGCCCGATCCAGAAACGCGGCCATGGTTTCATCCGTCGGCTCCAGCGCGTAGTGCAGCACCACGAGGCCTTTTCCTTCGTCGAAGCGCTTTTCCAGTTCGGCGACGTGGCCCTTCGCGACATGGGCGTCCTGGCCGTCGCTGTAGAGCACGATGCTGTTAGCCGCGGCGGCTTTCGCGGGATCGGCGGGCCAGCCAAGGCTCACCTCGGCCCGGATTCCGAGGCCGCTACTGTTCAAATGCTTCGCCAGCAACTCGCAGCCCGCGGGATGTTCGTGCTGGCCGGCACCGTGACTTTTCGGCCCGGCAATCAGCAGGACATTCGTTTCCCCAAACGCGATCCCGGGCGCGAACAACCCCGCAAACAGGCTGATTTTCAAAGTTTCCGTCATGAACCTTCCGAAACGTCGCCGGGCGCGCGTTCCTATCGCGCCGTGGGCAATCGCCAACCCTTGAAAGGAGAGCCGGTCCGCCGGTGTAATGGGATGACTCTCGAAATCCCGAGTTTCCCAACGACCAACCATATCGCCCATGAACCCAACCTTGAATCGCCGTTCCTTCCTCGGAAACACCACACTCGCCGGGGTCAGTCTCGCCACCACCTCCCTCTTCGGCCAGACCGCCGGCGGAGGAAAAAAATTAAAGGTCGGCCTCATCGGTTGCGGCGGTCGCGGCAATGGAGCGCTCGGTGATTTCATCGCCGCCGCCAAGATCCTCGGCCTCGATGTGGAAGTCACCGCCGTGGGTGACGCCTTCAAGCCCGCCGCTGACGGCACCGGCAAGCGTTTCAACGTGCCGGCCGACCGCTGCTTCGGCGGCTATGACAACTATCAGAAAGTCATCGCCACCGATTGCGAATACGTGCTGATGGCCACGCCGCCCTCGTTCCGCCCGATTCATTTCGCCGCCGCTGTCGATGCCGGCAAACATTGCTTCATCGAGAAACCCGTGGCCGTCGATCCGGTCGGCGCGCGCTCCGTCATGGCCACCGGTGAAAAGGCAAAGGCCAAGGGCCTCGCGGTCGTCACCGGCACCCAGCGCCGCCACCAAAAAAGCTACCTCCAGAACAAGGCCCGCATCGATGCCGGAGCCATCGGCGAGATCAAGGGCGGCGTCGTTCAGTGGAACGGCACCGTGCCGTGGATCAAACGCCGCAACGAAGGTGAATCCGACGCCGATTACATGGCCCGCAACTGGCTCAACTTCTGCGAAACCTCCGGCGACCACATCGTCGAACAACACGTCCACAATCTCGACGTCGCCGTCTGGTTCCTCGGCCGCCTGCCCGTCAGCGCGCTCGGTTTCGGCGGTCGCGCCCGCCGCGAGACCGGCAACATGTTCGACTTCTTCAGCGTGGACTACGACTTCGGCGACGAGGTGCACATCCACAGCCAGTGCCGCCAGATTTCCGGTACCCAGCAGAACGTCGGCGAGATGTTCACCGGCACCGAAGGCTTCTGCTACGGTGGTGGAAAACTCAAGGGCAAGGACGTTTCCATCCCGGACATCAAGGTGGACAATGACAACGGCCAGATCCAGGAGCACGTGGACATGATCCGCAGCGTGCAGGCCGGCAAGCCACTCAACGACGCCCAGCGCATCGCCGACGTCACCCTCGTCGCCATCATCGGCCGCATGTCCGCCTACACCGGACAAATGATCCGCTGGAACGATGTCACCAAGAACGAAAGCTCGCCGTTCTACAACTTCGCCTGCACTCCCAGCGCTCTCGATTTCGAAAAGGGCAACGTCAAGATGCCGGAAGAGAAACCCCCGGTTCCCGGCAAGGCTTGATCCCTTGAGCATCGGCACACCCTGCTAGAGAGTTCCGTCGGTCCGGTTTCGGGCCGGCGGATTCTTTTGGAGTGACAACACCCCACGTTCGGCTCCGTAGTCTTGACGTTCGTTTTTGTCCTTTCTCTCCATGAAACTGTTCGCGCTCTGCCTGATCGGCCTCCTTCCGTTTGCCACTCATTCCGCTGCGGAAGTCGCAAGGCCCAACATCCTGTTCTTTCTCGTCGATGACATGGGCACCACGGACACCTCGGTCCGTTTTCTCGAAACTGCGGATGGCAAGGCGATCGACGCGCCCCTCAACTCGCGCTACCGCACGCCGAACATGGAGCGACTCGCCGCGCAAGGGCGCATGTTCACCAACGCCCACGCCTACTCGGTCTGCACACCCACCCGCGCCTCGCTCATGAGCGGCAGGGAGGCGCCCCGCCTGCACATCACCACCTGGACGAATCCGCAGCGGGTGATCGATACCGGCAAGATCGAAAAGAACGGCATCACCGGACCCGCATGGAGGATGGAAGGGCTCGATGTTTCGCTCCCCACCCTGCCGCGTGTGCTCGCGCAATCCGGATACTGGACCATTCATTGCGGCAAAGCCCACTTCGGCCCCACCGCCACCCCGGCGGGCGACCCGAAAAACCTCGGCTTCCACGTCAACATCGGCGGATGCGGCGTCGGCGGCCCCGGTTCATACTGGGGCACGAAAAACTTCAGCGCCGCATGGCGGAACGGAGGACACGATTGGGACATCCCCGGATTGGAGAAATACCACGGGCAGGATGTGTTTCTAACCGAAGCGCTCACCTACGAGCTGTCCGCTTCGCTGGAGGAATCGGTGAAGGAGAAAAAGCCCTTCTTCGCCTACATGGCCCACTACGCCGTGCACGCGCCGTTTGAAGCCGACGCGAGATTCACGAAGAACTATCCGGATTTGAAAGGCATCGATCTCGCCTTCGCCACCCTGGTCGAGGGCATGGACAAGTCGCTCGGAGATTTGTTAGGCCAGCTAGAGAAACTCGGCGTCGCCGAAAACACCCTCGTCATCTTCTATTCCGACAACGGCAGCGACGGACCGCCGAATCTCCCGCTAAGGGGCAAGAAGGGCACGCGCTTCGAAGGCGGATCGCGCGTTCCGCTGATCGCCGCGTGGGCCAAGCTGAATCCGGAAAACCCGTTTCAGAAAGCCCTTCCCATCTCTCCGG